>JBHIEC010000217.1:0-3793 GCA_046760425.1 Anaerolineae bacterium
ACTGCATTCCCGTTGACCCATATTATCTTTCCTGGAAGGCCCGCGAGTACGACTTCTACACCAAGTTCATCGAGCTGGCGGCCGAGGTCAACCAGGCCATGCCCTACCATGTGGTGACCAGGATCAGCGAGGCCCTCAACCGCCAGGGCAAGGCCCTGGGCGGGGCCAAGGTGCTGATCCTGGGCGTGGCCTTCAAGCGGGACATTGACGATGCCCGCAACTCGCCGGCCCAGCGGGTCATCGAGTTGCTCCTGGAACGGGGAGCGCAGGTGGTCTATAACGACCCCTACGTGCCGCGCTTCCGGGTGGGCAACGACGTCTTCTACCATGGCGACCTGACTCTGGAGTCGGTCCCCCTGGACGAGGCGTTGCTCCGGGGGAGCGATTGCGTGGTCATCGTGGCGGGGCACAGCAGCTACGATTACGCCTGGATCGTCCGCCACGCCTCCCTGGTGGTGGACACCGTCAACGCCACGCGAGGGGTGCGCGATGATCAGGAGAAAGTGGTGCGGATTGGAGCCCCGAACCACAGATTTCAGAAGAGATGAGGTGAGAAGTGGGCAAGAGGAAGAGACGCAAGGCGCGCTCCAGGGCGAGGAGAGCGCCCGCGCGGCGCAGGCTGGCGCGCCGTCGGGCTCCGGAGAGCCTCCTCGACCGGCTGAAGGCTAACCCCTGGGCTTTAGCGGCCATCATAGGTGTGGTGATCGTGGCGGTGTTGGGCCTGGGCTATCTGTTGGGACGTGGGCGAGGAGCGCCCCCGCCAACGCCGGAGGCCGCCCCGCTGACCGTTTCGCCCGCCCTGACGGAGACGGCTGAGGTCACCGCTACCGTGCCTGTGCTGACCCCCACGACGGCCCCCGTCAGTCGCAAGACCTACTCCCAGCCGCCGACGATGACCATTGACGTCAACAAAACCTACGTGGCCACCATCGAGACGGACAAAGGGGACATCGTGATAGAGCTCTATCCCCAGGATGCGCCCCAGACCGTGAACAACTTCGTCTTCCTGGCCCGGGAGGGCTTCTACGATGGCCTGACCTTCCATCGGGTGGAGCCGGGCTTCGTCATCCAGGGCGGCGATCCCAAAGGCGACGGGACCGGGGGGCCGGGCTACACCCTGCCGGCGGAGATCAAGCGGCCCCACCCCGAGGGCGCTGTGGCTATGGCCCGCCTGGGCGACGACGTCAACCCCGAGCGCCGCTCCAGCGGCAGCCAGTTCTACATCACCCTGGCCCCTCAGCCCTCCCTGGACGGCAAGTACACCGTCTTCGGCCAGGTGACGGAGGGCATGGATGTGGTGCGCTCCATCGCCAGGGGCGACGTGATGCGCAAGGTGACCATTGAGGAAAAGTAGCCCGACCTTGGCGTATCCGCGAGAGGGGCAGGGCTAGAAAGGGGCTTTCCATGCGGGCGGTAGTACAGCGGGTGAGGGAGGCGTCTGTTACCGTGGACGGCGAGGTGGTGGGCCAGATCGGGCTGGGGGTGGTGGTGCTCCTGGGCGTAACCCACGATGACACCGAGGCCCAGGCCCGCTGGCTGGCCAACAAGGTGGCCAACCTGCGCATCTTCGCCGACGAGGCGGGCAAGTTCAACCGCTCCCTCCTCGACGTGGGGGGCCAGGCCCTGGTGGTCTCCCAGTTCACCCTCTACGGCGACGCCCGCAAGGGCCGCCGCCCCAGCTTCACCAAGGCCGCTCCCCCTGAGATCGCCGAGCCCCTGTGCGACCAGTTCGCTCAGTTCCTGCGGGAAACCGGAGTGCACGTGGAGACGGGCGTGTTCCGGGCCATGATGCTGGTCAAGATCTTCAACGATGGGCCGGTGACCATCATCCTGGAGCGCTAAAGAGAGTTGATGGCAGTCTCCCCTCTCTCCTCTGAACCCTCTCCTCTCCCCCCTGAACTCTCTCCTCTGCTCTACCCGAACCGCCGACCTGCCTCCACCCGCTCATCGGCCACCCGTTTCAGTTCTTCGGCCGTGGTAGCCATCATGCGGTCGAGCTCTATCTCGGGGGCGTGAGTTCGGATGAAATCTTCCACCTCCTGTGGGATCCCGTACTGGCTCTCCGGGCTGCCGACCAGGGTGATGTGATGTCGGGTGCCGTGCACCACCATGGCATCGTCGTGGCTCTGGCCATTGGTGACCTTGAAGGTGTCGAAGTAGCGTTCCAGGGCCCGGCGCCAGCTATGGGGGATGTTCTGGGCCATGAGCACGTAGTGACTGTCGTAGCCCACGGGCCCGTATACTCGATCCAGGAAGCGCTGCAGATCAAAGCCCAGGGGGTCGTTCTTGCGCGGCCCGCTGATCTGCGCGTGGGTGGCCAGATACTTGCGGGGTATGTTATACTTCTGCACCAGATATTTGCATAGCTCCGCCGTGGCCCTGATCTGAGCCTCCGGGTAAGGGTCTACGCCGTCGTTCCAGTTGGCCAGCTCGATGCCAATGGAGAAGTCATTCCAGTCCTTGCGCCCCAGATACTCCGAGACGCCGGCGTGATGGGCTCGCTGGGCCTCCCGTACGCTCTGGGTGATCTGCCCTTCCTTGCTCACCACGTAGTGGGCGGAGACCACGGCGTTAGGGTTCTTGAACCAGTTGACCGTGGCGCGGTAGAGGTCAATCCCCTCGTGGGGTACCCCCTCTGGCCCCCCTGTGGCGTGCAGCACGATGGCATCAATGGTGGTCCCCGGCGGCCGATCCCCGTAGTTGTTGGGGTGAGCCGGCTCCCAGGCCGCATCCGGATACTCCGGCCCGACCACAGGCCGGGTCGGATAGGGAACCTCGGGTTTCGAGGTCTCAGCGATGCGCCGCACAAAGCTCTCCAGATTGGGGATTCGCTGCCAGTTGTTCACGGCGTGATGCCCCGTCGGGTCGGCCCAGATGAAGGGTGTGGCCCCGATGACGTAAGGGTATTCGTAGAGCTTATTGAAGTAGTAGAGGATCTGGTCGCCGAAGTCGGGATCTGTAGGGGAGAAGTTACCGACCTCGGACAGGAATATGGGCATGTCGGGGAAGAAGGCGTGGGCTTTGGTGAAGCGGAAGGCGAACCACTCCGCGTCAGCATCCCATAGGCCTGCCCCGCCCGGCCGCCAGTAGGGATGATGGTCCAGCACATCGGCCTGTTCGACCGATTCGCGGCACAGCTCGTAGCCGGTCCAGCCCTCGCCACGGTCGTCCTGGTCGTCGTTATGACCGTAGGCGAAGGCAGGGTAATGCAGGACGGCGTCGGGGGCCAGGCCCCGGAAGCGGAGGATGAACCGCTTGTTCCACTCGTTGATGCGCTCATACCATTCCCGCGTGGCGCCACCCCCCTCCACAGCCAGGTTCTGTTCGTTGGCCCAGGTGCAGTGGCGGGTCACATCCTTGTGCAACAGGTAGGTCTGGGCGCACTCCTCCGCCCAGGCCACGGGGTCTTTGTCGGACCAGCGGGGCAGGTAGTAGCGGATGAGGATGATGGCGTTGAATCGTCGGCGGCGGATCTCCCGGGCCACGTCGAGCCAGTCCTCCACGTTGAGGAGGGTGTAACAGTCGCCGCTCATCTGCATCATGAGGTCAAAGTTGGGATTGCGCCCGTTGGGGCAATGGATGCCATACTTGTTCGCTCGGCTCATCGGGTCCTCCTCCTTTCGAGATTGCAATCTACGAGATTTGGAGCCTATTGTAACATATTTGCACAGTTACGTCAACGGCGTGCGCAGCGAAAGCCCGGGGAGTACGAGGGGTGTCCCCTCGCCCCCTCATCTACCCCCATATATTGGGGCTTGCGCCCAACCGCTGCGCAAGCCCGTCAATGGGCACA
>JBHIEC010000218.1:0-3676 GCA_046760425.1 Anaerolineae bacterium
AGGTCTGAGGAGCGAAGCGACGAAGCCTGCCCTGAGCGAAGCCGAAGGGAATCTCTTGTTTTGACGGCAGAGAGACTCTTCGGCTCCGCTGCGCTCCGCCTCAGAGTGACAAGGTGGATAGTTGCCAAATTCGTTGTTGGGGGTAGAGCACAAGTGAGCCCTGTGCCCTACCCCCTCCTCTCATCAAAGGCGCTAGCCAAATTCCCTAGCCCCTGATCCCTGGTCCCTATCACCTCACTTGGGCATGTCCCGCAGGGCGGCGAAGGCTGGCCGACGGCTCCAATCGGGTCGCACGATGCCGAAGGCTGCCTTCTCGTTAGCCGCACCGGCCACGGGGCCGAAGTTGAGGTTCCACACAAACATGGGCCCCACACCCCACTGGCCGGCCAGTTGGAAGGCCTTGACCAGGAACTGGGCCTGCTCAGCCTCGGTGTTATCAGCGGCATACTCATAGCCGGTGGCCGGTGCCACGCCCAGGCCCTCTACCGAGGCCCAGCCGAACTCGGTGACCCAGATGGGCTTGCGGGAGTCACCGTACTTGTTCATGATGGCCCGATAGGACTCCAGGGTGCCCTGGAAGAACCAGCTACGGTGGCCCTTGGCCCCGAAGGAGGCGGTGGGATCCTGGAAGGTCCGCCAGTCCACGTCGGGTGGGTTGTTGTAACCGCTGGGATGGGCGCCCACGGCGTCGCAGTAGTTCTTCAGCCCTGCGGCGTACATCTGGTCCAGGTACAGGGCATCGTCAATGGCGATGACGCCGTCGTTGACGCCGGTGGGCGTGGGGGCCCCGGCCACCACGATGGCGTCGGGGTCGGCGGCCTTGATGGCCTGGTAGGAGGTGGCCAGCAACTGGACGTAGCGCGCCGCGTCCAGAGGTTCATGGCCCCACTCGTACCACAGGTTCTGCTCGTTCCAGACCTCGTAGGCCCTGACCCGGCCCTTGTAGCGGGCGGCCATGGCGCCCAGAAAGTCGGCGAAGTCCTGGGGGTTGGCGGGCGGGCCGTGCACGCTGAAATCGGTGTTGGCCGGCCGCGCCCATTTGGGTGCTTTGACCACGCTGAGGAGGATGTTGAGCCCGAAGGCGTTGGCGCTCTCCACAACGCGATCCAGGGGCCCCCAGTTGTACTGGCCCTTGGAAGGCTCAAAGCGGAACCACTCCACCTGTTGCTTGATCCAGCGGAAGCCCAGCTCCTGCACCGCTCCGAAGAGGCGGACGTGGTCTCCGTCGGTGAGGGCATCCACCTGGATGCCATAATCCACGCCGCCGGCAAGGGATCGAGGGGGCGGGGCCTGAACAGCGCTGGCGGGCGACTGGGCGGCGCTTGCTGTCTGGGCCGCGGGCTTCGCCACTTTGGGGCGTGGCGGAATGGAGGTGGCCAGGGCAATGGTATCCAGCGGCACATTCAGATCCACCAGCTTGGCAAAAACCCATCCCTCCTGTCCACTTGTCAACGTTACCTCCAGCCAGTCACCATCCGCTGTCTTGCCTGTGATCTTCAAGCCCTCACCTTGCCGGCACTGGCCTGCGATTTCGTACTCCGTACCCGGCCCGGTTCGCAAGTTGAGCCGGGTGGCACGTACCACGGCATCAAATACGGGTGGCGCGGGTGTCGGTGTGGGGACAGGCGTTGGCTCGGGGGTGGGGGTGGTGACCCGGAAGGAAACGCTATCGCCGCCGCTGAGGGTGCGGCCTCCGTCGTTCGAGATGGCGACGACAACGGTGTAATCGCCAGGCTGCTGGGGAGCCGTCCATACAAAGCGAGCGTCGGTCGGGGAGGTCGTATGCTGGACCAGCTTCTGTCCCTGGGCGTCCTCCACTGTCCAAACCACGGCGAACTGGGGCTGCTCGGCCCGGGCGATGCCCGCCTCGCGGAAAGCGGCCAGGACACTCCACAGCCGCGGGTCATCCCCTCCAGCGAGGCTCTGCAATGCCACCCCCCTCAGATGGAACTGGGTGGTCAGGTCCAGCTTGGGTGCCAGGCTGGTGGCGTCCTCCAGCCACACGATGTGGTTCTTGCCCGCCTCGTCGTCGTAGGTGAACCAGTAGGCCCGGCTGTCCTCGTCCCAGTGGATGCCCTGCGACTCCCGCAACGAGGGCAGATCCAGGGTCATCATGTCGCCCACCAGGAGGGGTTGAGGGCTCCCCTGGGGGGCGATGCGGCAAGCCAGAGCCAGGGCCTCTTCGTAAGAGCGGAGGATCACCTGACCGTCCCCGTAATCGCGGCTGGCGGTGGAGAAGACCACCTGGATCTTGTGGCGGTTCACCTCACCCACGGCGTATTGCAGGAGGGCCTCCATGTCGCCGCCGGGTCTGTAGGCCTGGGGGTCGGTCAGGGCCGGGATCCTGATGCGGTCGGCGACCTGGCCCAGGGCGCGCCAGTCGTAGGCCCCCGTGTCCCACTGGCCGGGGGCAATCTGTCTGGGAGCCTCCACGGTGATGATCAGTTGCTTGCCCTTCCCGTGGAGCCGTCTGGCCAGGTCGGTGGCGAAGGCCGTGAACTCCAGGCGCAGCTCAGGATCAACCCCCCGGTAGTCCAGGTCCACGCCGTCCAGTTGCTCCGCGACGACCAGGTCCAGGATCGCGGCGGCGTGCCGTTGGCGTAACTCCTCGCTGATCAGGATGTTGTCCACCCAGTCGCTGCGGACGATCCCCTCCACCTCGTTCCCCAGGGTGGGCAGGAGGGGAAGCGAGCCATGGAGCTCCCTCAGGGGGGCGATCTGGCCGCCGATGGTACCGTCGTCACGGACGTAGAGGCCTTGGGGGTTCATCTCGGTCAGCGCCTCTCCGCCCGCCGGGGGAACCGTGGAGGCGGGCACTATGGCCGACACGGCGGGCGCGACGGGGGCTGTCTGCATCAAGGCCACCCCCTGGGGGATGGAGGTCAGCTCAGCCACCACCCGATGGCCCTCCACGTGGCTGGGCAGCCACTGCCAGGTGTCGCCCGTCCAGGCATAGAGGTCCAGGGTGATCAGGGGTTCCGCCTCGTGGAGCATGGGCAGGGCCAGGGTCGCCTGGGACGGGGGTTCTCCCCGCAGGTCGAACTGGTAGAAGGGGCTGGCCAGGCTCAAATAGGGGGGGATAGCGGTGGCGGCCCGGGCAGCAGGGCTCCCTCCTCGACCTTCCAGAAAGCGGGAACTGGAGATAGGGGTCATACGTACCCGCAACGTCTTCCCCAGCGCGTCCGGAGGGATGATCAACTGCGCGCCGTAGGCGTCTGTCACTGAGCCACCCTGTGAGGAGATGGCGATGTAGTCGGAGTAGAGGACTCTTTCCCCCAGGGAGAAGGGGGGGAGCAGCAGGCTGAGGATAATCAGGGAGGGGAATAGGCCGTAATAGGTGATACGGCTTCCCCATTTGCTGCCCAGGGTGGCTTTGAGGATTTTTAACAGGGGGTTCAGGCTGTCAGGACTTGTCTTACTTTCCATGGTGTCGTCTCATTCTCCTCCTCAGAAGATACGAGGTCCGAGATCCAGGCCCTGAGACGGTCCATCCTGAACCAGGGGAGATCTGGACTCGACCAGAGCGATAGAGCTAAGATTGGATTTCGGACCTGGAACTTCTTAGCAGCGTGGCTGCGGGTTCACCATGGTCTCTGGACATCCCCCCTTTCTTCAAGGGCCACCTGACGTGCCCTAGATGTAGTGGTTATTACCAGAATAGATGCTAGCTCGACAA
>JBHIEC010000219.1:0-3660 GCA_046760425.1 Anaerolineae bacterium
GAGCTGTTGGAGAGGGTGGCCAGGGCCGGGGCAGGGGCGGTGACGGCCAAATCGTGCGGCCCAGAGCCGCGGGCGGGCCATCCCAATCCCACCGTGCTGGATTGGGGACACGGTTTGATTAATGCCATTGGGCTGGCCAACCCCGGCGTCGAGGAGATGGCGGCCATCCTGAAAGATGCCAAAGGCAGATTGGAGCCCCTGGGCGTGCCCCTCATGGCCAGCATCTTCGCCGAAACGGTGGAGGGTTTCGCCCAGGTAGCCCATCGGGTGAGCGAGGCTGAGCCGGATTTCATTGAGGTGAACATCTCCTGTCCCAACGTGGCCGCCGAATTGGGGCGCCCCTTCGCCGCCGACCCCCATAGCGCCGCCGCCGTGACCAGAGCGGTGAGAGAGGCGACGCATCTGCCGGTCATCGTCAAGCTCTCGCCCAACGTGACCGACATCGCCGATATTGCCCAGGCGGTAGAGGTCGCCGGAGCCGACGCCATCGCGGCCATCAACACCGTGGCCGGGATGGTCATTGACGTGGAGAGCGGTCGGCCCATCCTGGCCAATCGGGTGGGCGGGATAAGCGGCCCGGCCATCAAGCCCATCGCCGTGCGTTGCGTCTACGAGATATGCCAGGCCGTCCGCATCCCGGTCATCGGCATCGGTGGGGTCACCACGGGCTTGGATGCTGTGGAGATGATCATGGCCGGGGCGACGGCAGTGGGCATCGGCTCGGCCGTCTACTACCGGGGCGTGAGGGTTTTCGAGGAGATACTTCAGGAAATGAGCTCGTTCATGGCCGAGCAGGGCTACGGGAGCATAGCCGATTTCAGAGGGATGGCCCATGAGGACTAAGTAGGTCGGCGGAGGTTCTTTTGACCTTTTACCTGCTATGGAGGGGCGTCCTCGCCCCGAATTTCGTGGCCGAACTGCCCTTAGGCGGGGCGCGGACGCCCCTTAGTAGCGGTTTTGATGCATGAAGAAAGTAGAAAGAACTTTTGCGCAGTTAGATAATCTTCCTCAGCCAGCGAAGATAGGGCGGGTCATCGCCGAGAGCGCCAAGGTAAAGACCTTCATCCTTGAGGCCAGTTTAGAGGCGGAGCCTGGCCAGTTCGTGATGATTTGGCTGCCGAGGGTGAACGAGAAGCCCTTCAGCCTGGTGAATGCGGCCCCCCTGACCCTCACCGTGGCTCGGGTAGGGCCCTTCACCGGCGAGCTGCACGAGCTGAGGGCCGGAGACAGGCTCTGGTTTCGCGGGCCGCTGGGGCGGGGCTTCGAGCTGGCGGGAGAGAACCTCTTGCTGGTGGGCGGCGGCTACGGGGTAGCGCCTTTGGCCTTCCTGGCCAGGAGGGCGAGGGAGGCGGGGTGCGAGGTCACGGCGGTCATCGGCGCCCAGAGGAGGGAAGACCTCATCTTCGAGTCGCGCTTTGCCAAGTTGGGGTGTCGGATCGTCGCCGCCACCGAGGACGGATCGGCTGGCGTGCGGGGTTTAGCGACCCACGTAGCCGATGATCTGCTCTCCTGGGGCGACTTCGACGCCGTCTACACCTGCGGCCCCGAGGCCATGCTGGACAGGCTGGCGGAGATGTGCATGGGCCGCAACATTCCCTGTCAGTTGAGCAGAGAAGGCTACATGCGTTGTGGTTTAGGCATCTGCGGATCCTGCCAGAGGGATGGGATGCTGGTCTGCCGAGACGGCCCGGTTTTCACCTTGCCTATCCCATCAGTCAGTTAGCGATTGAAATCGCCTCTAATATGAGCAACTCCCGAACGTGTCATTGCGAGCTGCTCAATGGCGCGTTGACGCCAGTCATAAGGGAAGAAACTGCAAGTGTCATCGCGAGGCGGTGTTTTTCCGCTGAAGCGATCCCCAATTCGCGAGGTGGAGATTGCTTCGGCAAAAAGCGCCTCGCAATGACACGAATGTTGTCGAGGTAGGTTACCGCTGCCCAAGGCCTAAAGCTAGCTTGCGTCTTTAGAAGAAATGGATTATAATAGCTACGGTGTTAGCGACGGAATGCAGCGAAGGGCGCTAAGCTAGTTGTACCGATGGATCGTTTTAGCCGGTTGAAAGGAGGGATGCCTACTGAACAATTACCTGTGGAATCCGCCCATTAGCCAACAATAACAATTACTGAATTGGAGGAGAATAACAATGTTCAAGAAGAATCTAGCTAATCTAGTGGTAGTGTTGTCATTGCTATTGAGCCTGGGGCTTAGTGTGGCCAACGCTGCTCCGCCGGCCCAGGAGGAGGAACTGACCTACACGGTGAAGTTGGGTGACAACCTCTGGACCCTGGCGGAGAAGTATCTGGGCAGTGGCCCGGCCTACCATGCCATCGTCGCAGCCACCAATCTCAAGAAGCTCCAAGACCCGAGCTTCGCCAAGATCAGGAATCCCGACCTGATCCATCCTGGCTGGAAGTTCCTCATCCCCAGCCCGGAGGAAGCCGAAGTGCTTACAGCCGCCTGGTATGCGGGGGCGAAGATGAAGATCGCGGTCGTCTCCGACATCGGCGGGAGGGGGGACCTGAGCTTCAACGACATGGCCTTCAAGGGGGGCGAGGATGCCGGCAGGGACTTCGGGGTCAAGATGGTGGAGCTGATCAGCAAGGTGGAGGCCGACTACGTCCCCAATCTGACCGTCGCCGCCGAGGACCCCGATGTCCAGCTCATCGTTGGGGTGGGGTACCTCCTGAGCGATGCCCTGGCGGAGGTGGCGCGGAAGTATCCGGACAAGAACTTCGCCGGCATTGACACCTTTTCCCAGTTCATCGTGCTGGACAAGTATCCCGACGAATACCCGTTACCAAACCTGATAGACTTCGTCTACGAGGAGCACAAGGGGAGCGCCATGGTCGGAGCCCTTGGCGCCTTGCTGGCGGCTGCCTATGATAAACCCCACATCGGGGGCGTATTCGGGATCGAGATCCCCGTTCTCTGGAAGTTCGAGATCGGCTACAAGTGGGGTGCCCGGTGGGCCACCGAGTGGCTCAAGGAGAACAAGCCGGAGGAGGCCTTCGACTACACCAAGGACTTCGTCCTCTGGACCTACACCGGCACCTTCAGCGACATCACCAAGGGGTACGAGGCTGCCAAGCCGATGTACGCCAAGGATGCGGTGACCGTTTACAACATCGCTGGGCCGCTGGGGTTGGGGATCAACCAGGCTGTAGCGGAGATCGCCGAGGAGAAGGGCCTGAAGAGCGGGCCTCCTTTCTGGACCGGCGTTGATGCCGATCAGGACTACATCAACCCCGGCTTCGTCATCGCCAGTATGATGAAGAGGGTTGACTGGGGCGTTTACTTCTCCACCAAGCTGGTCACGACCGGCACGTTCAGGGACCTGGTGCAGGAGACAAATGGGAACATCGTGCTGGGCATCGGCACCAGGACAGCGGGCGACTTGATGGAGGGCATCTCCGTCAGCACCCTGGATGACCTGGAGGAGTTCATCGAGATGGCCGTGAGGGCGGAAGAACTCACGGGAAAGAAGGTTCTCACGATGCCGCCGGCGGAGATCGCCGCCAAGGTGAAGGAGATGAGGGACGCCCAGCCAGCCTGGGTCTGGGAAGGAATGGCTGAGCTTGCGCGGCAGATCCGCGCCGGCGAGGTCGAAGTTCCTATGGTAATGACGGAGGAAGATATAACGAAGTGGCGCGACGAACTCGG
>JBHIEC010000220.1:0-3618 GCA_046760425.1 Anaerolineae bacterium
GAGAATTTAAAGACCCTCCTGCGGGCGCAGGCATTTTGAAAGGGGACCTGGTCACACCTGTGTCATTGCGAGGAGCGGCTTTGCGGCTGTAGTGCTGTGGTGTCTGAATGTTAGCTGACAAAGGTAACCTCGTGTGAATGCGTGAGAGCGACGAAGCAATCTCCTCCATATGTGAGAAGAGGACCGGAGTTAGCAGATGAACGTGGGAATAATTGCTGGTGGGGATTGCTTCGCTCCTCTTGTGATGTTGGGTGCGAGGGGTGTGCCAGGGCACGGTGCAATGCTAAGTGGTTGTGCCACGGGCTTTCGCTCGCAATGACAGGATGTGAAGGTGGCTTTCAAAATGTCGGGTCGCCCCTACCCCCTTGACAGGAGAGGGTTTAAGGGTATAATCTGGAGGTGAGGTCAACGTTATGGTGGACAAGCAGATCGTCGAGGCCCAGGTCCGCGTCCGCTTCGCTGAGACGGACGCCCAGGGCGTGGTCTATTACGCCAACTTCTTCGTCTGGTTTGAAGTGGGGCGCATGACCTACCTGCGCCAGCGGGGGGTGGATTACGGCACCCTGGAGCGAGAGGGGGTGGGCTTCGTAGTGGCCGAGGCCACCTGCCGTTATCATGCCCCTGCTCACTTCGACGAGGTCCTGGCCGTCAGAACCTGGGTGGAGGAGCTCAAGAACCGCAGCTTTACCTTCGCTTACGAGGTGGTCAACCAGGAGACGGGCCAGCTCCTGGCCACAGGGCGCACAGTGCAGGTCTTCGTCGACCGGCAGGGCAGGCCCGTAGAGATCCCACCCCGGCTGAGGGCCCTGCTGGAGGCGTAACTATTCAGGTAATGGCGAAGAAACCGGTTTTTTTCGTTGAAGCTGATCCGGTTCCACCAGTGAAAGCCTGTGGAATACGATGTACTTCGCTCTTCGGAGGCCCAAAAAACCGGGTTTCTGATGGAGATCTGAACAATTACCTGGAGGCGAAGGGATGATCCACGGCCGGAGGTGGGCGGCGTGATTGGGTCAAGATGCCCTGCCAAACCCTATCAATGAGCGATCCCCTCTTAACAAGAGCACTTGACAGCCGTCTGGAGCTATGGTATCTTGAGGATGAGAACGGACCATCTTCCAGAGATCTCGGCTGGTGGAAGGAGGTGAGGGACGGGAGAAGATCAGCGGGAGGCCAAGTTGTTTTCCATATCACAAGGAGGTGAAAGGAATCATGGATAAGCCCTGGTTGAAGCATTATGAAGAAGGTGTTCCAGCCACTATTGACTATCCGGATATCCCCTTGCATGAGAACCTGACCCGTGCCGCCGAGAAGTACCCTGACAACACGGCGACGATCTTCGGGGGTGTGGTTCACCAGCTTGGGGGCATGCTCCTGGACGCCAGGATGACTTACCGCCAGCTCAACGAGCAAGCCAACCGCTTCGCTGCCGCGCTCCAGCAGTTGGGCGTCAAGAAGGGCGATAGGGTGGCTATCTATCTGCCCAATTGCCCTCAGTATCCCATCAGTTACTACGGCACGCTGCGAGCCGGAGCCGTTGTCGTGCCTTGTAACCCCCTGTATGTGGCGCGCGAGATCGAGCACCAGGTCAATGACGCGGGGGCGGAGACCATGGTGGTCCTCAGCCGCTTCTACCCCGTCGTCAAGAGCATCCGCGCTAACACCAGCCTCAAGCGCGTCATCGTCACCAACATCAAGGAGTACTTCCCCGGCCTTCTCAAGCTCCTCTTCACCCTGGCGGTGGAGAAGAAGGAGGGTCACGCCGTTGATATCAGGGGGGACGCTGACACGTACTGGTTCCAGGACCTGCTCGCCAGTGCGCCCGCCAGGCCAGAACCGGTGGAGGTGAAGGCGGAAGATACCGCCGTCCTGCTGTACACAGGTGGCACGACGGGCGTGCCCAAGGGGGCCCAGCTTAGCCATCGCAACCTCGTAGCCAACACACTGCAAACCAGGCACTGGATGGCCGAGAGTCAGGAGGGTAAGGAATGCATTCTCACCTCTCTACCCCTGTTCCACAGCTATGGCATGACCACCTGCATGAATCATGCTATTCTCCTGGCCTCGGCCATGCTGCTCATCCCCAACCCCAGAGACCTGGAACATATCCTCAAGTCTATCAACAAGCACAAGCCAAGCATGTTCCCGGGTGTGCCCACTATGTATGTGGCCATCAACAACTATCCGGACATCGGAAAGTACGATCTGCGTTCCATCAGGGCCTGCATCAGCGGCGCGGCAAGCTTGCCCGTCGAGGTGCAGGAGAAGTTCCAGAACCTGACTGGCGGCAAGCTGGTGGAGGGCTACGGGCTCACCGAGGCCTCGCCGGTGACCCACGCTAACCCCATTAATGGACTGTGCAAGATCGGGACCATCGGCATACCCTTCCCCGATACAGAGGCCAAGATCGTTGATCTGGAGAGCGGCGAGGAGGACCTGCCACCGGGCGAGATCGGCGAGTTGGTCGTCCGAGGCCCCCAGGTCATGAAGAGCTACTGGAATATGCCCACCGAGACCCGCAACGCCCTGCGGGACGGCTGGCTCTACACCGGCGACATCGCCAAGATGGACGAGGATGGCTACTTCACCATTGTGGACCGCAAGAAGGACATGATCATCGCTGGGGGGTTCAATGTCTATCCCCGCGATGTGGAGGAGGTGCTCTACGAGTATCCCAAGGTCAAGGAGGCGGTGGTGGCCGGTGTGCCCGATCCCTACCGTGGTGAGACGGTGAAGGCCTACATCGTCCTAAAGGAAGGGGAGACGGCGACGGAGGAGGAGATCATCTCCTTCTGCCGCGACAACCTGGCCAAGTACAAGGTGCCGACCATGGTCGAGTTCCGTGAGGAACTGCCCAAGACGATGGTGGGCAAGATCCTGCGGCGGGTACTGGTGGAGGAAGAAAAGAAGAAGGCGGCGGCCAGCCAGCAATAGCCGACAGAGGAAGATGAACATCATCACACCCCACCCCTGGAACGTCTCCCCTGAGGAGGCAATGGCCATCCAGGAGGCGCTGCGGGGCAAGGTATCCACGGAGAGGGACTTCGAGGAAGTGCATACCGTGGCCGGAGTGGATGTCGGCTTCAAGGGGGATCTGGCCCGGGCGGCGGTCGTGGTGCTCAGCTACCCGGGGCTGGAGCCCCTGGACCAGAGCGTGGCCGAGGTGCGGTGCCAGTTCCCCTACATCCCGGGCCTCCTGGCCTTCCGCGAGGCGCCGGCCGTGCTGGCTGCCCTGGAGAAGATGACCACGGAGCCCGACCTCTTCATCTTCGATGCTCAGGGGCTGGCTCACCCACGGCGCATGGGCCTGGCCACCCACGTGGGGGTGCTCATCAACCGGCCCAGCATCGGCTGTGCCAAATCCCGCCTCTGCGGCGACCACGCCGAGCCCCCCGCTGAGGTTGGCTCCTACACTTATCTGTACGACGGGGAGGAGATCATCGGGGCTGTGGTGCGCACCCGCACCGGCGTGTCGCCCCTCTACGTCTCCATCGGCCACAGGATTGATCTGAAGACGGCCATCGCCTACGTCCTGGGCTGCTGCCGTGGCTACCGCCTGCCCGAGACGACGCGCTACGCCCACCGGGTGGCGGGTGGAGAGAAGTTACCTTTGAAGGGGAT
>JBHIEC010000221.1:0-3571 GCA_046760425.1 Anaerolineae bacterium
GGATATGGAGTGCAGGCGCAAGCCTGCAAGGTAGGAGCAGACTTGCGTCTGCACTCCTGCATAACGCGGTCTCGCCAATGCCCGGGAGATGTGGTATAATTGGGCACACGGAATTGAGGACAAGAATGACTAGCTTCGGCTACGAAATCGTGGCACGATGCCCCCACACCAGGGCCCGGGCCGGGGTGATCCACACGCCCCACGGGGAGATCCCCACCCCTGTCTTCGCCCCCGTGGGCACCCAGGGGACGGTCAAGACCGTGGCGCCCCGGGAACTGGAGGAACTGGGAGCCTCGCTGATCCTGGCCAACACCTATCACCTCTACCTGCGCCCCGGCCCGGAGATCATCGCCCGCCTGGGGGGGCTGCACCGCTTCATGGGCTGGCCGGGCCCCCTCATGACCGACAGCGGTGGCTTCCAGGTCTTCAGTCTGGAGGACCTGCGGGCCATTGACGAGGAGGGGGTGCGCTTCCGCTCCCACCTGGACGGCTCCGAACACTTTCTGACGCCTGAAAAGGTGATCGAGGTCCAGGAGCAGTTAGGGGCCGACATCATCATGCCCCTGGACGAGTGCACTCCTTACCCCAGCGACCACGAGCACAACCGTCGCGCCCTGGCCCGCACTCACGCCTGGGCCGAACGCTGTCGGACGGCCCAGACCCGCCCCGACCAGGCCCTCTTCGGCATCGTGCAGGGGGGGGCATTCGCCGACCTGCGGCAGGAGAGCGCGCGATTTCTGGTGGGGCTGGACTTCCCTGGCTATGCCATCGGCGGGCTGAGCGTGGGAGAGCCCAAGGCCCTGATGCACCAGATGCTGGAGGTGACCGTCCCCCTCCTGCCCGAGGACAAACCCCGCCACCTCCTGGGCGTCGGCTCCCCCGAGGACCTCTTCGAGTGTGTGGCCCGAGGCATTGACATCTTTGACTGCGTCCTGCCCACACGCATGGCCCGCAACGGGGCCGTGTTCACCCGTTGCGGCCGCCTGAATCTGAGAAACGCCCGGTACACCGAGGCCCCCGGCCCCATCGAAGAGGGTTGTGCGTGCTACACCTGCCAGCACTTCTCCCGCGCCTACCTGCGTCACCTGATCAAAGCCAGGGAGATCCTGGGCCTGCACCTGGCCACCCTGCACAACCTGCACTTCACCCTGAGCCTGATGCGGGACATCCGGGCGGCGATCCTCGACGGACGCTTCGTGGAGCTGAAGGACGCCTTCCTGGCGGAATGGGAGACCATGGAAGTGAGCTCCGAACCCGTTTGACGCCAGCACCGGGATGTGCTAGAATGGGCCAACCAAGGGCTCGCCTGGCCCGCTAGGCGAGCTTTTGTCTGCCTTCTTTGACCAAACTTTGACCCGGCTAGGACCTGGTTTGGACCCTAGTATGCCATAATGTTACGGGCAGCATCCGGATTTCCTGTAAGAATCCCTGCGGTCATCACCCGGCAGGAGGAGACCGATGGTTAATTTTTCGCTCATCGATCAGATTCAGAGGATTGTGATCAGTCGAGCGCTGCTCGGATATTGGAGGTAACCATGAACATCATCGTATGCATCAAACAAGTCCCTGACACGGCCTCCAGGATCGAGGTCAAGGATGGGAAGGTCGTGGAGGAGGGACTGACCTGGGTGATCAATCCCTACGATGAGTACGCCATCGAGGAGGCCCTGCGCATCAAAGAACGCTTCGGCGAGGGGAAGGTCACCCTGGTGACGATGGGGCCGGAGCGAGCCAAGGACGCCCTGAAGGGTGGCCTGGCCCTGGGGGCCGATGAGGCCGTCCACCTCATGGATCCGGCCTTCGAGGGCTCCGACCCCTACGCCACGGCCAAGGTCCTGGCTCAGGCCCTGGAGAAGATGGACTACGACCTTATCTTCTGCGGCTGGAAAGGGGTGGACCATGACGAGGGCCAGACGGCTATCATCTTGGCTGAGATGCTGAACCTGCCCCACGTCTCCTTCGTGGTCAAGCTGGACATCGCCGAGGACCGCAGCAAGGCTGTGGCCCATCGCCAGGTGGAGGGGGCCAAGGAGGTGGTGGAGACCCCTCTGCCGGCCGTGTTCACCGCCCAGAAGGGGCTGAACGAGCCCCGCTACGCCTCCCTCAGAGGCATCATGGCCGTCAAGAAGAAGACCATCGCCCAATGGGGGGCAGCGGATTTGGGATTGGATCCCAGCACCGTCGGCTCGGAGGGCTCGCTGACGGAGATGGTGGAGGTTGTGCCGCCGCCGGAGCGGCCACCGGGCCGTATCATCCCCGGCGAGCCGGCAGAAGCGGCCAGGGAGCTGGTCCGCCTGCTGCGGGAGGAGGCGAAGGTGATTTAGGGATTAGGGAATCAGGGATATGGAGGGAACTATATGGGTAACGTTCTGGTAATTGCTGAGGAGCGGGATGGGGTCCTCAAGAAGGTCACCTACGAGATGCTGGGCGAGGGCAAGCGGATCGCAGAGCAGTTGGGCGGGACGGTGGAAGCCGCCGTCCTGGGCTCCGGCGTGGCTGGCCTGGCCGAGCCCCTGGCCCACTATGGCGCGGATAAGGTCTACGTGGCCGATTCCCCCGCCCTGGCCAACTACCCTGAGGGGCACGCCAACGTCCTGGCCGACATCGTCCAGCGGGCCGACCCGGCCGTCATCTTCATGAGCGCCTCCTTCCGAGGGCGGGACCTGGCGCCACGTCTGGCGGCCAAGCTGGGCGTGGGGCTGGCCTCCGATTGCATCAGCTTCGAGGTCGAGGGGGATGGTCGCCTGCGCATCACGCGGCCCATCTACGCCGGCAAGGCCATCGCCAAGGTGGTGGAGAGGACCCGCCCCCAGATGGCTACCGTGCGCCCCAACATCTTCCCCGTCCCCCAGCCGGATACCTCGCGCAGAGCCGAGATCGAGGAGGTGGAGGCCAAGGTGAGGGACATCCGAGCCATCGTGAAGGAGGTGGTTAAGACGACCACCGGGCGGGTGGAGCTGACTGAGGCGGACATCATCGTCTCCGGCGGCCGGGGCATGGGCGGGCCCGAGAACTACGCCGTCATCGAGGAGCTGGCCGACGTGCTGGGCGCAGCCGTGGGCGCCTCGCGGGCTGCCGTGGACGCCGGCTGGCGGCCCCATTCGGACCAGGTGGGCCAGACGGGCAAGACCGTCTCCCCCACCCTGTACATCGCCTGTGGCATCTCAGGGGCCATCCAGCACCTGGCAGGGATGAAGACCTCCAAGTACATCGTGGCCATCAACAAGGACCCCGAGGCCCCCATATTCAAGGTGGCCGACTACGGCATCGTGGCCGACCTGTTCAAAGTGGTGCCCATCCTGACCGAGGAGTTTAAGAAACTGCTGGCCGAGTGATGTGCATCTTCCAGCCGTGAATAAGCCTCGCTGCGTCGGTTCCTAGCAAGGCTTTGATCATGATGGGCAAACGGGGCGAGGACGCCCCTTTGTAGCTATGCTGTGCATAATTCCTAATCAGGGGCTCTGCAGTCTTTGGGCTGTTGTCTTTGAGGGGGGAGTGCGGTCGCAAGCGCTCACCTGCGAACTCGGTCAAAGCACGCTTTGAAGACATGCTCGGTGACAAGCGGTCACGC
>JBHIEC010000222.1:0-3528 GCA_046760425.1 Anaerolineae bacterium
TTGTTACTGGCTGGAAGAGGCTAATTGTGCCAGCAAGGCGCGGATTTCCTCCCGCACCTCGTCCGGGGTGGTCTGATCCAGGGCGATGTCGCGTCGGCGCAATTCGTCCATCATTTCATAGATGGATAAGCCAGCCTCGGCGGCGGCGCGCTCCAGCGAGATCTCTCGCCGCTGGTAACGGGCGATTGCCCGCTCTAATCTCCAGCGTCGGATGCCCTCGATCAGGTACTTGCGGGCTACATCTGTCTTGCGCAGGGCTTCCTGCTCGGCGATGGTCTCGAGTTGTTGCACCAGTTCGTCCTCAATCCGCAAATTGAGCTGCACAGTGCGTGCCATTGGTTCTCCTCCTTAGAGGTTAAGTTGGGCAGCAATCTCCTCGGCTAGGGCCTCGCGTTCCAGCAGGGTTGCTCCTGGTTTTGTCACACAATGGATGCCAAACGAATAAACGGATTCCCCTGGACGCCAAAGGGGTGACTATCTATTATCAGTTGGACTCTGGCGAATTTCAAATAAGTGGTAGATCGCGACCAAGAAACCAGGTTTTTGTCTGTAAAGTGGGAGGCAATCCCAAGAACCGCCTTGTTTTGCAAATCACTTCTTCTCAGCGTACAAAAAACCTGGTTTCTATGAGAATCGCCAGACTCCAGTTATCAGCATACCATAAAACTATCCAGTAATCAAAACCGCTAGCGGTTAAAAAGCTTGATAAGGGGTAAATAGATGGAGGATAGAAAGAGAACACAAGATATAGACACCTTGCATCCTGCATCGTGCGTCCTGAACCCTGAATACGCCCTCCAGGCCCGGCACGTTGATTTCTCTTACTATGATGGCCTGGTCTTGGAGGACGTGAGCCTGGGCCTGGCCCCCGGCAGCCTGGTGGGGCTCATCGGCCCCAACGGCGCGGGCAAGACGACGCTCCTGCGGGTCCTGAGCGGGTTCCTGGCGCCCAGACGGGGACAGGTATATCTCGACGGGCGCGACATCCGGGCCCTGAGCCGACAGGAAATCGCCCGGCGCATCGCCGTCGTCCCCCAGGAGGTGGTGGTGCCTTTCGCCTTCACCGCCTGGGAGATGGTCATGCTGGGACGCACCCCCCACGTCCGGCCTCTAGTGGGCGAGGGACAGCGGGACCGCCAGGTGGTGGAGGAGAAGATGACCCTGACGGATACCCTGCACCTGGCTCGGCGGCCCTTCAACGAGCTCTCCGGCGGCGAGCGGCAGCGGGTGATCCTGGCCATGGCCCTGGCCCAGGAGCCCCACATCCTGCTCCTGGACGAACCCACCGTCCACCTGGACATCAACCACCAGATGGAGATCCTGGAGCTGATCAAGGGGCTAAACCGCCAGAGCAACCTGACCGTCCTGGCCACCATGCACGACCTCAACCTGGCGGCTCTCTACTTCGAGCGCCTCATCCTGCTGAATCAAGGGCGAGTGGTGATCGAGGGGCCGCCGGCTGAGGTGCTGTGTGAGGAGAGCATCCGTCAGGTCTTCCAGGCCCGGGTGCGGGTGCAGCCTCATCCCACCCAGGGCGTGCCCCACGTGGTCATCCTGCCCCGGGGCTCGTAACTTTCGGACGGCTTGCGTGTTGTAGAGGACAGAAGAGATTTGAGCTGAGAGCATCGTTCAGATTTGTAGGGGAGAACCCCGTTCTGGCCTGTGTTTCCGACAATTCTGAACGATACCCGCGCATCGAGGGGGTATCGTTGGGATGGTCATCGTCAAGTATATTCTGATCTTCGCCATAGCCTACCTTCTGGGGGCCTTCCCCACCGGTTATCTGGTGGGTCGCCTGGCCAAGGGCCTGGACATCCGCGACTACGGCAGCCGCCGTACTGGCGGGACCAATGTCCTGCGCACGGTGGGCTTTGGCGCCTTCTCCGTCACCGCCCTGGTAGATGTGGCTAAAGGCGCCCTGGCCGTCCTCCTGGCCCGCTGGGTGCTCCACTTGGACGTCGCCGAGGCCGTGGCTGGTATCCTGGCCGTTCTGGGGCACATCTACCCTGTCTACATCGGCTGGCGCGGGGGGCGAGGGGTGGCCACCGGCCTGGGCGCCCTGTTCGCCATCTCCCCCGTGGCCGCCCTCCTGGTCGGCCTGGCCTGGGGCCTGGTGGCCCTGGCTTTCCGCTACGCTTCCCTGGCCTCCCTGACCCTCAGTTCTCTGACCCCCTTCGTCCTCCTGGCCTTTATCCTTCTCTTCCGCCAGCCTATTGGCTACCTGCTCTTTGGCGTCGCCTTCGCCGTCATCATTGATGCCGTCCACTACGACAACATCCGGCGTCTCCTGGCCGGCACCGAACGCAAGCTGGGCCAGAAGGTTTCCCTCGAAAAGGACGAGACTTGACAAGGCGGGCCGATTGTTGTATCCTTTAGCGTATAATCCACACGCCCCCGGAGGAAAAACACTGAATCCCAACAAAGAAGGTTTCCGGAAGCGCCTCCTGAGCCGGGCGCAGGTCGGGCTCAAAATCTCGTGGTCGTTCCTGGCCCTGGTCACCATCGTCGGGCTGGTGGTGGCCCTGAGGGACAGCCAGAGGCTGCCAGCGCCACCCACTGCCACGCCCCAGCCGACCCGGAAGTTGAGCCAGTCCCGGAGCTCCACGGCCTCTCTGGGGGGGGGCCTGGGCCTGTTCACGCCGTCCCAGAAGATCACCGCCTCCCCACAGATCTCCTCTCCCCAGGAGGAAGACCTCTCCCCCATGCCCCGCCGCGAGGGTGAGCCCTCCAACCCGCGCGCCTCGTCGGCTGAGAATCCTCGCCCAGCCCCCGTCCCCTCACCACCGCCCTTGCCCACACCCGATGGAGTGCGGCGCGAGGCCAGGGTACCCATCCTGATGTACCACCACATCGCCGTGCCGCCTCCCGACGCCGACGCTATCCGCCGCGACCTATCCGTCTCGCCCGCCGCCTTCGAGGCCCAGTTGCGCTACCTGACCGAACAGGGCTATGAGTCCATTTCCCTGCGCGACCTCCTCTATCACCTGACCATTGGCCAGCCCCTTCCGCCCAAGCCTATCGTTCTGACCTTCGACGATGGCTATGTAGACAACTACACCAACGCCTACCCCCTGCTCAAAAAGTACGGCTTCACAGCCACCTTCTTCATCATCAGCGACTTCATTGACTGGGGCTACGAGGAGTACATGACCTGGGATCAGTTGCGGGAGATGGCTCAGGAGGGGATGGAGATCGAGGCCCACAGCCGCGACCATCCCGACCTGCGGGGCAAGCCCCTGGATTACCTGGTGTGGCAGATCCTGGGGCCCAAGGAGGCCATTGAGGCCCACACCGGCCACGCGGTGCGCTTCTTTAGTTATCCCTCGGGGAGGTACGACGAGGAGGTGATGAAGGTCCTGCAGTCTGCCCACTACTGGGGCGCGGTGATGGCTACGCAGGGGGCTCACCAATCCTCGGAGCGGCCCTTCGAGCTACAACGGATCCGGGTGCGGGGGCGCTACACAGAGCAAGACCTGGCCTGGTGGCTGGACTACTGGCTCTCTCAGTGACAGGGTTCACAAATTTATA
>JBHIEC010000223.1:0-3499 GCA_046760425.1 Anaerolineae bacterium
GCCTTGGCCGACATCAACATCCCCGGCGTGCAATATCCGCACTGCACCGCGCCGTGCTCGACGAAAGCTTTCTGCAGGGGGTGCAGTTCCCCCCCCTCTTTCCCCCCCAACGTTGGGGGGGATGAAAGGGGGGGCGCCAGGCCCTCCACGGTTAGCACCTCACGGCCCTGGGCTTTAAGGGCCGGCACCAGGCAGGAGTTCACCGGCTTGCCGTCCAACAGCACCGTGCAAGCCCCGCACTCCCCCTCGCCACAGGCCACCTTCGTGCCCGTGAGCTCCAGTTGGTCCCGCAGCACCTCTACCAGCAAAGCCGAAGGCTTGACCTGCACCGTCACATCTTCTCCATTTAACCTCATCACCAGAGTCTGCATGGTCATTCTACCCCCACAGACTTCCGAAGTCTCTGCACCGCTTTGCATGGTCTGCCCAACCGCCTACAGAAACCGTCTTGTGGCCGATCGATCTCACTAGGGCAGACTTCGGAAGTCTTCGTCACTACTCCCCCCTGCTCCTCTGCTCCCCTGCACCGTCGCACCTCGCACCGCCCGCTCGATGGCTCTACGGAGCAGCACCTTGACCATCTCGCGGCGATAGTCCTGCGAACCTCGCACCGGATTGGTTCTGGGCCGGGCTTCCTGGGCTGCTAGCTCCAAGGCAGCCGCGACGGCCTGCGCCTCCACTGCCGCACCTCGCAGGACCTCCTCAGCCTGGCGAGCGCGGAAGGGCGTCGGGGCCACCGGGCCAACGGCCAATCGCACCTCTTGGAAGGTATCACAGCCATCGTTGAGGGTGACCACGGCAGCCGCGTTCAGAATGGGCAGGGACAGGGCCTTCCGTTTGGCCAGACGCTCGAAAGCGGAACCCTGGTTGGGGCCCAGAGCGCGAAAGTGCACAGCGGTCAGGATCTCAGCGGTGGCATCCACCGTGCACTGCCCCGGCCCCAGGTAGATACCTGCCAAAGGCTCGCGACGGATGCCTGCAGCGCTCGCCACTTCCACCTCCGCCTCCAGGGCCATGAGAGGGACGACGGTATCGGCAGCGGGCTGGGCGTTGACGATGTTGCCGCCCACCGTGCCCATGTGGCGTATCTGAGGCGAGCCCACCTGCGAAGCACCCTCAGCCAACGCGGCCGCCCTCTCCCGGATCAAACTGGAGGAAGCGAGTTCTTGATGGGTGACACAGGCCCCGATCCTGATGAAACCATCCTCCAGTTCGATGCCCTTCAGTTCCTCAAGATCAGCGATGTCCACCAAGCATCTGGCTGTCACCTCTTTGTTCTTCAGTTGGATGATCAGGTCAGTGCCGCCAGCGACAACCCGTGCCTGCCCCTGATGCTCCTCGAGTAGGGTCAAAGCTTCCTCCAGCGAGGACGGAACAAGATACTCTTCCCACTTCATGATGCCCCCCTCAATCCCTTCCAACCCTTCGACCTTGCTCAGGGCGGGCTTTGGGAGGGATGCTTTTCTCCCCCCTGTATCCGATGTCAAAGGCTTGCAAGTTCACATCTCTGAACCTCGGCGGGCTGATCCGTATGATGGTTTCCTTCACATCCTCGTAAGTGAAGGGTACGTCTGGCACGCTCAGGGCATAGCCGATGAGGGCCAGATTGGCCGATCGGGGGGCACCCAGGGCCAGAGCCACCTTGTCGGCAGGGAAGCTGTAGGCTCGGATCTCGTTCCTCTCCAAGTAGCCCTTGATGCCCGGATCCCAGAAATCCTCCTTGGGACTGTTGACGAAGCAAAGCCCTCCCCTTTTGAGAAAACTCAGCGTGCGGTAGGCCTCATCCCGATCAAAGGAGACCAGGATGTCCCCCGTGCCCTTCCTGATCAGCGGGCTGGAGAAATCGCCGATCTTCAAATGGGAGATGACTGAGCCTCCCCGTTGGGCCATGCCGTGCGTCTCGGAACCAATGACATTGTAGCCCTTTTCCAGGGCCAGGGTGGTGAATATCCTGGTGGCGAAGAGGATGCCCTGCCCACCGACACCGGACAGGATCATTTGCAGGTTCATTCCCGCCTCCTCATTGAAGCGGGGCTTCAACGATGAAGCCCTTGTAGCAAACGTCAATGCAAACGCCGCAGTCGGCACAAACTCGCCGGTCAATGACCACCCGCCCTAGGTCTTCGTCCAGCACCAGGGCCGGACACTCGAAGGCCGTTACACAGTACTTGCAGTCGGCACATTCCTCGGTCACAGTTACCCGTATGGGGTTCTCCTGCAGGGGGGTGGGGTCGTAGAGGGGACAGGGGCGCCTGGAGATGATGACGGCAATGCCCCCATCCTCCTGCCGGATGTAGCCCCGCGCCCTCTTGACCAGGGCCTGGAAGTCCTTGACGCGATAGGGGTCCATCTCCTCGATGAATTTCACCCCGCAGGCCTGCACCAGGTCCTTGATAGCCACCCGGTTGCCCATCCTCCCATCAGGCAGAAGGCCCGAATCGGCGGTGGGTTGCATGCCCGTCATGGCCGCGGTGCCGTTGTCCAGGATAACCAGGATGAAGCGGGCCTGGTTGTGGACGGCGCTGGCCAAGGGGGGGATGCCGGCGTGCAGGAAAGTAGAATCGCCGATGGTGGCTGCCACCACCACGTCTTCTCCGTCCTGGTGATAGGCATGGTAGAGTCCACTGGCGATGGTGACGGCCCCCCCCATGTCCAGGCAGGTCTCTACAGCCCTCAGATTAAGCCCCAGTGTGTAGCAGCCGATGTCACTAGGGTAAATGGCCCTCGGACCCAGGGTCCGCCTCAAGGCGTAGAAGGCCCCTCTGTGGGGACAACCCGGGCACAGGCGCGGCCGACGGACCGGTAGCTCCAGGTCGGCCACCAGCTTAGCCAATTCCTCAAGATCGGGGCAGAGCTCCACTGACAGACCCAGTTCCTCCATCAAACCAGCCAGAATACCGTAAATGACCTCGGGAACCAACTCGCCAGCAGCGGGCACCGTGCCGGTGAGACGCCCCAGCACCTTGCTTTTGTCCCAGATCTGCAACTCGATGACGGCGTCGGGCTCCTCCAGAACCAGAACCCGCTCGCAGCCGGCGATAAAGTCGGCCACCAATTTCTGGGGCAAGGGGTAGGGGGTGCTGATCTTCAGGATGGGGAACTGACCCTCCAGCCCCATCTCTCGCAGGGTGTCCAGCAGGATGGAGTAACTGGCCCCAGCGGCGATGAATCCCAAACGGCTGTCTCGCCCCTGGTGGCACACGTTCAGCTCCGACTGCTCGAAATCGGCCTCGATGGCTTTCAGCTTCTCGTTTAGTTCTTTGTGGAGGGTGTAGCGGAAGCGGGGGGTGGCCGCCCAGCGAGCGGGGTCTTTCTCAAAGGCGGCGGGGCGCTCCAGCTCAGGCACGGGCCGGAAGTCAATGTTCTGCCGGGCGTGACAGATGCGGATGGCCGGGCGCAGGATGACGGGAATCTGATATTTCTCTGAGAGCTCCAACGCGGCCTTGACCATATCCCTGGCCTCCCGCGGGCTGGAGGGGTCCAGGGCTGGCACCTTGGC
>JBHIEC010000224.1:0-3473 GCA_046760425.1 Anaerolineae bacterium
CAGGGTGCCGTCAGGGCGGATCAGGCGCACCCAGTCCCCGTCGTTGTCCAGGGCCAGGCCCGTATCCCTCTTGAAGAGGACGAGGAAGCCCGCAGGTTCGATGATCGCGCTGACGGGGAGGGTGTAGGGCCGGCTGCCGCCCTGGGCCACGTCGTCCAGTTGCCAGCCGCCCAGCCCCACGGGGGCCTGGCCGGGGTTGTAGAGCTCGATCCACTCATCATTGTAGTCGGCCACGCCGTCGCCGTCCCAATCCACGTCCCGCGGGGCGGGCAGGAACTCGTTGATGAGGACGATGTCGGGCGGTGCCGTGCCCGCCAGCCAGAGGGGGCTGGTGTAGGCCACGTCGCCATCGGCCTGGGTGGCCCTGGCGAAGTAGAAGTGGCCCGCCGATCCGGGCACGGCGACGGTCCAGCTCTGGGACGCGCCCGAGACGGCCGTGCTGGCCACGATCCGATTGCGGTCGAAGAGCTCCAGGGTGGCCGCCTCGCCGTCAGGGTCGCGGACCTCTACGGTGAGGGTGAGGGTGGCGGTGGGGGAGATGACGGACCCCATCCAGACTTCGCCGGCCCGCAGCGCCAGGGCCAGGTTGGCGTCCTCAGTGGCGAAGGTGCGTCGCGCCCTCAGGGCGGCCAGGAGGTCGGCCTCGGTCAGGGCGGGGGCCACGACGCCGGTGCGGTGGAGGGTATCGGCACCCCAGTCGGCCGTCTCCGTGTCGCCGTTGTTGGCCGCCCCCAGGTGCCAGCCGGCGGCCAGGGCCTGTAGATAGGACCCCTCGAAGGTCCGATAGAGGGCCCCGCTGCCGTTGCCTACCTCCAGCAGAGCGATCCTATCGTCGGCTGCGGCATGGTAGGCGAAGTCATCGAAGTCGCTGTCAGCGAAGGGGTGGTGGAACTGGCCGATGGCGCCTTCCTGGTCGGCCAGCCAGGTGTAGAACTCGGCCAAGCTGTCGTAGGCCGGATCATCGCGGGAGACGAAGCCTTCGGTCTCAAAGACGCCAATGTGCCCTGCCGTCTTGTGGGTCCACTCGAAGCCGCGTAGGGCCACGAAGGCGCCTTCGACAGTAGCAGCGCGGGCCTGAGCCTCCAGGTCGGCCCACTCCTCCGGGCCGAACCAGTGGGAATGGTCGGTGAGGGCCAGGAAGTGGAGGCCGTTGGCCCGGCCCACGGCATAGGCGTAGCGGGGCGGGCCGCTGCCGTCGGAGTAGGTGCTGTGGGCCTGGAGGCAGCCGAAGTAGGCCCGCATCCCGCCGGGGAGGGAAGGGGCGGGCGGCGGTGGAGGCAGAGATGGCAGGTCCGTGGGAGTGCCGGGGTTGGGCAGGTCAATGGCGAAATCAATCCGCATGTCGTTCGTGTCGTCCAGGCCCACCCGTTGCAGGGAGAGGGGCTCGGGGGCCGAGAGGACGCCCGTCACCCCTGCGGCGGCGTAGTCCCCCTCGCGGAAGGCGATGGCGTCCAGGATCTCATCGCCTGGGCCCAGGAGCAGCGCCTCGTCGCCGGAGTTGGAGAGGGCCCACTGGCCCGAGGCCCAGGGGTCGTAGGGGACCATGTTGGGCACGGCCAGGGTGTCGGTGTAGCCTCCTCCGGAGACGACTATCTCGAAGTCGGGCAGAGCGCCGAAGCGAGCCTGGAACTGGGCGGCGTTCTTGGCCACCACGATCAGGCCCCCGGGCTCGATCACGGCCCCGTCAGGGAAGCGGTACATCCCCTCGCCCTTGCCTCGCTCCTCCTCGTCGCCCACCTTGTAGCCGCTGAGGTCCACGGTTTGATCAGAGGGATTGCGGAGCTCCACGAACTCGTCCCCCTCGGTGAAGGGGATGGCTCCGTCGTAGAGCACCTCGCTGATGAGGAGGGGAATGATAGGGATCAGTGTCGGCGTGGAGGTAGGGGTTGAACTGGGCTCAGGAATAGGGGTGGGCGTCGCTGGGGGGATGCCCTGGCCCGGCGAGGGAGAGGCCTGGTCAACGAAATCGTCCCCCTGGTCGGTGTCGTGGCCGGCGGGACTTCGCTCCAGGGAATGGCCTGGGGCCACATCGGGGCAGGGGGGATCGAGGATGGAATCGTCGTCGCCGTAGGAGAGGGCGTCTATGATGGTGCCTTGGCCGTCTCGGAGGATCAGGCGGTCACCGTCGTTGGCCAGCCCGTTGCCGATGGTCCCGTCGGCCAGGAAGGCGATGGGGCCGGCGTAGTCGGGGAAGTTGGCGAAGAACTCCGGGGAGGCGACGACCAGGAAGCCGCCCGGTGGGAGGGCTTCGGCGGGTAAGGGATCGGTCGCGCTGTTGTCGCTGATGGTCCAGCCCGCCAGGGGGAGGGTATAGGCCGTGGTGTTGTAGAGTTCCAGCCACTCGTAAGCGGTGTCGGGGCCGGACTGAGGCGCGTCATACTGCACCTCGTTGATGACCACAGCGCCGGGCTGGACGGAGACGACAGTGGGCGTTGACGTGTCAGTTGGCGACGGCGTCAGGGTGGGGGTGACCGTCGGCGTAAGCGCGATAGTGGGGGAGAGGATGACGGTGGGTGTGAGGGTCGGCGTCGTAGTGAGCGTGGCCGTAGGGGCGAGGGTGGTGGATGTGATGGTGATTGTCGGTGTGGGCACAGCAGTGGGAGAGAGGGCCACAGTGGGGGTGAGGACACCTGTAGCGGTGGGGATGGCGGTGGCAGTCGGGGTTGGCTCCTCTGTGGCGGTGGGGGTGCTTGTCTGAACGTCGGCCAGGGCACGGCCCGTCGTGGTCACCCATGGCCCCGCCAAGCCGAGCAGCAGGGCCAGGAGGACGATCAGGGCCCAGAGTCTGGCGCTGGGGATTTCATTCGGGTACATCTTTCACCTCGGGCCGCCGAATTTGGCTTCAGCCCGCAGCGCAAATGCGCTTGTTAGCCAAAGTGCCCCGTTCTTCTAGGCGGTCTCAAAATGCAAGATCCGCAGTTGTTCTGGGGCTACCCGACTGCTCAGGTGAAGAATCTCTATCCCTACCACGTGCCCTTGGGCATCAAAATCAAGAACAATACCAGGCTGTACCTCCTCAGACTCGACAATAGCCGATTCATCTAATCGAAAGTACAGCGCATCATTTTCCTTGTCCACTTTGAGTCTCATCTTTGCCTCCTAGTCGCCTGTCGAAGAAAAGCGTCACGATCCGCTTGGGTTGAGTGTGTGGGTTCACCACCACTCGAAGAAAGCGACCTCCGTGTTCAGGGATCGCCTTGATGTAATGGATGTTACCATCTGCCCCTGTCTCAGCCCTGTCCAGTTCGTCAATGGTCCGCCACATCCACTCTTCAGGGATTTCTCGTTCTTGTAGCATATCTCGTGCGTGTTCTGAAGGTTCTATGTCCCGCATTCTGCTTATCCCTACAGAGTATTTCAGCTAACTCCCTTTTAACACAACTTGACACCTACAGGCGGAGCCGTGACCCGAGGGTCTATGATCACCTCCTCGGCTTCGAGATGGTAGCCCGAGGCTAAAGCCGTCGGGCTGA
>JBHIEC010000225.1:0-3396 GCA_046760425.1 Anaerolineae bacterium
CACACCGGGGCAGAGTTGTCACTTACTTGACACGAAAGTTATGGGTAATCACCACCGTGAGCTGGGATAGGAGTGCAGGCGCAAGCCTGCCTAGGTGAGCGCTTGCGACCGCACTCCGCATACATGCCTTCTTTGCGCCGCTTGAGGAGGTGTGGTATAATGTGAAAGAGACCGCGAAGAAAGGAGTGAAGACATGGCTCGTCGTCGGAGAAGACGTCGGCGGGATTGGAAGGAAATCGCGCTCTATATCATCACCCTCTTGGTGGCCCTCAGCATGGCTCTGGGCATCGTGATCAGCATCCTGCTGCGTCCCTCATAGCGCGCCAAGACCCTAGCGAAGCTTCGCCTCAAACCCGACTAGACTGCTGACCACACAACTGTTCCCCTCTTGATCACCCGCTCCACGGGGTTGACGCCGAAGCGGTAGGCCAGGTGGCGGTAGTCGGGGATGTCCAGGACGATGAGGTCGGCCTGCTTGCCCGCCTCCAGGCTCCCCACCTGATGCCTTCGGCCCACGGCGCAGGCGGCGTTAAGGGTGGCGGCCACGATGGCCTCGGCAGGGGTCATCATCATATAGCGGCAGGCCAGGGCGATGATGAAGGGCATGGACTCGCACCAGCAGGTGCCGGGGTTCAGGTCCGTGGCCAGGGCCAAGGCACCTCCGGCGTCAATGATCCGCCGGGCGGGGGTGTACTCGTGGTGCCCCAGGCCGAAGGGCGTGCCCGGCAGGGCCACGGCGATGGTGTCCGACCCCGCCAGCAGTTCGATCTCCTCCTTGGGGGTGCAGACCAGATGGTCAGCCGAGATCGCCCTCAGCTCCACAGCCAGCCTCGTGCCCCCCAGCGGCTTGAACTCATCGGCGTGGATCTTCAGCCCGAAGCCCAGGGCTTTAGCCGCCTCCAGCACCCGTCGCGACTGCTCCAGGGTGAAAGCCCCTTCATCGCAGAAGACGTCGCAGAAGAGTGACAAGGGATAAGGGACTAGGGACAAGGGACTAGGGGCGAAAATCGCCTTGTCACTTGTCACTGATCCCTGGTCACTTGCCACTCTTGGCAGCATCTCCTCGACGACCAGGTCCACATACTCATCAGCTCGCCCTTTGTACTCCGCTGGCACGGCATGGGCCCCCAGGAAGGTGGGCACCAGGTCCACGGGGTGTTCCGCGTCCAGGCGGCGGATGGCCTCCAGCATCTTCAGCTCGTTCTCGACATCGAGGCCGTAGCCCGTCTTAACCTCGGCGGTGGTGGTGCCATGGGCCAGCATCTCGTCCAGCCGCGCCCGGCTCTCCTCCACCAGTTGCTCCACGCTCGCCGCCCGGGTGGCCCGCACGGTGGACATGATCCCCCCGCCGGCGGCCATGATTTCCAAGTATGTGGCCCCCTTGACCCGCTGCTCGAACTCCACCGCCCGATCCCCGGCGAAAACCAGGTGAGTGTGGGGGTCCACGAAGCCGGGCATCACCACCTTGCCTGAGGCGTCGAGTTCCTGTTCGGCGGCCACCTGGGCCCGCACCTCCTCGGTCCTCCCCACCAGGGCGATGCGTCCGTCTTTGATGGCGGCGGCCCCGTCCTCGATGAGCCCCAGCTCCCCCATCGCCGCCCCCCGCTTGGGGCCCTCCGAGGCGATGGTGAGGAGCTGGGCAGCGCTGTGGATGAGCAGGTCAACGTGCATGGGAACTCCTACGGATCACCTCTGCCAGGACTCTCACCCCCTCGGCCATCTGAGCCTCAGGGAGGAAGCTGAAGGGGAGACGGAGGTTGCGCCGACCGCCTCCCTCCGACGCCTCGGCGAAGAAGCGCTCGCCCGGCACGAAGACTACTCCCCGTTCAGTGGCCGTGGCCAGCACCGCCTCGGCCTCCAGTGGCTCGGGCAGGGTCAGCCAGACGAAGAAGCCGCCGGCCGGGCGCGTCCAGCGCACGCCCTCGGGCATCTCCCGCTCCAGGGCCGCCAGCAGCGCGTCCCGCCGGGCCCGGTAGCGGGCCACCAGCCGGGCGATGTGCGGCTCCAGCCACCCTTCCTGGCAGAAGGCGGCCACCACGTGGGCCGCGAAGGGGTTGGCTCCCCCCTCGTTCCCCTTCAGCCCACACCCGACGATCCGCTGGATCACTTCCGGCTCGGCGATGATCCAGCCCAGACGCAAGCCGGCGGCCAGGATTTTGGAGAAGCTCCCCAGCCGGATCACCCCCCGCCCTCCGGTCAGCTCGAATAGCGAAGGGGGCACCTGCCCTTCGAAACAGAGGTCCCGGTAGACATCGTCCTCTACCAGGAGCAGCCCCCGCTCGCCGGCCAGTTCCACCAGCGCCTCCCTGCGCTCCGCCGTCAGGGTGATCCCGGCTGGGTTCTGGAAGGTGGGGATGGTGTAGAGGAAGGCGACCCGTCGCCCGGCCCGGCTCAGCGCCTCCAAGCGCTCCGCCAGGGCCTCAACCACCAGCCCCTGGTTGTCCATGGGCACCTGTCTCAGCTCCACGGGGTGGTCGCGCAGTGTGGCGATGGCCTCGTGGTAGCTGGGGGCCTCCACCAGCACCACGTCGCCGGGGCGGGTGAAGAGGCGGGCAGCGGTGTCCAGCCCCTGGGCCGCGCCGGCGCAGAGCATGATGTTGTCCCGGGTGATGCGCAGCCCTTCGTCCCGCTCCACCTTGCCGATCAGATAGTCGAGCAGGGGGCCGTACCCCTGTTCGGGGCCGTATTGGAGGGCCAGCCGGCCCCGCGCTCGCAGCGCTCGCTCCGTGGCGGTGATGATCTTCTCCACCGGGAGGAGGTCCGGGTCAGGGTGGCCGTAGACGAAGGGGATCGCCCCGGCTGGCGCGCCCGCCTGCACCCCTTCCAGGGCGTCGAAGGGCGGCGGTGAGGATTGGGTATCAGGAATATTGTCAGGCATGGGGCATCTCCATAATTCACTCACGGGTCTCTGAGCAAGGAACTGAGGATCATTGGCCAGGTTTTCTTAACGCGCATAACCGATGGGTGAAGTTGGAGTGCAGCCGCAAGGCTGCGGACTTGCGTCCTCGCAAGCGCTCACTTTCACCCGCTATAGAGGGGCGTCCCCGCCCCGTTCTGCATCAAAGCTAGCCCAACACGCTCGCAATGTCGTCTATCTCTATGACCGGCTTCCGCCCATAGTCGTAGAAGCAGGCTTCATCCGCTATGGAGGGGCGTCCCCGCCCCGTTCTGCATCAAGCAAGCCCAACACACTGGCAATGTCATCTATCTCTATGACCGGCTTCTGCCCACGGTCGTAGAAGCAGGCACTAGAATAAGGGTACTCTGCCCGGTCTTCGACCAGACGCCAGTCCTTGTCCACAGGATTGTTGTGGATGTACTCCATCTCCTGAAACAGGAAGGCCTCTGAGTAGACGTTCTCCGCCAATGCCTCTTCCCAGATACGATGCTCCCTAT
>JBHIEC010000226.1:0-3365 GCA_046760425.1 Anaerolineae bacterium
GAAGCTTCGTCTCAAACCGACAAGCCGAGGCTCCAACAACTATGTCATTCTGAGCTCAGGGTGACAGATGAAATCTTGCTCTGTTTGTAAAGAATTTGCTCCCTCAAGGAATTCAGGTGTGGTAAAGAAATCTGATTTTGTAAACAGGCTGGCCGTCCCCTTTTCGTTTGCCCCCAGCCATGCTGTAACGGTTTGCGGTGTGGCGATGATCGGCCTCGGACTGTTGCTTCTGGCATAGGAGAACCGCGGATTTGCGGGAAAACGCGGATTTGTTTGAAGCCTGAGTCACGTCCCTTCGACAAACTCAGGACACCGCGTGAGACAAACACTGCGACCTGCTCAGTACAAGGCGCAGGACCTTCCCTGAAATACTTGAACTTGATTTTAACATCCCGATAGGCATCCTCGTGAACTTCAAAACCACGTGGCTTGAACCCATCGTATTACGCATTTGATTGTCGCCCCCTAGTACTACAACGAGATTTTAACATAACTCGCCATTGAGGGGCGTCCTTGCCCCGCCTGGCATGTCAGAACGCCATCAAAGGCGGGGCGAGGACGCCCCTTAGCAGCAGTAAAAGGTGACCATGGTTGGAAGTCTCCTTGTAGTACTAGTCGTTACACTTTACTGAGCCCTTCGACGCGGCTCAGGACGGGCCTGTCGAAGTGAACACACGATCGCACTCAAGCCTAATCTGCGTCTTCCTGCAAATCCGCGTTTCTTTTTCCGTCACCGAATGCGAAGGACACTTGAACGCTTACCACTCCCCAAGCTCAAAGACGGCACTGGCCGAGCGGCCCCAAATCTCAGGCTCGTACATGGGGGTGACCTCGGCGGGCAGGGCCCGGAAGCGGCCCGCCGTGGTGGCCCGGATCAGGTACGTGTACTGGTGGGCCCCCTCCCACAGGCGGGTGGTGAAGAAGACCGCCTTCTCGTCCCGCAGCTCCGGGTGGGACCAGTAAACCTCAAACTCGCCGCCCCGCAGGCCGCTGGTGGCCAGGGTGAAGTTGACCGCCTCAGCCCCCGCCGGCAAGGGATCCTCCACGATGACGTACCACATGTCCCGAGGCAGCTCCACCGTCAGCTTGACCCGGATCAGATCACCTACGCGGTACTCCGTCAAGGGCTCCCCCGTCTCCGGGTCCAGGTACTCCCGACGGACGATGGGGCCACCTGGCGATCGGTCCGCCTCGATGCGATCCCGCTCCAGGTAGTAGCGCAGGGTCGTGGCGAAGTAGAGCCTGCCCGCTCCCTCTCTGACGATTTTGATCTCGTTGTCCCCCGCCACCAGATCGGTCACAACGAACTCCCGGTGCTCGGCCACGTTCTCCCGCGTCACCACCTCCTCGCCCAGAGGCTCCCCGTTGACATAAACCTGATAACGGTAATCGGCTTCCAGTTCGCCGCTGACGGCCAGGTAGTCGGCCAGGGCGATGATGGTGGCCGCCGTCTCCTGGGTGGTGCGCCAGTAGCCCCCCAGCCGGTTCCGCATCAGCCAGCGCACCGCCTTGGGGACCAGGGGGTTCTCCGGGTCCAGGGCCAGCATCGCCTGCAGGACGAGGGCCGTGGTGCGCCCGTCGCTGGACATCATCTGCCAGTCGCGCTCCCGCTCCTCCCAGTGGGCCGTGGCCGCCGTCTCGATGGCCTTGCTCGCCAGGTCGTCCACGAGGGCCTTGGCCGAGACGTCGTCCCCGGAGAGGTGCAGGGCCAGGGCCAGGTAGGCCCGCGCGTAGAGGTCCAACTGGGCCTGGCGATCCAGCAGCGAGCGGGCCAGGGAGATGTCCCCCTCGCCGTAGCGTGTCAGCACGTAGATGATGTACGCCTTGAGGTTCAGGTTCTCCGTCTCCACCAGCGGCCTCCGCAGGGCCTCCGCCCCCCGGGTCAGGGCATCCTCGTCCACCTCGAAGCCGGCCTGCTTGGCCTCGTTGAGGCCGTAGACCACGTAGGCCGTCTGGTAGGCCCCCGTCTCATCGGCCTCCCACCAACCCCAGCCGCCGTCGTAGTGCTGGAAGCGGTAGAGCCGCTGCAACCCCTCCTCCACCTGCTTGGGCAGCTCCTCCTCCAGCCGCTTGTGATGGATACGCAGCTTCATCATCGTCTGCGCCACCAGGACGTCGGGCAGGAAACGGCTCATGGTCTGCTCCACACAGCCGTAAGGGTAGCCAGTCAGGTACTCCAGCCCCTCAATCAGGCCTGCCGCCAGCGAGGGCGCGGTGTCCACACTCAGGGTCGCGAACTCAGCCTCGGCGGGCAGGTTCACCGTGCGGATGGTGATCTCTTCCACCTCGCCGGCATCGGCCTGGATGACCTTCTCCCCGAAGGGCAGGATGGGCAATGTGATCTCCACCCCATCGTCGGCCACGGGCGTGCGGGCCCACATCGTGATCGTGGTGGAGAGGGCTTTTGTCACTCTGACGGGCCAATCCACCCGCAGGGCCTGCCCCGAGCCGATGATCCCTGTGCGGGTCAGGATCTCCGTGGGCAGCTCCAGGTTGGTGGCGCTCAGGGAGACCTCAGCGGCCACCGTCTCCCCCGTGTAGTTGTGGACGACGGCCCCCAGGACGGCCTCGTCGCCCACGGTCAGGAAGCGGGGCAGGGCAGGGCGCAGGATCAGGTCCTTGGTGGTGATGACCTCGTCTTGAGCCGAGCCCACCTTGGTGTCGGCCGTCACCGCCAGGGCCGTGGCCCGCCATGTGGTCAGGTTGTCCGGCAGCGCGAAGCTGACCTGGGCCCGGCCCTGGTTGTCGGTCACGATGGTCGGATTCCAGTAGGCGACGTCAGGGAAGAGGCGGCGGGGCTGCTCCTCGCCCGGCCCGCCACCGCCGCCGTAGTCGCGGCGGATGTTGACCCGCTCCACGTGGATGGTCAGGGAGCCCGCCGTACGGACGGCCAGGAGCCGCCGTCCGTAGAAGCCCTCCACGATGTCCGGAGTCCGCCCGCCGGCCAGGGCGTAGAGGGCGGCGTCCACGACCCCCAGGGAGACTTCGGCGCTGACGGGCTCCCCCTGAGCGTCCCGCGTCTCGATGGTGTATGCCGCCTCCTCCCTCGGTTCGTAGCGCTCCTTGTCCGCCGTCACCGAGACGGAGAGCAGCTTCTCCTGGGACTCCACCCGCAGCTCGGCGTAGCCCACCTTGAAAGAGGGCGGCCCGCCCTGCGGGATGAGCACGGTGGATACATAAACGTTCGGATAGTAGTCGGGCTCGATGGGGACTTCGATGATGGCGCTGTTGCTCTCCAGGTCCACCAGGCGGTGGCTGATGATCCGCCCCCGCTCGACCGTGACCAGGGCCCTGGCCTGCTGGTAGGGCGACTGCACCAGGATGCGGGCCGTCTCGCCGGGCTGGTAGCGCCGCTTGTCCGCCAC
>JBHIEC010000227.1:0-3341 GCA_046760425.1 Anaerolineae bacterium
CCCCAAAGGAGAGACCCATGACCTGGCGCAAATGGTTTGGCCTTGTCCTCGTAGCTGTGCTCCCCCTGTTGCTGATCCCCGCCCTCACCGCCGCGGGCCCCACGCCCAGCACACCCCCGCTTCAAAAGATCGCCCCGGCCCTGCGGCTCAAGATCGAGCCCCTGGTGCTCAAGGAGCTGGCCTCCGGGGAGAAGGTCACCTACATCGTCCACCTGACTCAGCAGGCAGACCTGGCCCCGGCACGGCGGATCAAGGGGAAGATACCGCGCCGCCAGGCTGTGGCCTCGCGCCTCCAGGCCGTGGCTGAGAGGTCGCAGCGGGACATCAGGGCCTACCTGGACCAGCAGCAGGCCCTGGGCAAAGTGGAGTCCTACCTCCCCTTCTGGGTCTTCAACGGCTTGGCCGTGACCGGCGATCTGGATACCCTCCTGGCCCTGGCCGCCCGCCCCGAGGTGAAGGCCATCCGCGCCAACCACGTGCGCCACTTGCCCAAGCCGGCTATGGAACCGGCTCCGGAGCCTCGGGCGGTGGAGTGGAACATCGCCCACGTGCGGGCTGACCAGGTGTGGCGGGAGTTCGGCATCACCGGCCAGGGGGTGGTGGTGGCCAACATGGACACTGGCGTGGACTGGACCCATCCCGCCCTGCAGAGTAAGTACCGGGGCGCCGACGGAAATCATGATTACAACTGGTTCGACTTCACGGGCACCTACCCCGATGCCCCCAACGATGGCCACAACCACGGCACCCACACCATGGGCACCCTGGTGGGGGACGATGGGAGTGGCAATCAGATCGGCATGGCCCCCGGCGCCCGGTGGATAGCCGTCAAGATCTTCAACGACGATGGCAGCACGACGGACCTCATCATCCATCAGGGCTTCCAATGGATCCTGGCCCCTACCGACCTCAACGGGGAGAACCCCGATCCCAGCAAAGCCCCCGATGTGGTCAACAACTCCTGGGGCGACATGAACGGTGGTGACACCACCTTCTGGGACGACGTGGCCGCCTGGCGGGCGGCCGGCATCTTCTCCCCCTTCGCCGCCGGCAACGAGGGGGAGATGGGCGAGGGCTCCATGGATTCGCCGGGCAGCTTCCCCCACGCCGTGGCTGTGGGCGCCACCGACCGGGACGATCTCCTGGCCTACTTCAGCAGCCTGGGCCCCTCCTTCTGGGAGGAGACCAAGCCCGAGGTCAGCGCCCCCGGCGTGGACATCCGCTCCAGCATCCCCGGCGGCTACGCCACCGGGGACGGCACCTCCATGGCGGCACCCCACGCGGCTGGCCTGGCGGCCCTGCTGTTAGAGGCCGACCCCTCCCTGACCGTGGACGACCTGGAGAACTTCATGAAGTTCACCGCCCTTGACCTGGGCGAGCCCGGCCCCGACAACGCCTTCGGCGCCGGGCGCATTGACGCCTACGATGCCGTGCGCTGGGCCCTGGACGCGGGTAAGCTCTACGGCCAGGTGACTGCGTCAAACGTGAAACGTGAAACGTCAAGCGTGAAAGGAACTGGTATTCCTGGGGCCACGGTCAATGGGGTGAATCAGGCCGGGGACCGATTCGTCACGACCACCGATGCCACGGGGATCTACACCGTGAGCGTGCCCTACGGCTTCTACGACGTCACGGCCAGCGCCTTCGGGTACCTCTCGGCCACGGTGAAGGCCGTGGAGGTGATAACTGACTACATGTCCATGCGGGACCTGGCCCTGGAGCCATCCCCCACGGGGGCGCTCAGCGGCCAGGTGACGGAGGCGGGGACGGGGGAGCCACTGGCCGCCACGATCCGTGCCGTGGGCACTCCGGCCCTTCGGGCTGAGCCTCAGGGCGAAGCCTCGACGGTGGCGGATGCCAGCGGCCACTACACCCTGACCCTGCCTGTGGGCAGCTACACGGTAGAGGTCAACCTGGTGGGCTATCAGATCCAGCGGGCTACGGCGAGCATCAGCGAGGGGGTGGTGACCACGCTCAACTTCGCCCTGCCCACAGCCCCAGCCATTCTGCTGGTGGACGCTGACGTGGTGTTTGAGGATAACGTCGCCAACTACTACCAACGCGCCCTGGACGAGGCCGGCTACCTCTACTATACCCGTCTCATCACCGATACAGCCTTTATCCCCACTGCCGAGGAGTTGGGGGCCTACGATGTTGTCATCTGGGCCAACCCCTGGCAGTCGCCGGGCTTCATCGGTGCCGACCAGGCCCTGATGAGCTATCTGGACCATGGGGGGCGGCTCCTCATCGCCGGACAGGACATCGGCTACTGGGACGGGGGAGGGAACCCTTTCCAACCGGATCCCATCCCCTTCTACACCAACTATCTGCACGCCCGCTACCTGGGCGAGCCGTCCATCGTGGACCTCCTGGTGGGGAGGGACTTTCTGGAGGGGGTGACCCTGGCCCTGGATGACCCCCTGGCCTACAAGAACACGGGCTTCTGCGGCGTTCTGGCCTGCTTCTATCCGGATGAGATGGAGCCCGCCGACGAGGCCGCCACGCCCATCATCGCCTACCCCGATGGAAGCATCCGGGGCCTCAAGGCCGAATACCCGCCCTACCGCGTGGTCTACTTCGGCTTCGGCCTGGAGAGCGTCGGCCCCCGGGATATGCTGGCCCGGACGGTGGGGGAGGCTATCTCCTGGCTCAGCCTGCCCTCCCTGAACAAGGAGGTGGATAAGGAGACGGCCCTTAGCGGCGAGGTGCTGACCTACACCCTGACCCTGACCAATATCGGTTCCGTTGACCTGCCGGGGGTCAGCCTGACGGATCCCATCCCGGAGCACACGAGCTACATGTCCGACAGCGTCACGGGCGGCGCCACCTACGATCCCGTCCTCGACCGCATCCAGTGGAGCGGCACCCTGCCGGCCCTGAGCCAGATGACCTTCACCTTCCAGGCTCGCATTGATAGCCCCCTGGCTGGTGGCACGGTCATCAGCAACACGGCCACCTTCGATGACGGGCAAGGCCACACCCCCCAGGCCAGCGTCACCACCACGGTGGTGGGACCTAACCTGAGAGGCTCAGCCAAGACTGTGGACAAGGCCCTGGCCCTGGCCGGCGATGTGCTGACCTACACCATCACCCTGCACAACTCGGGCCCCATCACGGCCTCCGACGTCAGCCTGGTGGACCCCATCCCTGACAATGCAACCTACGTGCCCGACAGCGTCACGGGCGGGGCCACCTACAACCCTGCCCTGGATCAGATCGAGTGGAGGGGAGATGTGCCGGCCCTGGAACCAGGGGTTGGGCCCTACACCTGGACCGACAGCGATGCCCCGGATGGCCCGAGCTACGAGTGGGTGGATATCACGACCATCGGCACGGCTATC
>JBHIEC010000228.1:0-3327 GCA_046760425.1 Anaerolineae bacterium
GCCGCCTACAGCGACGCCCATCCCTACGGTTACAGTGCCACCGGCAACTGTTCCGCCGCCGCCCACTGCCACCCCGACGCCTCAGCGGGTCCAGCACATCCCATCACCGGATGGCCGGTGGACAGCCCTGCTGAACGAGACGGCAGGCAGCCTTGCCGTACAAGGCCCGGACGGCAAGACCATCTCCGTCTTCCCCCCGGGCAGCACCGTGGACACCGTGGCCTGGTCGCCGGACAGCCTGCACCTCCTCGTGGTACGGGCCAACTGGCAGCGTAGCCAGTCGGGTGAGGTGATTCGGGCCAGCCGGCCGATCGAAATCTGGCAGGTTCACCTGAAAGATGGGCAAGTTGAACCACCTCGCCTGGTCTTCCAATCCCCAACCCAGCCAGACGAATCAGGCACCTTCCCCCTGGAGCAGATCGTGCTGGGTCGGTGGTGGCCGGACGGCCGCCGCATCCTCTTCTGGCATGGCATGCTGTCGGCCTCCATCCTGGCCGACGGCCTGTCCATGTGGGTGCTGGACGTCGAGACCGGGGAGACCAGGCTCCTGGCCGACACGGCGCTGCTCAACCCGCGCTATCAGAGTTGGGCACCAGACAGCTCCGCCCTGGCCTTCACCGCTGGCGGCTATCGCTCGGCGCAGATCAACAAGTGGCTCAACCTGTACGACGTGGCCTCGGGCCGGGTCACCACCGTGGTGAGCAAGACGGAGCAGATCCCCGGCATCGTGGCCTGGTCACCCCGGGGGGACCTCATCGCCTACGCCGCCGTGCCGGCTGACCAGACCGGCCCGGAATGGGCCGACTGGATGGCCTTCGAGAACCCCGCCATCGTCGGGCGGCGGGTCTACCTGCTGGACCCGGCCACGGGTGAGCACCGGCGCCTCAACGACGTGGAGACTTTCCAGGACGCCCCCACCTGGAGCGCAGACGGGGCGGTGCTGTACTACGTCCAGCGCGAAGGGGACACCATGGCCCTCATGGCCGCCGACCCCACCACAGGCCAGGCCCAGGTGATCGAGGGGTCCCAACGACCGGCACCCGGGGCCGTGGGCTACTACGGCCAATCGCGGTGGGACGACTTGCTGGCCTACCGCCCGGACCTGCCCCGCGCCCCCGTGCCACCGCTGACGGAGACGTACACCAACCCCACCCACGGCTTCACGCTGTCTTACCCTGCGGGCTGGACCATAGGCGAAGGCTGGCAGAGCCTGCGGGGATGGCAGGAAGAGCTCACCCTCAGCCCCTCTCCACCGGATGGGCCGGTGCCGGAGTTCAAACCCTTCAGCGGCCAGGTGTTCATTGCTGTTCGGGTGGTGAATGTACCCGAGGGCACGCTGGATGTGTTGCTGGAGCAGGTGTTGGCGTCGCCCGGTCCGGGTCAGATCCTGGACAGAGACCGCGTCTTAACCACCTTCGATCAGCGGGAGCTGACCGTGGAAGGCCGGCCGGCGGTACGGCTGGAAACCATGGGGGGCTTCGGGGTCGTCAACCACGTGCTGCTGGTGGTTCTGGATGGGACGCGGGGTATCGTTCTGCGCGGCCGGGGGGATGGCCGTGTGTTCGACGCCATGGCAGGGAGCTTGCAGTTGCGGTGACTTGGACATGCATGCTGCCGCATTTGCTTTGAACTGTTTGGCCCTGCCGGCGCTGGCCCTGGGCGGCCCCATCCTGGTCATTCTCGGAAGCCAGCTCGTCGGCCGCTGGCGCCGCTGGTCTCGAAGACAGCAGGTGATCACCGCCATAGCTGGGCTGGCCTTACTGGCCTTCTGGGCCCTCTCCCCTCGCCTTATCGCCTTGCCTCGGCCTGATTTCCAGTTCCAGCAGGCCCGCCTGGCGGCCGAGGCAGAGCAAAACGTACGCGGCCACCTCGATTCCTGGAACGCGTGGGTGCTGCGGATGGACATAACCCAGGTGGTTCAAGGACCTGAGAAGGACCAGGTTTGTGTGGTTGGCTATACCTTATTCTACTTACCCTTGTTTCGCTATGAGGTGTATTGGTATCACTCTGGACCCGTGGCTGGAGGCGCCACCCTCCGACCCTGGCCACTACCTTGCCCGAGACAGGGGGGAAGATGAAGGTGTGTCGTATCATCGCCCGCATCTTGCTGGGAGCGGGGCTGCTGGCCTTTCGACCTATTCTTCTGCAGAGGGCGAGGGTCATGCGGGCCTGGGTGTGCGGGGTGGCCCTGGCCGGGGCCATCGTGCCCCTGGCCGCCTGCGCCGGGCCATCTCCCACAGCAACACCAGTTCCCACCAGGCCGCCGGCTGTCACCGCGACCCCGGAGCGCGTGATGGCCACACCCGTGGCGCCCGCCTACCCGGTTCCCTTCATCTCACCATCGGCCGCCTTCACACCCCCGTCTACGGCGACGCCGGTGCCGTACCCGCCGCCTGCAACGCGGCTACCCACGCCCAGCCCCACCGTCCCGCCCCTGACCGGCCCTCTGCCTCCACCGGTCACCGACGCCTTCGAGCGTGCCTGCACCTTGCTACCCGAAGATCGCCCGCCCGCGCCCATCACCGACCTGACCGACGCGCTGACCACAGCTATCGCCACTTTCCTCGACCAGGTCCCCGATCCCAACCAGCCCCTCTCCGCTCAGCCCGAAGTATTGTCCCGCCTGCGGGTCGAACTGGTCGGACTGCGCCCCCGCTATCCGCTGGCCGTGAACCTGGACGCCGCCGACCTGGATGACCAGCCGGGCGAGGAACTGGCAGTGACCATCAGCCACCCCGGTTTGCGAGCCTGGGCCTTCCGCCGGACGCCAGCGGGCTATCAGGCCCTGCCGCTGCCGGGCATCACCCCCTGGCCCATGTCGGACGCTGTCCCCGCCCTGCGGCAGGTAGGTGATCTGACAGGCGACGGCCACACCGAGGTGCTGGTGGAGTATACCTACGCTGGTGGCACGGCTACGATACTGCATCCGATCATTACTCGCTGGAATGGCCACGCCTTCGACGTCCTCTTCGCTGCCATCGTGTCCCAGTGGACGGCACCCCGCACGGAATGGCGCCTGGTGGCCCGGGACGATGGCCCCGGCTTCGATGTGGAGCTGGTCTACCCTGTCTTTGGCGTCCACGATCACAAGCTCCTGGACCATCCCCGGGGCAAGCAGCGCTGGCGCTCGAACCCGGCTACCGGCCACTATATCCTGCTATGGGAGACGGTCGAACCCCCGGCCACCCAGCGCCAGGCGGTCAACATGGCCGAGGCCCGCTTCCTGGCCGAGGATTACGCCGGCGCCCTGCCCCTTTACCGGCGGGTGCTGACCGACACAACGTTGGCCCTGGCGCCCGGCGCCGGGATACCAGCCGAGGCCGAACC
>JBHIEC010000229.1:0-3321 GCA_046760425.1 Anaerolineae bacterium
GGCGGCGGCTAAAAGCACGCCGCCTGGCTCCCCAGACCGAGCCAGACGCCGTCATTTATGCTGCGCCCAAAGGGGTACTTTCTACACACGGGTTTAGCTACCGGACAGTTTACCGAGCAGCACCCTTTTTCGCTACAAAGTGGCGTCCCCGCCACGTCCGGTGCACTGTAAAACGGGGCGTGGACGCCCCTCCATAGCGGGTGAAAGAGTGTTTCGCCTTGCCCTGTGAAAAAGTGTCAGGTAGCTACTACACGGGTTTGTGATCTATTGTGACCAGGAGGATCCTCATGCCTCAGAACCAGGTCTTCATCCGCGAGCGGCTTATCCTCGACCCCGCCACGGGCACTATAGAGTTTGTCTACCGCGCCCGACCCGTCCTGAGCGGGGCGACAGCGGAGGCAGCCTACCGTGTCCAGGGCAGGGCCAGGAGCCTATCTCTGAGAGAGGGAGAGGTGGCCTACGGTGTAGCCGAGAACGTGGTCAGCCTCAGCCGGGGCGACGGCCAGATCCAGTTGACCTGGAACATCTTGGTGACACCGGAGCCTGACGACCAGGTCTCCATGTGGCTGGAGGTGACCAACGTTGGCCCCGCGCCTGTGCAGGTGGACGAATTGCGGGTCCTGGCCCTAGACGTCGCCCGGGGGAGCGTCGTCGAGCTGGGCGCTCCCCCCGACGACTGGAGCTTCTACCAGAACGGCTGGCAGTCTTGGTCGCCCACCTTCGCCCGCCACGTGGCCAATGGCCTCCATGTGGACCCCGCCACTGAAGGCTACCGCACCATGCACCAGCCCCACCCCCTCCCCGCCAAGCCCAAGACCCTGACCAGCGAGTGGTTTACGGTCATCAGTCCGAAGTCAGCCAAACCTTCGCTGCTCCTGGGCTTCGTCACGGCCGGGGATCAGTTGAGCGAGATCCGGCTGGAGGTCGAGAGGGAGGGCTTTCTCGGCTTGGAGGCCATCTGCCACGCCGATGGGGTGGCCCTGGCGCCGGGGGCGAAGCTGACCTCGGAGCAACTGCTGGTGGCTGCAGGCCATGACCCCCTGGCTCTCCTAGACCGCTACACAACCCGCCTGGGCCAGAACATGGAGGCGCGCATCCCGGCCCAGATACCCATCGGCTGGTGTAGCTGGTACTACTTCTACGGCGAGAACTCCTCGGCCGATGTCCTGGCCAACGTGGAGGGGATTGATCAGGAGCGACTGCCCCTGGAGGTCATCCTCATTGATGACGGCTACGAGGCGGCCATCGGCGACTGGCTGATCCCCGACGGAGAGAAGTTCCCGGAGGGCATGGGCTGGTTGGCGCAGCGGATCCGGGCGGCGGGACACGTGCCGGCCCTCTGGGTCGCCCCCTTCGCCGCCAGTTCCCAATCCCGGCTCTACGCCGAGCATCCCGACTGGGTGATCCGGGACGAGGGAGGGCAGCCCCTCCTGGCCTGGCAACACTTCGGTGAGGACATCTACGCCCTGGATCTCACCCACCCCGCCGTTCAGGAGTGGCTGCGGTCCCTCTTCCGCACGTTGAGCGACGAATGGGGCTACGAACTCTTCAAGCTCGACTTCCTCTACGCCGGGGCCCTGGCCGGAGGGCGCCACGATCCCCAGGTGACCCGGGCCCAGGCCCTGCGCCGGGGGCTGGAGATCATCCGGGAGGCCGTGGGCCAGAAGATCCTCCTGGGCTGCGGAGCGCCCCTGGGGCCCTGCGTGGGGCTGGTGGATGCCATGCGCATCGGGCCGGACGTGGCCATCAACTGGCGGCCCTTCTGGCCCGACCTCTCCGCCGCAGCCTCTGAGAACGCCCTGCGCAACGTAGTGGCCCGCGCCTTCCTGCACGGCAGGTTATGGGCCAACGACCCCGACTGCGTCCTGGTGCGCACCCGGGACGACGAGTCAGACCTGGTGCTCAACGAGATGCGCACCCTGGTCTCCCTGGTTGGCCTGTCGGGGGGACTCGTTCTGTGGGGCGACAACTTCCCGACGGTGCGTCCAGGGCGTCTCAAGTACCTGCGCCAGATCCTGCCGCCCTACGGCCAGGCGGCCATGCCCCTCGACCTCTTCGAGAACGAGCTGCCAGAGCTTTTCGTGCTGCCGGTGCAGCGGGAGTTTGGCCAGTGGCTGGTGGCCGGCGTCATCAACTGGGGGGACCGCACCCGGGACACGACGGTGGACCTGGCCCGTCTGGGGTTGGAGCCGGGCCAGCCCTATCACGCCTATCACTACTGGCGTCGCCGCTATCTGGGCGTCGTCCGCGATAGGGTGATCATCCCCCGCCATCAGCCCCACGAGACGGCGCTGCTCCTCCTCAAGCCGGCGTCCGAAGAGCCCCAATTTTTGACCTCTACGTTCCATGTGACGCAGGGGGGCGTCGAGGTGAAAGCCGTGGATTGGGCGGTGGACGACAGAGGGCGGAGGGTGGTCGTCACCCTGGAGAAGGTGGGGCGGCAGTTCGGGGAGTTGCTCTTCGCCGTGCCGGAGCCCTGGTGCGTAACCGGGGCACGGCTCGATGGCCGGAGGCGGGGGGTCAACCAGATTGCGCCTGGAGTGGTGGGCATGGGTTTCCATCTGGAGGGGCGGACTGTGGTGGAGGTGGACTTCTGGTCAACATCTCCACATGGAGAGCGCTGGAGCGGGGTTGCCGAAGTCGCCGGAGACGATTTGGACGAAGCGAAGTCGGCAACCCTGCGTTAGGCGATGTAGCGGCAACCAGCTTTGACCTACTTCCTACTGCCCAGGCGACGGAACAACGCCCATTTGTTGCATCAAACCCAGCATGTCTGACTCGAGCCATTCTTCCATTATCTTACCACCTTCGATGCGGCGGATGCTGATCCCTGTCATCGTCACCTCCTTACCTGTAGCGGCGATACCAATGTACTCACCTTTGTGTGTGCCGCGTATTGTCCAGCGGATGACCACCTTGTCTCCTTCGGCGACCATGTCTTCAATCGTGAGGCGGAAGTCGGCGAAGGCCGTATGGTGCATGCTGACCGCTTGTTTGTAGCCCTCCCGGTCGGGCGTCGCTCCAGGAGCAGCAAAGTGGAGGACGTAATCAGGGGAAAGAAGCTCATCTATTACAGCTAGGTTCCCCTTGTTCCACGCCTCCTCAATAAGACGGCGGACCAAGGCCTTGTTTTCTTCTGTTGCCATCGAATTTTCCTTTCGATTCAGATTTGTGGAAACGATATACGCGACTTTACCAGAACCAGCTATTTGGCTGCTGATCATCTCCTTCTGGCATCGCTGGTTGCCGCCATTTCGTCTACCTTGTTAGCTCGACATTGTTAAATCCCGTCAGAAACCAGGTTTTTTGCGTCCAAAATCA
>JBHIEC010000230.1:0-3286 GCA_046760425.1 Anaerolineae bacterium
TGCCCAGCAGGCCGGGGATCTGCCCCCCTTCGACCGGCCCGAGATCCCCCTCTCCCGCCCCCGGGCCGAGCATGGCGACTACGCCACCTCCTTGCCTTTGAAACTGGCCCGCCCGGCCCGCATGGCCCCCCTCCAGATCGCAGAGATCATCGTCCGGCACCTCCCGACCGCCGATTTCCTGGCCGCCGCCGAGGTAGCCGAGCCCGGCTTCATCAACTTCACCCTGGACGATGGGTGGCTGGCCCAGCAGGTGGAGACCATCCTGGCCGCAGGCGAGAGCTACGGGAACGTTGACCTGGGCCAGGGGAAAAAGGTCCAGGTGGAGTACGTCAGCGCCAACCCTACGGGCCCCCTCACCATGGGCTCGGGACGCAACGCCGTCCTGGGCGATGCCCTGGCCAACATCCTGGCCGCCGCCGGCTATGAGGTGCAGCGAGAGTACTACGTCAATGACATGGGCACCCAGATGCGCCTCTTCAACGAGACCCTCTACGCCCGCTACGCTCAGGCCCTGGGCCGGGATGAGGCCATCCCGGAAGCGGGCTACCGGGGCCAGTACATGGTCGAGATGGGGGAGCGGGCCGCCCGGGAGTTCGGCCCACGATTCCTCCACATGGATCGGGAGGAGGCCATCGCCGCCCTGGGGAAAATCGGCCTGGAGTGGATCCTGGCCCGGATCAGGGAAGACCTGGAGGCCCTGGGCATCCACTACGATCGCTGGTTCTCCGAGCGGAGCCTCTACGAGAGCGGCCTCTTCGATCGGGTGCTGGCGCTCCTGCGGGAGCGGGGGTATGTGGCCCAGCGGGAGGGGGCCATCTGGTTCACCTCCAGCGAACTGGGCGAGAATAAGGATAACGTCATCATCCGCTCCGACGGCCAGCCCGGCTACCTGGCCTCAGACATCGCCTACCACTACGACAAGTTCGTGGAGCGGGGCTTCGACTGGGTCATTGATGTCTGGGGCGCCGACCACCAGGGGCATGTGCCCCGCATGAAGGCTGTGATGAAGGCCCTGGGGCTGGATCCGGAACGGCTGACCCTCATCATCTATCAACTGGTCACCCTGAAGCGGGGCGGCGAGGTGGTGCGCCTCTCCAAGCGGACGGGGGACATCATCACCCTGCGGGAGGTGGTGGACGAGGTGGGGGCCGACGCGGTGCGCTTCTTCCTGCTGCAGCGCTCCGCCGACGCTCAGATGGACTTCGACCTGGAGTTGGCCAAGGCCGAATCCGAGGAGAATCCCGTGTACTACGTCCAGTACGCCCACGCTCGTATCGCCAGCATCGAACGTTACGCTGTGGAGCGGGGGGTGGAGCCCACGGGTGGCGATGTCTCCCTGCTGACCCACCCGGCCGAGGTGGCCCTCATCCGTCGGATGCTCCTCCTGCCCGAGTTGGTGGAGCTGGCCGCCACGGCCCTGGCGCCCCACCACCTGACCTACTACGCCCAGGATCTGGCCAGCGCCTTCCACTCCTTCTATAAGCAGTGCCGCGTCGTCTCCTCGGACCCGGCCGACGCCGGGTTGAACAAGGCCCGCCTCAAGCTGGTGCAGGCGGCCAAGCTGGTGCTCGCCCGCACCCTGGGACTCATGGGTGTGAGCGCCCCCGAGAGGATGTGAAAGGGGACTGAGAGCGTGTCTGAAAAATGGCAGCCAAGGTCATCACTTGTGTCGGGGGAGTGTCATTGCTTCGTCGCTCCGCTCCTCGCAATGACAAGGCCCGGCGAATTTTCAGACACTCTCTGAGGGAACTCAGGGAACTGAGGGGATTCCTTCAGTTCCTTTCTGGTAAGCGTTCACCCGTCTGGTCAGGCGGTCGGCGGCGGATGAAATCACGCTGCCTGAGGTGAAAAACGACCCAGGCACCGTCATTTATGCGGTGCCGCTATGTGCAGGCTGAACGCTTACCCTTTCTGGAGATGTGAACCCATGGAGACCGCTTCACCCTTCGCCTGGCTTCTTCTGACTGGCAGCCTCGCCTTTCTCATTCCCGCTTCCCTGACCCTCATCGCTGTCGGCGCTTCGCCTGAGCGCCGGGCCCTCCACGTGGCCCTGAGCGGCCTGGCAGCCCTGGCCATGGGGGTCATCCTCTATGCCCTGGTGGGCTTCGGGCTGCAGTTTGGGGGGCTGGGCCTGGTCTCCCAGCTCGAAGGGGTCGAGGGGTTGATCCGCGAGTGGTCACCCCTGGACGTGGCTCGGGGGCCGGGCTGGGGGATGGTGGGCCTGGACGGCTTCCTCATCCTGGGCCGGGACTATGATCCAGGGGTCTACGCCCTCTTCCTCTTCCAGGCGGCCCTGGCGGCCACGGCGGCCGTCATCCCGGCCCTGGCCCTGGCCGGCCGCGTGCGGCGCCCCCTGCTCCTCCTGGCCATCCTCCTGGTATCAGCGGTCATCTACCCCCTCTTCGGCAACTGGGCCTGGGGCGGCGGCTGGCTGGCCATGCTGGGCCAGACAGAGGGTCTGGGGCACGGCTTCGTTGACTTCGCCGGCGCGGGTGTTGTGCACGCCCTGGGAGGGATGGTGGCCCTGGCCGGGCTCCTGGCCTGCGGGCTCAGGATGGGCAAAGAAGAGCTGACCGAGCCCGCTACCCTGCCGCCCGTCCACTTCCCCTTGCTGGCCGTCCTGAGCAGCTTCCTCCTCCTCATCGGCTGGTTTGCCCTGGCCGCCGGCCAGCCCCTGACGACGTCCGACGTCCCCCTCCCCCTGCTGCTGGTCAACCTCCTGGTGGCGGGGAGTGCCGGCGCCCTGCTGGCGGCCCTCTACACCTGGTTCACCACCGGTGCGCCGGAGGTCCAGATGGCCGTGCGGGGGTTGGTGGCCGGCCTGGTGGCGGCCAGCGCCCCCCTGCCCTTTGTCCCGCCCTGGGCGGCAGCGGTGATGGGGGCCGTGGCCGGGCTTTTGGTGCCCCTGAGCACCTTCGTGATCGAGCGGTTGTTGCGCCTGGACGACGCCACCGGCGCCGTCTCCGTCCACGCCGTCTCTGGTCTGTGGGGTCTGCTAGCCCTGGGCTTCTTCGCCGACGGGCGCCACGGCGCCGGCTGGCACGACGTAGAGCCGACGGAGTACCTGGGGGTGGCGGGACAGGGGGTGGCCGGCTGGCTCTCTGTCCCCGGCTTCAACCCCGACTGGCCCGGCCAGCTCTACGCCCAGTTCGTGGGCATGGCCACCCTGATCCTCCTCGCTCTTATCCTCCCCTGGCTCCTCTTCAAGGGCCTGAACCGGCTGTTCCCCGCCCCGAGAGGCGAGTGATCCCCGCCTCAAGCGAAAAGCTTTCAGCGGATGGCCTAC
>JBHIEC010000231.1:0-3281 GCA_046760425.1 Anaerolineae bacterium
TGTCGAAGTCGGGCTCGCCGATCTCCAGGTGGATGATCTCCCGCCCCTGGGCCTCTAGATCTTTGGCCTTGGCTAACACGGCGAAGGCCGTCTCCGTCCCCAAGCGGCTCATTCTCTTGGCAAGTTTCATGGCTTCCTCTCCTTGGAAGTGATTTGAGGAACTCGGAGTCCCCCTGAATCCCTGGATCCTGGTTTCTTCGGCTCCACGTAGAGCGTTTTCTCCCCAACATATGTTACCATCCCTGGCTTCTCGCCTTTCATGCGACGCACATTCTGTAGATTACGATCTCCGAAAACTCAAGCTCCAACACCCGTTCCGTGTCTTCGGTGATTTTCACTCGCTCGTCCAGACGCCAGCCAGGGATCCAGACGATGTGCTGGGGCGAGACGACCAGGGGCAGCTCGTCGCGGATGTGGGCCGGGATCTTCTCGTTGATCATGAACGCGCTCACCGTTTTCTCGCGACCGCCCAGACCCAGGGGCTGGAAGCGATCGCCGGGGCGACGACGCCGCAGGGCCAGCTCCGGGCCCGCCCGATCGTAGTCCAGCACGGTCTGCCAGGGGTTCGCATCGGAGAAGTGCTCCTCGGTCAGCTCGTCCCTGGGCAGGATCCTGGCCTCCACCTGCCAGTTGCTCCCGGGCAGGGGCGTCGCCCCGGGGATGGTGAGGGGCAGGCGCTCCACGGTCAGCAAAGGCAGATCAGGGCGGGGGAGGGCCTCGCCCACGGTGAAGCTCTCATAGCCCTTGAAGAGCTGCAGCCCCTGGGGCAGGGTGGCGATGGAGCCGGTGGGCCGCTCGTGGATCACCTTCAGGGCGTCCTCGATGTGCACCCAGTTGATGTTGCGCAGGCCCCGGCGCAGGCGGCGGATCGCCTCCCGCAGGAGCTGCCGCTGCAGGCTGGGATGGAGCTGGCGCCAGGGCTCCAGGGCGAAGGTGAATCCGCCGTCGGCCTCGGTGACCACCTGCTCCCAGGCCCGCCGCCCCTGATTTCGCAGGTAGTCGTAGTCGTCGGCGATGACCTTGGCAGAGCGGCGCAGCACCTCGCGCACGCCAGGATTGTAGGTCTCCAGAAGGGGGATCAATTCGTGGCGCAGGCGGTTGCGATAGTAGGTGGTGTCCAGGTTGGAACGGTCGAAGCGGGGCTGGAGGTGATGCTGGCGGCAGTAGGCCTCGATTTCAGTCCGAGGCACCTCCAGCAGAGGGCGAAGCAGGATCAGGTTGACAGGGGGCTTGGTGACGGGCTGGGACGGCCAGGGGCTGATGGGTTGCATGCCCCGCAGGCCGGCCAGCCCCGCGCCGCGCAGGAAGTGCATGAGCACCGACTCCACCTGGTCGTCGGCGTTGTGGGCCACGGCCACCTTTCGCGCCCCCACCTCCTGGGCCACCTGGGCCAGGAAGGCGTAGCGGGCCTGGCGGGCCGCCTCCTCGATGGCCAGGCGTCGCTCCCGGGCGTAGGCTGGCACGTCCCGGGTGGCGATGGTGGCAGGGATCCCCCACTCCTCAGCGATCCGCGCCACGAAGGCAGCATCGTCGGCGGACTCCTGGCCCCGGATCTGGTGGTCCAGGTGGGCCACGTGTAGGCGGATCCCGTACTCCCCCCGCAGTTCCCGCAGGACGTGGAGGAGGCAGAGGGAATCGGGTCCGCCGGAGACCCCCACCACCACCATCTCGCCGGGGTCGAACATGCGGTGCTCGTCAATGGTCCGCCGAACCGTTTCCAGGACGCTCATACCCTCAACTCCTCGGCCAGCTCCGCTGTTAGAGCCAATGTGACTACTCAGGCATATCTGGAGAGCGGCAGGCTCACTCTCGGAATGGCCCCGCTGATGTCATTGCGAGCGGAGCGAAGCAATCTCCTGCCCTCAACTGCTAGCGACAGTGGGGATTGCTTCGTCACTTCGTTCCTCGCAATGACAGGCTGGGTAGTTACGAGCTAATTATACCACAACTGGCGCGGTTGTTCCACTTGACGAAAAGGGCGAAGTGGGTTAGAATTGCATTTATCGGAGAGAAGCCATGTTCGAGAGCCTGTCCGACAAGCTGCAAGGGGTCTTCCAGAAGCTGGCTCGCAAGGGGAAGCTAAGCGAGGCCGACGTTGACGCCGCCCTGCGGGAGGTGCGGCTGGCCCTCCTGGAGGCTGACGTCAACTACAAGGTGGTCAAGGGCTTCGTGGCCCGGGTGCGGGAGCGGGCCGTGGGCGTCGAGGTGATGCGCAGCCTGACCCCTGCCCAGCAGGTGGTCAAGATCGTCAACGAGGAACTGATCCACCTCCTGGGCGAGCCCAGCAGGATCAACCTCTCGGGCCCGCCGCCCCACGTGATCATGTTGGTGGGCCTGCAGGGCTCGGGCAAGACGACCACAGCGGCCAAGCTGGCCCTCCAGCTCCGCAAGCAGGGGCAGCGTCCCCTCCTGGTGGCCGCGGACCCCCGCCGTCCGGCGGCCGTCACCCAGTTGGAGGTGCTGGGTAGGCAACTGGACATCCCCGTCCACAGCGAGGGAACCCAGGTGCCCCCGCCGACGGTGTGTGCCAACGCTGTGAAGCGGGCCCGAGAGTCGGCCTACAGCGCTGTCCTGCTGGATACCGGTGGACGTCTGCACATTGACGAGGAGCTGATGCGGGAGCTGGAGCAGATCAAGGCCCGGGTCTCGCCTCGGGAGGTGCTCCTGGTGGCCGACGCCATGACGGGGCAGGATGCGGTGCGGGTGGCCGGGGAGTTCCATCGGCGGGTGGGGCTGACGGGCCTGATCCTGACCAAGATTGATGGCGACGCCCGGGGCGGGGCGGCTCTCTCCATCCGCTCCGTGACGGGCGTGCCCATCAAGTACCTGGGGGTGGGGGAGAAGACTGATGCCCTGGAGCCCTTCCATCCGGATCGGCTGGCCTCACGCATCCTGGGCATGGGTGACATGCTGACCCTCATTGAGAGGGCGGAGGCGGCCTTCGATCAGGAGGAGACTCGCCGCATGGAGCGGAAGCTGCGCACCGCCACCTTCGACCTGGAGGACTTCCTGAAGCAGTTGCAGCAGGTGAAGCAGATGGGCCCTTTAAGCCAGTTGATGGAGATGATCCCGGGCTTCGCCCAGATCAGCCGTCAGATCCCCCAGGAGGTCACGGATCAGCAGTTGAAGCGGGTGGAGGCCATCATCAACTCCATGACCCGGGAGGAGCGGCGCGACCCCCGCATCCTGAACGCCAGCCGCAAGCGGCGCATCGCCCGGGGCAGCGGCACGACCGTTCAGGAGATCAACCAACTGCTGGCCCAGTTCCGCCAGGTGCAGCG
>JBHIEC010000232.1:0-3264 GCA_046760425.1 Anaerolineae bacterium
CAGGTGACACAAATGGGGTCGCAGATGTCTTCGTTCATGACCGCCAGACGGGGAAAACCGAACGTGTCAGCATCGCCAGTGACGGTGCGCAAGCCAACGATGCGAGCACACAACCCAGCATCTCGGCTAACGGGCGTTGGATTGCATTTACCTCTTCGGCCAGCACTTTGTTGAGGCGGGGTTGGTGGAGGAGAAATTCCGCACCTGGTTCAGCCAGCTACAGGAGACCCGATTGGACGCGGATTACCCTCGGCGGGGACGAGTCATCACCGCCGCCGACGCCAGAAAGGCACTGAAGCAGGCTGACTCGTTTGTGGCCATGGCGGAGGAACTCCTACCCCTCTTGCTGGCTGAAGAGGCGGGCGAAGAGGAGAGCTAGGTGGAACTCTACGAACTGACCATCCATCAGGCCCACGAGCTGCTGCAACGGGGGGAGATCACCTCCGTGGAGCTGACCGAAGCCTGCCTGGACCGTATCCTCAGCGTGGACAACGAGATCAGGGCCTACCTGACCCTTACCCCCGAGCTGGCCCTGGAGCAGGCAAAAGCGGCCGACAAGTGTATCGCTGCCCAGCGGGAAAACCCGCTTAATCCATTGACAGGCGTGCCCATGGCTATCAAGGACGTCATCTGCACCAAGGGCGTGGCGACGACTTGCGGCTCGAAGATCCTGGAGAACTTCGTGCCCCCTTATGACGCCACGGTGATGAAGCTGCTCTACGAGGCAGGGGCGGTGATGCTGGGCAAGACCAATATGGACGAGTTCGCCATGGGGTCGTCCACGGAGAACTCGGCCTACTTCCCCACGCGGAACCCCTGGGATCTGGAGCGGGTGCCGGGCGGCTCCAGCGGGGGCAGCGCCGCCGCCGTGGTCGCCGATGAGACGATCTTCGCCCTGGGCACCGACACGGGGGGCAGCATCCGTCAGCCGGCCGCCCTGTGCGGCCTGGTGGGCCTGAAGCCCACCTACGGGCGGGTCTCCCGCTACGGCCTGGTGGCTTTCGCCTCATCGCTGGACCAGATCGGGCCCCTCACCAAGGACGTGACCGACGCAGCCCTGGTCATGAACGCCATCGCCCGCTACGACCCCCTGGATTCGACCTCGGTGGATGTCCCAACCCCGGATTACACCCGGGCGCTGGTCGCCGACATCAAAAGGGTACGAGTGGGCGTGCCGCGAGAGTACTTCGTGGAAGGGATGCAGCCAGGGGTGGAGGCGGCGGTGCGGGCCGCCATCGAGGTTCTGGCCGAGCTGGGAGCGGAGGTGGGCGAGGTCAGCCTGCCCCACACCGAGTACGCCCTGCCCACCTACTACCTCATCGCTCCGGCCGAGGCCTCGGCGAATCTGGCCCGCTACGACGGGGTGAAGTACGGCTTCTCCTACGCCGAGGCCGTGGACATGTGGGACAGCTACCGCAGGACGCGCCAGTTCGGCTTCGGGCCCGAGGTGAAAAGGCGCATCATGCTGGGCACCTACGCCCTCTCGGCCGGCTACTATGACGCCTACTACCTCAAGGCCCAGAAGGTCCGCACCCTGATCAAGGGCGACTTCGACCGCGCCTTCGAGACCTACGACGTCCTGGTCTGCCCCACCTCGCCCACCGTGGCCTTCCGCCTGGGCGAGAAGGTGGACGACCCGTTGCAGATGTATCTCTCCGACATCTTCACCCTGTCGTTGAACCTGGCTGGGCTCTGCGGCATCTCGGTCCCCTGCGGCTTCGCCGATAATTTGCCAGTAGGGCTTCAGATCTTCGGCAGAGCCTTCGATGAGGAGACAGTCCTGCGGGTGGCCTACGCCTATGAGCAGGCAACGGAGTGGCACAGGAGGAAGCCGGAGATAGGCTAAGAGATTTTGTTCTGGTGGTGGTCAAGTACGTTGAGGAGGATGGCGAGAAGCACGGCTATGTAAGCACAGTTCTGCTTGCACGCAGTTTGAAGAAAGGGGTGGAACCCATATGGACGAAAGAAAATTTCACTTAGTCTATGACGAAGAGACGGACATTTTGCACATCGCCCTGGGTACAGCTAAGGAAGCCATTTCCGTTGAACAGGACGACGAGGTGTTCTTGCGCATTGCTCCTGACACCGGGGAACTCGTTGGTCTGACTATTCTCAACTTCAAGGGGGGGTTTCTCAGAACCCGGCGAAGCATCGAGGTGCCGCTGGTAAGAGTGGCGGTATGAGGCAGTGTAATGGACATCTGGCAGCTTATCCTGAACGCATTGCCAGAAGCCATTGGCGGCCTGATTGCGGTGCTAGTCGTGGCCCTGGCTGGCTATCTGTTTCGAAGGTTCACCCGTCAACGAGTTCCTGCCTTAACGGAGGCGAAGGCTGAAGTTCCTACGGCCACAGTGGAGCTAGCCAAGCCCCCTACGCCCGAAATCCCCCACAACCTCCCCCAGCCGGGCGAGTTCATCGGACGGGAGCGGGAGAAGGGCCAGGTGCGGGAGGCCCTGGCCTCGCGCTCCTTCCTGGTCAGCATAGATGGCATCGGCGGCATTGGCAAGACGGCTCTGGCCCTGGAGGTAGCCCACGAGTGCCTGCGGGCCAGCGAGGGCGGAGTCCCTACTGACGGCATCCCCATCTTCGACGCCTTCATCTGGACGACGGCTAAGGACCGGGAGTTGACCCTCGGCGACGTGCTGGACGCCATCGCCCGCACCCTGGATTACCCGTACATCGCCCAGCTCCCGCCGAAGGAGAAGCCCTCTGAGGCAGCCAAGCTCCTGCGCCAGTACAAGTGCCTGCTCATCGTGGACAACTTCGAGACCATCACCGACGACGCTGTCCGCGATTTCCTCCTCGATTTGCCGGAGCCCAGCAAGGCCCTCATCACCAGCCGGGAGCAGAAGCTGCGCCAGGCGCGGGCCATCTCCCTGCGGGGGATGGAGCAGGGTGAGGCGCTGGCGTTGATCCGTAACGAAGGCAAGCGGTTGGGGTTAGGAGCAGTGGAGCAGGCCGAGGAGAGAGTGCTCCTGCGCCTCTACGAGGCCACGGGCGGGGCGCCGCTGGCCATCAAGTGGGCCGTGGGGCAGATGAAGCAGCGAGGGCAATCGCTAGACACCGTGCTGGACTACCTCTACGGTGCCCGAGGCGACATCTTCGAGAACATCTTTGCCCGCTCTTGGGGGCTGCTGAGCGAGAATGCCAGGCGCGTTTTGATGGTGATGCCCATCTTCGCCGCCTCAGCCTCCAAGCCCGCCATCGAGGCCGCCAGCGACGTGCACAAGTGGGACCTGGACGAAGCGCTGGGGCAGTTGGTGG
>JBHIEC010000233.1:0-3243 GCA_046760425.1 Anaerolineae bacterium
TCCATCTCCTCCCAGTTCCGCCCCACCTTGAGGTCCACTTTGAGGGGGATGGCCAGTTGGAAGGCACCCTCCATGGCCTGGCGGACGAGGGGCGCCACGATTTCGAGCTCGGCCTCTGGTACCTCCAGCACCAGCTCGTCGTGGACCTGCAGGATCATGCGGCTGGCTAGCCCCTCCTCCTTGAGGGCGCGGTGCAAGCGGATCATGGCCAGCTTGATGATGTCGGCCGAGCTGCCCTGGATGGGCATGTTGATGGCCTCCCGCTCGGCGGCGCGACGCAGGGCTGCGTGGGCCCGATCCCTGGTCTGCAGCTCGGGGAAATAGCGCCGCCGATGCAGCAGGGTCTCGACGTAGCCCTGCTGGGTGGCCTCCCGTTTTGTCCTCTCCATGTATGCCTTGACACCAGGGTAGTTGGCGAAGTAGCTCCCGATGAAACGATTGGCTTCCTCCTGGGAGAGGCCCGTGCGCTGGGCCAGGCCGTAGCCGCTCATGCCATAGCTCAACCCAAAATTTATAGTCTTAGCCAGTCGGCGCATATCCGGGGTCACTTCGGATAGCGGGACCCCAAGGATCGTTGCCGCCGTGCTGGCGTGGATGTCCTCGCCACGATGGAAAGCCGCCAGCAACCCCTCGTCCCCGGAGATGTGGGCCAGGATGCGCAGCTCCACCTGGGAGTAGTCGGCCGCCAGGAGCTGCCAGCCCTCCTGAGCGATGAAAGCGCGGCGGATACGACGACCCTCCTCGGTGCGGATGGGGATGTTCTGGAGGTTGGGACTACTGGAGCTGAGCCGCCCCGTCACCGTCCCCGTCTGGTTGTAGGAGGTGTGCACCCGCCCCGTCTCCGGGTGGATCAGGGAGGGCAGGGCGTCAACATAAGTTGATTTGAGCTTGCTCAACTGGCGGTGCTCCAGGATGAGCTCGATGACCGGGTGCTGGCCCCGCAGCTTCTCCAGCACGCCGGCCGAGGTGGAGTAGTGGCCTGATTTGGTCTTGGGTATCCCCTGGGCTGACAGCCCCAGCTTGATGAAGAGGGCATCGGAGAGCTGCTGGGTGGAGCCGACGTTGAAGGGATAGCCCACCATCTCCTGGATCTCCCGCTCCAGGGCGGTGATCCGCTGGTACAGCTCCCGGGACAGCTCCTGGAGGAAGCCCACGTCCAGGGCCACCCCGCTCATCTCCATCTCGGCCAGGATGGGCACCAGGGGCATCTCCACGCCCTCGAACAGGTCCCACAGGGCCTTGTCCCGTAGCTCCTTCTCCAGGAGCTGGGCCAGGCGGTAGGTCATGTCCACGTCGGCCCCCGCGTACTGGGCGGCCGAGGCGATGGGCACCTGGGCCATGGTGATCTGCTGCTTCCCCTTGCCGATGAGGTCGGTGATGGGCCGCATCTCGGCCCCCAACCTGGCCCAGGCCAGCTCCTTGAGCCCGAACCCACGGCGCGAGGGTTCCAGCAGCCAGGCGGCCACCATGGTGTCAAAGAGAGGGCCCTGCACCTGAGCCCCATGGCGGATCAGGACGGTGAGGTCGTACTTGCCGTTGTGGGTGACCTTCTCGATGGACGGATCCTGGAGGGCGGGCGATAGCCGCTCCAGCACGCGATGGAGGGGCAGTTGCCGTCCCTGCTCGTGGCCCACAGGGATGTAGTAGGCCTCGCCCTCCCGGGGGGCGATGGCGATGCCCACCAGATCAGCCAGCATGGCGTCCTGGCTGGTGGTCTCCACGTCCAGAGCGAATTTTGGGACCTGAGCCAGCCGGGCGGCCAGTTCGCCCAGGGTGGGGTCAGTGTGGATCGTATGATAGTTGCCTGCCTCGACCCGCGGGCCGACGGCCACCTCCTCTTTGAACATGGGCAGTTGGGCAGAGGGGCGGCGGCTCTCGGGCAGGCCCTGTGAAATAGATGTTTCACGGGGCAGGCGATCGAAGAGGCTCTTGAACTCCAGCTCGCGGAAGAGGGCCATCACCCTGGCCCGGTCGTAGTCGCTGGCACGACAGGTCTCCAGATCCAGAGTGAGGGGGACATCGGTGGTGATGGTGGCCAGCCGCTTGCTCAGCAGGGCCTCCTCCTTGTGGGCTTCCAAAGCCTTCCGGGCCCGCTTGTTGGGGATCTCGTCCAGATGGGCGATGGCCTCCTCGACGGTGCCGAACCGCTGCAGCAGCGCCGTGGCCGTCTTGTCGCCGATGCCAGGCACGCCGGGGATGTTGTCTGAAACGTCGCCCTTGAGCCCCTTGAAGTCCACGAGTTGCTGGGGCTCCAGGCCGTAGCGCTGACGGATGCCCTCTTCATCGTAGATGACGGTGTCGGAGAACTGGCGGCGGGAGGTGAGCACCTTGACGTGCGGCCCGATGAGCTGGAAGGCGTCGGTGTCGCCGGTGACGATGAGGGTCTCCACCCCCTTCTGGCTGGCCTGTTTGGCCAGGGTGCCCAGCACATCGTCGGCCTCGTAGCCCTCCACCTCGAAGATGGGGATATTGAAGGCGCGGACGATGTCCTTGATGCGGTCCACCTGGCCGATGAGCTCGTCCGGCGTTTTGGCCCGCTGGGCCTTATAGGCGGCGTACTCGTCGTGGCGGAAGCTCTTGCCCACGTCGAAGGCCACGGCGATGTAGTCTGGCTTCTCATCCCGCAGGACATTGAGGAGCATGGAGGTGAAGCCGTAGACGGCGTTGGTCAGCTCCCCCCGGGACGTAGCCAGGTTGGAGGGCAGGGCATGGAAAGCACGATAGGCCAGGGCATGGCCGTCAATGAGGACCAGTTTCTTTTTGGACATTGATCTCTTCCTCTCATTGCTCCCTGATTTCTGCCCTAATTGTAGCCCGTTTGCCAGGGAAAGTCAAAATCCTCTAGACAAATTTCGAATTTTGTGGTATAGTATAGCAAATCTTTCCGGGATTTCACTGGAAGGGCGAGCGAGTTTGTGGCCTCATTTTCCAAAAAGGAGGAGGGTTTATGGCCAGTGTGACGTATGATCATGTGACCAAGCGGTTTGGCGACGTGGTGGCCGTCAACGACCTGGACATCGAGATCGCCGACAAGGAGTTCCTGGTGCTCCTGGGCCCCTCGGGCTGCGGGAAGACCACCGCCCTGCGGCTGCTAGCCGGCCTGGAGGAGCTCACTGCGGGTAACATCTATATCGGCGACCGCCTGGTCAACGACGTGCCGCCCAAGGATCGGGACATCGCCATGGTCTTCCAGTCCTACGCCCTCTATCCCCACATGAGCGTCTACGACAACATGGCCTTCGG
>JBHIEC010000234.1:0-3236 GCA_046760425.1 Anaerolineae bacterium
GCACAGCTTTCCCCTGGCTGGCCAGCCGCTTCACCAGATGGCTGCCCACGAATCCAGCAGCACCTGTGACGAGAACCATTCCACACCTCCCTCTGAATATTTGGATTTGGGCGGATCATACCATCGGACCCCATTTTGGTCAAGAGCCTTTGACCATTGGCCCGAATGCTGGTATCATGTACTCCGGAAAACGGGCCCGACGTGGGGCTCTGGACATAGCACCCCCATCAACAAGGAGGTTGACGATGGTAAACGAACCTCTGCCCCTCTTCACCCAGGCCAAGTCCACCAGTGAGCTGCTGTAGCCGATGGCGGTGTATCCAGCTATGAGTGACGAGGTGAAGTTCCTGGCCGATGAGATGCTGGGCCGCCTGGCCAAGTGGCTGCGCATCCTGGGCTACGACACGGCCTACCTATCGCCTGCCAGCGACCACGCCCTGGTGCGCCTGGCCCGGGCCGAGGGGCGGGTGCTGCTGACGCGGGACACAGGGCTGGCCCGCCGTCGGGGGCTGCAGATCCTCCTCATCGAGAGCGAGCAGGTGGAGGAGCAGGTACGCCAGGTCCTGGACGACCTGAGCCTGACAGCCAGTGGCTCCTTCTCTCGCTGCCCCGTGTGCAACACCCCCCTGGAGGAACTGGACAGGGCTGCGGTCGCCGATCGGGTGCCACCCTACGTCCTCCGCACTCAGGAGCGCTTCAGCCGCTGCCCCCACTGCGATCGCACCTACTGGCGCGGCACCCACTGGGCGCGCATGCGGGAACGGATCGAGGAGCTGCGCCGGGGAGCCAACAAAGCCGGTTGACAGATGGGGGGAGAAGTGGTAACATTGGGCCAGTTAAGGATTTGAGGCTACGGTTCGAGCACAGGATGCGAGATGCGGAGAAACCATCACCATAACCTTGGGGTGGATGAGAGGGGACCCAGCTCAACCTCTTCCCCCGGGAAGGCCGTGGCGCCTCCCAGGGCGGGCGTCTCTCGCCTGATCCAGGCCATGTGGGATCAGATTCGCCAGCCCCCTTCCTTCTCCACGGTCCTGGTCTGGTTGGTGGTGTTCCTCCTGGGTTTGGGCCTTGTCCTGGCCTATCGCGACTATGCGGGGGGTGGCAGGATCGCTGCCCTGGTGCTGGGTCGTCCTACTGCCACGCCGACGGCCATGCCTTCGGCAACCCCCACCCCCTCGCCTCAGCCACCCTCTTTCCTGCCCCTGGCCGGCGCCACCCCCACGCCCCCCCCGACCTCCACGGCCACGCCATCTTGGGCCAAATCTCGCGAAACAGCGGAACCACCCACGCCGACCCCCGTCCGCCCCCCGGCCCACTCGCCGCCCACCCGCATCGTCATCCCCAGGATCGGCGTGGACGCCAAGGTGGTGGAGGTGGGCTGGAAGCTGATCAACCAGAAAGGGGAGATGGTGAGCGTGTGGGAGACGGCCGACTACGCGGCCGGCTTCCACAAGACCTCGGCCTTCCCTGGCAACCCGGGCAACACCGTCATCTCGGGGCACCACAACATCAAGGGCGAGGTCTTCCGCTACCTGGTTGATCTGGAGCCCGGGGACGAGATCATCCTCTACGCCGAGGGGCGGGAGTACCGCTATGTGGTCACGGACAACTTCATCATCCAAGAAGCGGGGGTCTCCGCCGAGCAGCGCCGCCGCAACGCCCAGTGGATCGCCCCCACGGAGGACGAGCGGCTGACCCTGGTCACCTGCTGGCCTTACTGGACCAACACCCACCGCGTCATTGTCATCGCTAAGCCAGACGTCAGAAAGAGTAAGGAATGGGGAAGCCACACCGATTTCGAGAGTTGAAGAGATGAAATAGCTGCCATGATCTACGGCTTCGCGAAAACCCTCAGCAGCCCAAAACCATCTGCCGTCTGAGATCTGTTATGAACGAACTGCGCAAGCTGCCCAGCGTGGATCGGCTGCTCCAGACGGAGCCGATCCAGGAGCTGATCGAGGAAAACAGCCATGATGTGGTCGTGTCCGCAGTGCGGCAGGCCCTGGATGAGGCCCGGACGGGGATCATGGCCGGCCAGCCCTGCCCCGACCTCCCGACCCTGATTCAGGCTGTGGTCAGGGGTGTGGCCGAAGCGGTGCGGCCCACCCTGCGTCCCCTGATCAACGCCACGGGGGTTATCATCCACACCAACCTGGGCCGCGCACCCCTGAGCAAAGCCGCCATGGCCGCCATGCGGGACGTGGGGCGCGGCTACTCCAACCTGGAGTACGAGATGGAGGCCGGTCGGCGGGGCTCCCGCTACGTCCACGCCGAGGCTCTCCTCTGTCGGCTGACTGGGGCCGAGGCGGCCCTGGTGGTCAACAACAACGCCGCCGCCGTCCTCCTGGTCCTGAGCGCCCTGGCCAAGGGCCGGGAGGTGATCATCTCCCGGGGCCAGTTGGTGGAGATCGGAGGGGGGTTCCGCATCCCCGACGTCATGCGCCAGAGCGGGGCGCGCCTGGTGGAGGTAGGCACCACCAACCGCACCTACGCCCGGGACTACGAGGAGGCCATCGGCCAGGGGACAGCCCTCCTGATGCGCGTCCACCACAGCAACTTCCGCATCACCGGCTTCGTCCACCAGGCCAGCCTGGAGGAACTGGTGGAGCTGGCGCGGCGCTACAACCTGCGGGTGGTGGATGATTTGGGCAGCGGCACCCTCCTGGACACGGCCTCCTTTGGCCTGGCCCACGAGCCCATGGCCCAGGAGAGCGTGGCCGCCGGGGCCGATCTGGTCTGCTTCAGCGGTGACAAGCTCCTGGGTGGCCCTCAGGCAGGGATTATCGTGGGGCGCCGGGAGTTGATCGCCCAGCTCAAACGCCACCCCCTGACCCGTGCCCTGCGGGTGGATAAGACCACCCTGGCCGGGCTGCAGGCCACCCTGCTCCACTACCTGAAGGGGGAGGCCACGGAGTGCATCCCCGTGTGGCGCATGATCGCCATGCCCCTCTCGGAGATCGAAGAGCGCGCCCGGACCTGGGCCCAGCAATTGGAGGGGTTAGGGGTCAACGTGGCCGTGGTGGACGGCCAGTCAACGGTGGGGGGCGGTTCGCTGCCCGGGGAGACTCTGCCCACCCGGCTGGTGGCCCTCCAAACCCCCTCTCCGGACGATCTGGCGCGCCGCCTGCGCCTGGGCGATCCCCCCGTCGTGGGGAGGATCGAGCGCGATCAACTCCTCCTCGACCCCCGCACCGTCCTGCCCGAACAGGACGGGGATCTGCTGCGGGCGGTGG
>JBHIEC010000235.1:0-3221 GCA_046760425.1 Anaerolineae bacterium
CCTCCTTATGGCGCAGGTTGCGGCAGATCTCGTCCAGGCTACGGTAGGTGTAGCTGGTGGGCAACTGCTGCAACTCCTCGATGACCGCCTCAGAAGCGCCCCCGGCCTGGACGAAGGACAGGATCTCGGCCTTGGTGGCCGGAAGGTCGAGGCCATCCAGGGCGAAGATGACGTCCAGGCTGCACACCAGGCTGACGTTCTCGCACACGGCGCTGATGTCCGGGAAGAAGATGCCGTCTTCCAGTTGGTTGAGGGCCACCACCACCCCTTCCGAGGCGCCGTGGCGACAGGCGTGGAGGATGATCCCGAGCTTGTCAGCGGGGAACTCCAGCCCCTCCAGAGCCTCAAAGATGTACCGATCACAATAGATGCCCATGGCCACCCCTCCTTGCAGAACAAGAAAACCCGCTAATCCCACATCTAGTATATCACAGGGCGGGCTCCCTGTCAATGGCCTAGCCCTCCACGACATCTATGGCCATCCCCGCCCTGGCTAGAGCCTCTCCCAGGTCCCTCAGGGCCTGGTCAATGGCCCGCTCTACCTCGGCCCGCTGGCGGCCGGCCAGGGAGAGGGTCACCCGCAGCTTCACCTGCGGGCCGAAACGTTTGGCCCGCGATTTGATGTACACGGCGGGATGGGCCTGGGCCACCTGCCGCAGGAGGGGGGCCAGCACCGACTCGTCCTGACAATCCACTACGACCACCTTCTCCACGAAGACGCCCTCGCCGAAGAGGCCCTCCAGGGTGGGCTGCAGGGGCCCCTCGAAGATGCCCATGAGCTCGGGCGGCACACCCGGCAGGGCGATGAGGGTCGAAGCGGCCATCTCCAGGACGACGGCCGGGGCCGCGCCCACGGGGTTGAAGATGGGCTTCGCCCCCCGGGGCAGGATGGCCATCTTGCGCCGTGCCTCGGTCAGGGCCTCGTCGGCCACGAAGCCCTGAGCCGCCAACTCCTGATAGCGCCGCTGCACCATGGCCAGAGCTTGGTGGTTGAGTTCCAGCGGGCGATCAGTCGCCTGGGCCACGGCGGCCAAGGTCATGTCATCGGCCGTGGGCCCCAGGCCGCCGGTGGTGAAGATGACGTCCGTCCCCCTGGACAGCGCCGCCTTGATCTCCCGTCCGATGGCCGCCAGGTCGTCCCCCACCATCACCGCCCGGGTCACCCGCCCGCCCAGGCCGGTGATCCGTTTGCACAGCCAGTTCGTATTCGTATCCAACACGTCGCCCATGAGCAGCTCGTTGCCAATGGCGACGATTTCCACGGTAGTCATGAGGTTTCGCCCCTGATGTCACGCATGCCTCACACTGGCATCTCAACCAGCACGCCCAGTCTCTGGAGCAGGCTGTAGAAGTTGACGGCCCAGCCGATGCCCAGGACGCGATCGGTGAAGATGCGGGGGTCGTCGGGGTTCCAGTAGGCCTCACGCAGTCGCTCCAGAGTGGGCACCCGGAAATCGTAGGGCACGAGCCCGGCAACCCGTCCGTGCCAGGTGCGCTCCTGGGGAGACTTCTGCAGCTCCTGGTAGACGGCTGCGGCGATCAGGCTCATGCCCAACCATGTGATCAAGCAGCGAAGTCCTCGCCTTTTCATCGCTAACCTCCTGTGTACGACATCGTTAGAGCGGGATGGACCGAGATGGCATCCAAGGCCCTCTCGATCTCCTGGGGTGAGAGGAGTCCCCGTTCGGTCACCACGCCGGTCAGTAGCTCCAGGGGCGTCAGGTCGAAGTAGACGTTGACCGCCGTCACGTGGGGGGCGGGCTCAGGCAGGATTTCCCGGGGGTCGCGCTCCTCAATCCGCAGATGGGACAGCCGACTTGTGGGCAGGAACTTCTCTGTGCCGCACAGGGCGTAGAAAGGGACACTGCTGGCCCTGGCTGCCAGGGCCAGGCCCCAGGTGCCCACCTTGTTGACCAGGCCCCGGACTGAGAGGCTGTCTGCCCCGACGAGGGCCAACTGGACGCCGTCCATGAAGTGAGCCATCGCCGCATCCACGATGACCGTGGCCTCGACCCCCTCGGCGCCCAGCCGCCGGGCCAGGGCCAGGCCCTCCCGCTGAGGGCGCGATTCGGGGCACAGCACCTGGAAGCGCTTGCCCGCCCCTCTGGCCCGCAGCAGGGCGGCCAGGACGGTGGCGCTGTAGGAGAGGGTCATGACCGTGGCTCCCTCGTGGATCAGCTCCAGGGTCGCCTCGGCGATGCGCTGGCTTCGCTGCTCCAACTCAGCGGCGAACCCCTGTGCCCTCTCGCGGACCGTCTCCCGCATGGCCTCCAGATCCTCCGCCCCCTCCACGGCCAGGAGCACGGCGTTGACCAGGTTGAAGAGGGAGGCCATGGCCGGCTGAGCTCTGATCAGCGCCTGGCCGGCCTCCAGGAGTTCAGTCTGGAAGCCGGCCGCCGACCGGGCCTGGCTGAGCCGGGCCAGGAGGGCCAGCGCCTCTGCCCCCTGCACCGTCAGCGCCACAGCTCCCGAGGTATTGTCCCGCCCGATGGCCTCGATGAGGCCCTTGACCCGCTCGTCCACCACCACCCTCGCTACAAAAAAGACCCCTTGGCGGGGTCTGGTGGCTACAGCTTGTAGCCGATCCTGCGCAAGAAGTCCTTGCGCCACTGGATGTCCTCTTCCGTCTCGATGCCCCTGGACTTCAGCCCATCAATCACCCCCAGGATCCCCCGCCCCTGGTCCGTCTCGGCCACGATGACCTCGACGGGGTTGGCTGTGGCACAGAAGATGCGGCATACCTCGGGCACCATCTTCACAGCGTTGAGGACGTTGATAGGGAAGAAGCCCGGGGCCAGGAAGATGATAAAGGCGTGGCCGGCCGAGAGGGCCAGGGCGTTCTTCCTGGCCAGCTCGGTCATTTCGTCATCTGTGCCGGCCCAGCGGATCAGGGCTTTGCCGGAAGACTCACAAAAGGCCAGGCCGAATTTGACGCCGGGGACGGTGCTCACCAGAGCCTCATATAGATCCTCAACGCTTTTAATGAAGTGGCTCTGTCCAAGGATGAAATTGACATCGTCGGGTTTCTCGATCGTGACGGTGGTGAGTTGCATATGCTAACCTCCGATATGACAAGGCTGACGAACAGGAAGAGGACCGAGCGCCGCAACAAAGTATACCACAACTGACCCAGAGAAGCAAAATCCGGTAGTCTCTCTCTTGAGTATTGTCGCCATGCCGATGGTGGCCCGAGGCTAAAGCCGTCGGGCTGATGACAAGCG
>JBHIEC010000236.1:0-3219 GCA_046760425.1 Anaerolineae bacterium
CCCCGCCGGCCAGGATATACAGCCCCCAGGGGATGCTGGCCAGCCACGTCGCTATAGTGTTAAGCACAGTCATTTCGTCCTCCCGGCCCAACGCAATTCCCGCCGCAGGCGCAAACCGCGTTGGTTGAGCGTCACCAGGTCGCCTCCCAGGCGGCCCTTCACCTGCCTGACGTCAATCAACCGCTTTTCCTTCAGGGACAGCAGCGGGTCGTTGATCTCCTCGGGCAGGGAGAAGGTCTTAACAGCCAGTTCGGCAGGCGTGGCCGCCCCCACCTGACCCAACACATCCAAAATGGTCTTCTCCTGGTCCGAGAGATCGTTTTCCAGTTCTCTCAGTGTTGCCAATGTCTCAGCCATGATTCTTCACCTCCTGATTAGGTCTCCCACTATTTGATGTGAAATCGGCTGGAGTGCGGACGCAAGTCCGCAGGCTTGCACCTGCACTCCCGATCACGTTTCACGTTTTAGCTATAGTCTCCTCACGCCCTGGGCCAACGGAAACAAAGGTCGCGGGGGCACCGGTCAACTCTTCGATCCTTCGCACATAATCCAGGGCTGCCCGGGGGAGATCGGATAGAGTCCTGGCGTTCCTGATGTCCTGGCTCCAGCCAGGCCGCTCCTCGTAAATGGGCCTACATTCGGCCAATACCTCCGCGCTGGGCGGGAAGCTCTCCAGCCGCTGGCCACGATAATCATAGGCCACGCAGATTTTGATGGTCTCCAGGCCGGTTAAGATGTCCAGCTTGGTGATGGCAAGCTCCGTCAGTCCGTTGATTTGGGCCGCGTAGCGCAGCGCGACTCCGTCCAGCCAGCCACAGCGCCGGGGGCGGCCAGTGGTGGTGCCATACTCGTCCCAGGGCTGCTCCCCTGTCCCCCGCAGTCGGTCGCCCACCTCATCACGCAACTCCGTGGGCATGGGGCCGGCTCCCACCCGCGTCTGGAAGGCCTTGACCACCCCGACGACGCGCTCGATGTGCCGGGGGCCAAAGCCCAGGCCAGTGAGCGCACCCCCGGCGATGGGCGAGGAACTGGTCACGAAGGGATAGGTGCCGTGATCGAGATCGAGCAGAGTCCCCTGCGCCCCCTCGCAGAGCACCCTCTTTCCCGCTCTCAAAGCCTGGTGGAGGACAGGCGAGGTGTCAGCCACGTAGGGAGCCAGCCGCGCGGCGTAGTCGGCGTACTCCTCCGCCACCTGGTGGGGGTTGAGCGGCGGCTGATGGTAGATGCGCTCCAGAAGGGCGTTCTTAGCCTCCACCGCAGCGCGTATCTTCTCCACGAAGGCCCGCTCATCGAGCATGTCCCAGGAGCGCAGGCCGGCCCTGGCCGCCTTATCACCGTAGGTTGGGCCGATGCCCCGCCTGGTAGTGCCGATCTTTCCCTCGCCCAGCGATTTCTCAGCCGCGCCGTCCAGGGCGATATCGTAGGGCATGATCAGGTGGGCCCTGGCGCTCAACTTGAGCCGCTCCGGGGAGACGTCAACGCCCCGCCTGGTCAGTTCCTCTATCTCACGGCTCAACGTCCTGGGGTTCACCACCACCCCGTTGCCGATGATGCAAGTGGTGTGGGGATACAGGATCCCTGAGGGCACGAGATGCAGGGCGAATCTATCCCCACCCACGGTCAGCGTATGGCCGGCGTTGTCGCCTCCGTTGTAGCGGGCCACGATGTCAGCATCGGCGGCCAGCAGATCGGTTATCTTCCCCTTTCCCTCGTCCCCCCATTGGGTGCCGACAATTATGGTAGCAGGCATTCGACTACCTCCTCCAGTTGCACATTCGTAGATTCGTATGTTCGTAGGCTCGTAGATTCGGGGGGTCACGAGTTTACGAATTCCGAATCCACGAACTTACGAATCTACCAGTCTATTGGCTAATGGCGCACACCTAGAAGTTCGACAGCCAGGCGGGCATAGACCCGCGCGGCAGCCACCACGTCGTCCAGGCGGATCTGGTCGTCCACGGTGTGAGCGAAGCGCTCCTCACCGGGGCCGAAGCCCACCGTGGGGATGTTGGCCTTCCCCATGGTGTAGACCCCATCGGTGGAGAAGGCCCACTGGCCGACCTTTGGCCGGTAGCCTAGCGTCTCCCGGACGGCTTTGCTTGTAGCTTGCACCAGAGGGTGATCCTGATCCAGGGCCCAGGGTGGATAATACTCCCTGGTCCTGCACTCATAGCCAGTGTAACTGATCGCTTCATACTCGGCGACGTTCACCCTGGCCTGGACTCCCTCTCGGGCGATGATACCCCGGATCTCCGCCAGGGCCTTGGCCTCGGTCTCACCCAGCGTGAGGCGGCGGTCAATGCAGAAGGAGCAGGTGTCGGGGATGGCGTTGCGGCTGGCGGCGGAGCTATCAATCTGGGTGACGGCGATGCTTCCCCGACCCAGGAAAGGGTCACTGGCCAACTGGGGGGCCAGAAGCTCGACGCCGAAGATCAGGCGAGCGGCGTCGTAGATGGCGTTCCTTCCTCGCCTGGGAGTGGCGGCATGACAGGATCTGCCTCGCACAGTGACTTTCATTTCTACGCGACCCCGATGGCCACGCTTGATCTGCAAATCTGTAGGCTCCCCCAGCACGACGAAGTCGGGCCCGAGCCCCTCTTCCTCGATCAGCACCCTCATGGCCAAACCCTCGCACGGTTCCTCCTGGACGACGCCCACCACACAGAGCTCGCCAGCCAGTTGGACGCCGGCGTCAATGAGAGCTTTGGCACCGTAGACCATAGCCGCCAACGCGCCCTTCATGTCGCAGGCGCCCAGGCCGTACAGCACCCCACCCTCGATCTGGGCTCCGTAGGGTTCGCGGGCCCAGGAAGCAGGGTCGCTGACGCTCACCGTATCCATGTGACCGTTGTAGATGAGCCTGCGGCCAGTGTCATCACCCAGTCGCCCGATCACGTTTCCGATGCGATCGTGCCTCACCCTTGGAAAACCCACCCGCCGCATCTCCTCCGCCAGCCGCTCGGCCACCGCCTTCTCCTTGGTCGAGGGACTGGGGATGCGAACCAGATCCTGCAGAAAAGCAATTAAATTGCTGCGGTCTTGGGAAGAGAGGTCAAACATAGCTCAACTCCAAAATCCAAAGGTAAGCGTTCAGGTGCCAGGCACTTTTAGCGGCTTCCTGGGGGCTACAGTGCCTCCAAGCCAGGTGAGCTTGCCCAATCAGTCGGTTATTCGCAAGTGCCTGGCACCTTTGCGGCTCGCCTCCACCATTCACCTGAA
>JBHIEC010000237.1:0-3208 GCA_046760425.1 Anaerolineae bacterium
TTGGCGCGCATAACCGAAGGGTTAAGTTGTACGGAGTGCAGCCGCAAGGCTGCCTTGAGCGGGCTTGCAAGCGGTCACGCTCGCGTCAGCTTGTTCTAGGTGAGCGGGCTTGCGCCCGCACTCCTAAGGGGAGGCGAATTATCGCTCCCCCTTCGTGACCCGGAAGCGGTCCAGGTCCTGGACGACCACGGTATGGGGGAAGATGGCCTTGGCCTCCTCTTCGATCTGCTTGCCGGAGTAGCGGCGCGAGATGTGGTTGAGGTACAGGCGTCGCACCCCTGCCTGACGGGCCAGGGTGGCCGCCTGAGCGGCGGTCAGGTGGCCGAATTTGCGAGCCAGATCAGCGTTGGCCGAGAGGTAGGTGGCCTCGATGACCAGGGCATCGGCCCCCCGGGCTATCTCCACCAGGTTGTCGGCGCGGCTGGCGTCTCCCACGTAGACCAGCTTGGTGCCAGGGATCAGGTCACCCAGCACCTGGTCGGGGTGGACGACGGTGCCATCGGCCAGGGTGATGGACTCCCCGGCCACCAGCCGCCTGCGCTCTGGCCCCACGGGCACTCCCAGCCGCTCGGCCTTTTCCGGCAGGAAGGGGCGGCGGCTTCTCTCCTGAAAGACGAAGCCGAAGTTGCCGGGCCCGCGGTGGGTCACGGGGAAGGCGATGACCTGGAAGCGCTTACCCTCGATGATCACCCCCGGCGAGATCTCGATGTACTCCACCGTGAGGGACACCTCCCCGCCCCGGATGACCACGTCCATCAGGTCTCGCACCCGCTCCAGAGCCCAGGTTCCGCCGTAGATGTGCAGGGTGTCCATGGCCCCCCAGCGGGCGAAGGTGGAGACCACGCCCCCCAGGCCCAGGATATGGTCGAGATGCCCGTGGGTGAGGAGCACTGTGGACAGGCGTTTGAAGCCCAGGCCGCTTCTGAGGAGCTGGCGCTGGGTGCCCTCGCCGCAATCAATGAGAAAGCGCTGATCCTCGCAGAGGATCATGGTGGAGACCAGGCTTCGCTTGAGGGAAGGAGCCGAAGCGGAGGTGCCCAGGAAGACGAGTTCAAACATGTACGGTCACCTTCCCCCCTTCTCCCTCTCCCCCTTCCACCTCAAACCTCACATCCAGAAACTGCTCCACCACCCAGATGTTGGTCAGCAGGTGCTGGGTGATGCGGCAGGTGGTGAAGGCCGAAGGGCCTCGGGCCAGGGCCAGGGGCAGGATCAGTTGGTCAGCCAGGTGCATGTCCAGGCAGGCGCCGCTGCGGTGATAAGCCAGGAAGTCATGGCAGGCCTCCTCGGCCACTTTCTCCGCCCGCTTACCCCGCGCCCCCAGGGCCGTGAAGCCGGCCAGGGCATTCTCGTACTCGGCCACCAGGAAGACGCAGGTGCCCTGCCCCCTGGCCGGCGCATCCACGATCTCGATCTCTGGATCGAAGCCCTCGGCGCGCAAGATCCCCTCGGCCCGCCTTTTCTGCCGCTCCACGATGTGTCGGGGCAAATTGGACAATGCGGAGATGCCCGACAGCCGTATTAGCTCCCCCCGCTCCGTTAAATTGATACCAACCAACCCCTTAGTTCCCTCAGTTCCCTTGACTCTAGCCTTGACCACCCCTCCCCCGATAGGATACCATCCCCACCTCTCGATGCTCACTTCCGCTTCGATCCCCATCCGCGCCAGGGTGGGCAGGTAGACCCGCTCCAGGTAGTGGAAGGGCGGGCTCCAGGCCACGTGGGTGCCGCCCTGGATGGTCAGGCGGGAGGTGCCAGGGGCGAAGGCCAGGGGCAGGAGCAGGGTCTGGAAGACCAGGCTCGTGGCGCCGGCGCTACCCCCTTTGCGGGCCTGGGCCACGTCAAAGGCATACTTCCCCGTCCGGGGCGGGGATTGGGGGACGAAGGTCAGGGTCTGGGAGCGCAGCTCTGCGCCCTCCAGCTTGGCCTGGCACACCTGAGCCGTGGCCTGCACGCCCGTCAGGTGCTGAGCCTGCAAACCCGGATTGCGCCGTCCGGCCCGGATGTTCTCGATGCGCACCGGCTGGGCCAGCAGGGCCGAAAGGGCCAGGGAGGTGCGCAGCACCTGTCCCCCACCTTCGCCGTAGGAGCCATCAATGGTCATCATCTCGCCAACCCCTGTCACTGGATGGCGAGTATTATACCATCATCTGGCCGCCTTGCCAAACATATGATGGATTCAGGACACGAGGCGGTTCAACACCCGGCCCACGAGGGCCTGAAAGCGCCCTTTCAGGCAGTAGCCAGCCACGGCCACCACGAGTACCAGGACGGGGATCAGCCAGCGGGCCTGGGGCGGTAAGCGGGCCGCTCCGGCGCCCACCAGGCTGGCCAGGAGGATGGAGGGGCCACGGCTCACCAGAGCTGCCAGGAGGAGCTTGGGGATAGGGAGGGGGGTCAGGCCGGCCACGAAGTAAGGGATGTCCCCGGTGGGAGGGATCAGGATCACCAGCCAGAGGAGGAGCGAGTCAACGTGGGCGAACCGCTCCCAGCGGTGCAGTTGCTCTTCCGGGACGATCCTCTCCAACAGGGGGCGGCCATAGAGGCGGACCAGGGACGCGGCCAGGGTCGCCCCGCCCATGGTGCCCAGGAGCCCATAGGCCGTCCCCCACCAGGGGCCGAAGAGGTAGCCCCCCAGGAGGTTGATAAAAGAGCCGGGCAGGGGGGCGATGAGGATCTGCCCCATCTGCAGGGCCATAAAGGCCAGGGGTGCCAGAGGGCCGAAGGTGGCGATCCAGGCCCTGAGCCGCGCAGGATCGGAGAGGAGGGCCAGCAGGGGGCGCCAGAGGAGGGCGAGCCCGGCGATAAGGAGCACGCCCACTCCCAGCAGGAAGGCCGTCCGTTCTTGAGACCGCTTCATAGCAAGACGCAAAAACCACCTGTGTGCAGGGTGCAGGTGGCTTTTTGACCAGCTAGGTCGATCTTCTCAGAATCCACAGTAGCAGGTAGTACAGGCTGCTCCCCACCCGCATGGCTACCCGCTGGCCGCCGACATAGTAATATTTCCGAACGGTGCTCCCCTCCTGCTCGTAGTAGTCCCCCACGTAGATGATGGTGGTGCTGCCAAAGGTGGCCTTCACGCGGTTGCCATCCCCGTCGTAGACGAAGTCGGCACTGGCCCCGCCACTCACCTGTACCAGCCGGTTCTCGGCATCGTAGGTCAGGGTGTAGCCCGTCCCGCTCACCGTGCGGCCCGTCATGTTGCCGT
>JBHIEC010000238.1:0-3162 GCA_046760425.1 Anaerolineae bacterium
ACAAGGGCATCCTCCAGTCCTCCGGCATCACCTGGTACTGGTACAACGACTGCGGCTGTGACACCCCCACCGCCTGGGGCGCTTATGGCGTCATGGTCAATGGTGAGCCCATAGACTACACCGAGACCTACCGGGTGGTGACCAACGACTTCCTGGCCGGAGGCAAGGACGGCTGGGTGACCTTCGCCGAGGGCACCAACCGCTGGAACACCTACTACGACATGCAGGAGGCGGTCAACGAGTACATCGGCCTCAACTCGCCCATCAGCCCCACTGTCGAGGGGCGCATCGTCAAGCTGGACAAGGTGGTGACCATCCTGCACACCAACGACGAGCACGGGCGGGCCTACACCGATACCTACAGGGGCCAGCCCAACGGTTTCACCTACCTGTACTCGCTGATCAAGCACGAGCGGGCCAAGAACCCTAACGTCCTGTTGATGTCCGCCAGCGACACCATCCAGGGGAACGCCTTCGCCTTCTACTTCCGGAATGCGCCCGGCCCCACGCCTGGTGACACGACGGAGCTGGGCAACCCCATAATGGCCGCCATGAACCTGATGGGCTACGATGTCTCGACCATCGGCAACCACGAGTACAACTTCGGGAATCTGACCTTCGCCAAGGCGTTGGGCCAGGCCGAGTTCCCCTTTGTGGCGGCCAACGTCGAGGATGACGGCCGCTACGGCTTCATCGCCGACAATGTGGTAGACTACGTCACCTTCGACGTAGAGGGCCTCAAGGTCGCCGTTCTGGGCATGACCAACCCCCGAGTGCCACGCTACGAGCTGCCCAGCAACATCGTGGGCCTGACCTTCAGCCCGGCCATTGACACGGCGGCGACGAAGGTGCCCCAGGTTCTGGCGGCTGAGGATCCGGACCTGATGGTGCTCCTGACCCACATCGGCTACAGCCCCTGGGAGGAGGACTACGACCGGGACACGGAGATGGCCAAGCAGGTGCCAGGCATTGACGTCATCGTGGGCGGCCACAGCCACACCAGGCTGGATCCGGCGACCATCGTCACCTCCGACGTTAACCCGGAGGGCACTCTGATCGCGCAGGCCTACAAGTACGCCACATATCTGGGCAAGGCCACCGTGGGCTTCACGGGCAACGAGACCGATGGCTACGAGATCGTCTTCCGGGAGGGTCGCCTGCTGCCGGCTGGCCTGGTGGAGCCAGATCCGGAGCTGGAGGCCCTGATGCAGCCCTACCTGGACGAGCTGAACGCCTACTCCAGCCAGGAGATCGGCGAGAGCCTGGTGGACCTGGATGCCCGGACGGCCTTCTATGAGGAGACCGCTTGCTCCAACCTGCAGGTGGACGCCTCCAAGTGGGTCCTGGAGCAGGCCGACATCGAGGTAGACTTCCACCTGTCGGGCGCCATGAGCAATAGGTATGTCCCGGCTGGCCCTCTGACGGTGGGCGACATGTTCACCCTCATGCCTTATGAGAACTCCCTGGTCGTCATGCGCATGAACGGTCCGCAGATCAAGTACGTCCTGGAGCGGAGCTTCTACAACTACGATCTGTGGCGCCAGGGTAAGGCCAAGTATACCACCTGCTTCCTGGATATCTCCGAGGGCGGCCAGATCATCTATGCCCCTACGGTGCCTGAGGAAGGGGACAACGTGATCGCGGTCCTGCTGAACGGGGAGCCCATTGATCTGACTGACCCGGACACCTACTACAACGTGTCCACCGTCAACTACCTGGCCGCCGGCTCGTGCGCGTACCGCGATGACACCGTCTCCATCTGGCCACTGGATCAGATCGTCGCCGACACCCAGTACTATGTGCGCGATGCGGTCATTGACTACGTCAGAGCCTTCACCCCCATCGCACCGCAGGTCGAGAACCGGCTGGTCTTCGCCACGCCGACCACCGTCACCATCCAGGCCGCAGCCGACGCCACGGGCTACGTGAGGAGCCAGGAACTGCTGGAGAACCACTTCGGCAGCCAGACCATGTGGGCGGGCCAGATCCCGCAGGGTGCAGGCCGAGGCAAGTGGTATGGCACCGTCCAGTTCGACCTCTCGGACATCCCCTCCAACGCGGTCATCGCCAGCGCTGAGGTGGAGCTCACGGGCGCGCCAGAGCAATTCCAGCTCCTGGATCCGCGAGCGGGCGGCCAGTGGAGCCTGAAGCTGCTGGACAGCGACGTGGATCTGGGCTGGCTGGGTCTGAGCTACTGGGACATCGCCGTCATGGCGGGGGTGGAGGAGACCATCGGGCCCACCCTGAGCTACGCCGATCTGGGCCCCGGGGTGGTGAACACCTTCACCTTCAGCCCGGCTCAACTGGACGCTCTGGCCCAGCGGGTGGCTACCACGGGCAGGGCCTCCTTCCGTATAGACTACGAAGCCACGCTTCCCGGCCTCTACAGAGACCTCTTTGCCTGGGATGCCACGGCTCCGCCAGTGCTGCGCGTGTCCTACTACACGCCTTAGCCGTTCGGCTGAACTTCGGCTACGCTCAGGCCGAAGCCTGATCAAAAGCCACAGCTCATCAAGGCAGCCCCTCACGGGGGGCTGCCTCGACTTTTGCCTGGAAAGACCTTCGGGCTGATAGTTTTTAGCTCGTAGAGCTTCGTTCTTTCAGCGCGGTGGCTTTAGCCCCGCGCTCCCACTTTGCTCGGCAGCCAGCGTTTGACAAGAGAGTTATTTCTTAGTATAATCGGCTCACCATGCTCATAGCTCGAGGAAGCCTCCCCCTGAAGGGGGGGAGAGCTCTGGCCGCCAGCCAATTCTACCCCTTTGACCCCAGGAGCGTGGAGGTTCGTCTCCGCAGGCGAGTGCTTCTGCCTGCGGAAATAATGCCAACGAGAGGCAGCTTTTTGCCTTTCCTTGGCGTTTTTTGTTGCCGCCATTTTGGGTGGTCCCCCTGGGAGCCCTTAAGCGCCGCATAAATGAAGGCGCCGTTCGGCTGAGCGTTCGACCGAGACTTCGGCGAGCCTTCGGGCCGAGCCTCAGGCTGAGGGCTCAGTCGAGCCGCTCACGCCGAGGTCTCACGGCCGAAGCCTGGCTCGGTCTGGGGGGCCAGGCGGCGTGCTTTTAGCCGCCGCCTTTGCTGGTGGGAGCAAAATCAAGCACCCATTGTTCACAAGGAGGAAGGGAATTGACTGCAAAACAACCCCCAAGGGATGGCAAGACCATCGTC
>JBHIEC010000239.1:0-3146 GCA_046760425.1 Anaerolineae bacterium
TTTTTTGCTACTGAGGGGCGTCCCCGCCCCGTGTTTTGCGCCGCATTAGGCGTGGCGAGGACGCCACTTTGTAGCGAAAAAGGAGCTGCCAGGTAAACTGTACAGTAGCTAGCCTCATCATTGGCTCTCCACCTTGGGCAAGTAACCCAGCTTGCGCAATTCGTCCAAGAGCTTGGGCCAATCCTCCGGGGCTATAATGGCCGCCTTAGGCGAGATGATCTCCCGTAGATAGGCCCTGGTCCGGGGCGAAGTGCTTAGCTCCTCCAGGGTCAGTTCGCTCTCCACCTGTAGCAGAAGCGCCTTCCGCAGTCGCACCTGTCCCCGCTTTTTGTCCCAGCTCCGCAGGGCCGAAACCACGTTCCTGGGGACCTTGCCGCCGCTGACCCGCTTCAGGAAGGTCAGGACCATCTCGATTACGATGCCCTGCCGCAGCCCACGGGCCAGGGAGTTCCGGGTGATGCGATACACGTAGGACTCTCCGCAGGACTGCCAGGCGGCGACTCTCTCCAACTGGAAGCGGTCGTAGAGGCTGCCTCCGGCCGGGGCGATGACGGTGAAATCGGGCTGGACGATCATAGGTGGTGGAGCCGCCTCGGCCGGGGTCTCAACGGGCAATCCAAGGAAGGCAGCCCCCCAGGAGGTGATCAGAAATGAACGAACGGTTTCGTCGTAGCCCAGCGAGGTGACTCCCAGCCAGTGAAGGGGCCTGGTCACCAGGTGGACGATGAGGGCTCCCTCTACCTGATCCCAGTGCTCGAAGCCCATCAGATACTGCCCGGTAGCTACCTGGCGGATGTACCAGGAAGTGTAATCGCCGTCGGGGCGTTGAAAGTCGGGATCGCTCTCTTTGATGGCCTCAGTGAAGGAAGCCAGGGAGAGCCACTGCCGGGCTGGGCACCTGGCGAGATACCCCAGGATTTTCCTCCGCGCTAGCAGGGGATCGTTATGCCAGCCGGTGGGCTCACAGCGCAGGGATTTGACCCGCCACAGCTCGTTCCAATCGGGGTCATCGCGCCACGCCTCTTGCAGAGCCCGGAGTTGCTCCGCCCGTGGGGCCTTGAGCCAGCGTTTGGCTTCGGGGGGATTGGGCTTCAGAAAGCCCTCGGACATGTGCACCAGTCCCAGCCGCCGGCAGAGGTGGTGGATGAAGGCCAGGCGCTCTGGTTCGTCCTCATCCTCCTTGACCAGGAAACGCTCGTTGATGCCCTTTACGTCGCGGCGAGCCAGGCTGCCATCCCTGAGGGGTTTGATGTTTTCGTTTTGAAGGTAGCTGAGGAAAGCACAAGTGTCCTGGACCAGGGTCAGGTTGCCTTCGCGGGTGACTGAAGGTGCGGGTGCGGCCTCCACGACGAAGGCGGGCGGTTTTCTCTTGACCTCAGGCAACAGGGGCAACAAGTCTGGAGGTACGAAGACGAACTCGCTGGTTTGGCCCTCCACCTCATCGAAGGCCCTGTAGATAAGCCCTGAGTACCACAGCCCTTCGGCGGCGCTGACAGGATCCTGCCAGGGGCGCTCGCGTTCCAGGCGGCCAGGCCCGAAGGCTCTGATCTGGCCGTACTGGCGAACAAAGAGGTGGAACTTCCTCCTCCCTCCCTCAGAGACCAGAGATTCCAGGGCCTCTCGCTCCTGAGGCTTTAAGCTCTCTAAAACATCGGCCATGGACTCAGGCCGAGCCAGTTCCTCGGCCAACTGCTCCACGACCTCGCGCTGGCGGTTGCTCGTCAGCTCGACCCCTCGCCTCCGGGCGATGGCCCTCAGCATAGCCATATCGCAATCTATCAGGCATTGGCGCAGGTTCTTCATTGGCACCTCAAACGCGCTACCATGTCCTTCCCCTGTCCAGCAGCTCTCACGGCTCTGCACCACACCGCGCCTTCCGGACCCGGGAACTATAGAGGGTGAGCACACCCCTGGGCTGCGCCTGGGCCAAGCCAGCTTCCAGCACCTGAGCTGCCCGCGCCGGGTCCTGTTTGTGCTGACACAACACCATGGCGGTGAGCAGGTAGGGCTCCATCCTCTCCGGGAAGCGGGCCATCCACTGCGAATAAACGCGGATGGTGTCGTCCCATCGGTCGTGTTCCCCCTCCTCTTGGATCCAGCGGCGGAGGGCTTCGAAGGGCGCGTAGCGGGTAATGGGATCCTGGCCGTCCAGCTCCACCCTTCGGCTGAAGGCCTCCAGGGCGCGCTCCTCGTCACCGAGCCAGCCACGAACCTGGCCCAACAGGGAGTAAAGATGGCTGTCGTCAGCCTGCCAGAGGAGGGCGCGTTCCAGGGAGCCCTCGGCGGAGCGCAGTGCCTCCTCATCCGGCGTGGCTGCCGATCGCGTCTCCAGCAGAGCTTTCTGGGCTCGTATCGTCGCCAGGTTCACGCAGAAGGCCCCCCGCGCTGCCGGGATGAACACCGCCGCCAGGACCGCTGCCAGGAGGAGCGCAGACATCGTTTTCAGGCTGGCTGTAGGCCGCGGCAACAGAGGAGGGCTGACACCCTTCGCTGCCGTCAGGGATATCGCCGACGCCGCGCCCAGTACGGCCCAGAAAGCCACCTGCGTCCTTGACCCCCAGGGGGTCATGTCCATCAGGCCATAGGTCAGGTGAGCCAGCACGCCAGCGGCCAGGCCCAGCAGAAGAGCCCGCAGATCTCGATCGGTCGTGGCGCGGTAGGACTTCAGCACCGTGTTGCCGAAGGCGGCCACAAGCCCAAGGAAAGCCACCAACCCTGGCACCCCCAGGTCCAGCGCCGTTTGCAGGAACAGGTTGTGGGCGTGGGGCTCGCGCCCGAGTGAGAAGCCTGGATAGAACTGGTCCTGGATCACCTGAAAGCCATTGAGCCCGATGCCGGTGAAGGGCATGTCGTGGATCATGGCCAGGGCCCGGCTCCACATGTCCAATCGCAGGGCTACAGCGATGCCGATGGGGTGATCAAAGGAGAGCAGGGTGAGAGCAGCACGGCCAGGTCCGTAGGCCAGAAGGCCTCCGCTCAGGCACGCCAGACCCAGGGGGATCAGCACCAGGAACCAGCGGCTCCGCCACACGGCCAGAGAGAGCAGAACCGCGCCGAGGGCGATCGCTCCTGGAATGGATTGGGTGAGCAGCAACGTCCCCACCATCACCAGCGCCGCCAGGCCAGAGAGAAGTCGCAGCCCCTGA
>JBHIEC010000240.1:0-3133 GCA_046760425.1 Anaerolineae bacterium
CTACTCTGGCGTCGGCCACGGCCACCCCTACGCTCGGGCCGCCCACCGTGACGCCCACTCCCCCACCGCCCACGTCAACGCCCACGCCGACGTCTACTCTGGCGTCGGCCACGGCCACCCCTACGCTCGGGCCGCCCACCGTGACGCCCACTCCCCCACCGCCCACGTCAACGCCCACGCCGACGTCTACTCTGGCGTCGGCCACGGCCACCCCTACGCTCGGGCCGCCCACCGTGACGCCTACGCCCCCACCGCCCACGTCAACGCCCATGCCCCCGTCGCCCACGTCAACGCCCACACCCCCCTCGCCCACCGACACACCTACTGCGGCGGCTCCGTTGCCTTGACAAAACGGACCTGAATGGATATAATTTGCCGGCAACTCAGGGAATTCTGGACAATTGACTGCGTTAGAAAGGATAGCAATATGGCTCAAAAGGATACCGTTATCTCCGAGCCCCGCGCCCAGGAAGGGTTCTTGGCCGGCAAGGCCAGGTTCATCATTGGCGGCTTGGTCATCGTGGCCGCTGTGGCCTTCCTCATGTTCCGGGGCTACCAGAGCTCGGCCGTCTACTATCTGACCGTGGACGAGCTGAAAGCTAAGGGGCCGGCCATCTACGGCGAGGACGTGCGACTGGCGGCCGTGGTGGACAAGAGCTCCGTGGACTGGGACGCCAAGAACCTGGTCCTCAGATTCAACGTGGTCCAGGGGTCGGAGACGATCCCTGTGGTCTATAACGGCGTCGTGCCCGACACCTTCAACCTGGCCGAGAGTGTGGTGGTGGAGGGGGAGTACACCTCGGAAGGGATCTTCCAGGCTCACACCCTCTTCGTGCAGTGCCCCTCCAAGTACGAGACTAAGCTAAAAGGACAGCAATGACATGGTGGATCTAGGCTTCATTGCCCAGATGCTGGCCCTGGCAACGGCAGTCTACGCTGCGGCGGCCGCCTTCCTGGGGGCGCAGCGACGCTATCCTGAGCTGGTGGCCAGCGCCGAGAATGCTGTCCTGGCCGTGGGGGGCCTGGTCAGCCTGGCCACGGGGGCCCTGCTGTACGCCTTCCTGAGCCACGATTTCCAGGTGCGCTACGTGGCTGAAAACTCCAGCCGCACCCAGCCCTTCTTCTATACCCTGACCGCCCTGTGGGGTGGACAGTCGGGCTCACTCCTCTTCTGGGCCTGGCTCCTGGCTCTCTTCGCCGTGGTGGTGGTGCTGCAGAACCGCAACAAGCATCGCCAGTTGATGCCCTACGTCTCCATGGGCCTCATGATCACTGAGGCCTTCTTCCTGATCCTGGTGATCTTCGTCAGCAACCCCTTCGAGCGGCTGCCCTTTGTGCCCTCCGATGGCATGGGGCTGAACCCCTTGTTGCAGAACCCGGGCATGGTCTTTCACCCCCCCACGCTGTATCTGGGGTACGTGGGCTTCGTCGTGCCCTTCGCCTTCGCCATGGCTGCTCTGATCACCCGGCGGGTGACCAGCGAGTGGATCCAGATCACGCGACGCTGGACCCTGGTCACCTGGCTCTTCCTGAGCGTGGGCATCCTCCTGGGTGCTCAGTGGGCCTATGTGGAGCTAGGCTGGGGCGGCTACTGGGCCTGGGACCCGGTGGAGAACGCCTCTCTCCTGCCCTGGCTGGCGGGGACAGCTTTCCTCCACTCGGTCATGATCCAGGAGCGGCGGGGGATGCTCAAGGTGTGGAACATGGTCCTGGTCATGCTGACCTTCATCCTGTCCATCTTCGGCACCTTTATCACCAGGAGTGGCATCATCTCCTCGGTCCACTCCTTCACCCAGTCGTCCCTAGGGCCCTTCTTCCTGGCCTTTATGGGCGCCACGGTGCTCATCTTCCTCTACCTCCTCTTCGAGCGCCTGGACGACCTGCGGAGCAAGAACGAGCTGGACTCCCTGGTGTCCCGGGAATCCAGCTTCTTGGCGAACAACCTGCTCCTGCTGGGTATCACCTTCGCCGTTTTCTGGGGCACCATCTTCCCCATGGTCAGCGAGGCCGTGACGGGCAACAAGATCACGGTAGGGCCGCCCTTCTTCAATCAGGTCAACGGCCCCATCTTCGCCGGCCTCATCGTCCTTATGGGTATTTGCCCCCTAATCGGCTGGCGGCGGGCCTCGCCGGAGCGCTTGTTGCGCAACCTGATGCGGCCCTTCGTGGCCATGGCTATCTTTGCCGTGGGGCTGTTTCTCCTGGGTGTCAGGCAACCCTACGCCCTTGTCGGCTTCACCATCTGCGCCTTCGTGGCCACCTCCACCCTTCTGGAGTTCTATCGGGGCGCCGTGGTTCGCCACCGATCCACAGGCGAGAACTACCTGCGTGCCCTGGTCACCCTGGTGAGCCGCAGCCGGCGGCGGCACGGGGGGTATATGGTGCACCTGGCCGTCATCCTCATGGCCGTGGGCATCGTGGGCTCTAATGTTTACCAGGTGGAGAGGCAGGCCACCCTGACCCGGGGAGAGTCCATGACCATTGGCGACTACACCCTCACCTACGAGGGGCTGTCCCAGTATCCCACCCAGGATAAGCGGGTGGTAGCGGCCACGCTGACGGTCTACCAGGGCGGGCGACAGATCGGCAGGCTGGTGCCCCGCAAAGACTACCACCGCAACGCCGATCAGCCCATGACAGAGACGGCCATCCGAACGACCTTGAAAGAAGACCTTTACGTCATCCTGGGCGGCTGGGAGGGGAATGGTGACACGGCCACCTTCAAGGCCTATGTCAATCCTATGGTGGTCTGGATCTGGATCGGCGGCGTGCTGCTCGTGGCCGGCACCCTCATCGCCGCCTGGCCCGAGCCCCAGCGTGTCCCGATGCCGGTGCGAAGGTATGTTAGGGAGCCAGGGGCAAGGCCCAGTGAGGTCCGAAGCTCCGGGAGTTGAGCAAGGAGGGGGTTCCTGATGGATAGAGGCGAGTTTATTCAAGCCATGGTTGAACGAACCGGCATGAGCCCGGAAGCAGCCGAGGAGACCTTGGAGCTCCTCCTGGAGAGTCTGTCAAGGCCCCCAGAAGAGGTGAAGTTGCCACCTTACTTCGACAGATACGTCACCACCGAGATCAGGCACTTGAGCTCCCAGATCGAGCACTTGCGGGAGGATATGGATAGCCGATTCGAGGCCTT
>JBHIEC010000241.1:0-3097 GCA_046760425.1 Anaerolineae bacterium
ATTTGCGATTTGTCACGTGGCAATCGGCAATCTAAAATCGAAAATCGGCAATCGAGAATCTAATTACCACCGGCCCGGCGGCGCCAGAAGACTTTCCGCCCCCCCCCCCCCCGTTATGTCTAGTTCTTCCTCTAGCAACCGCACGAACACCTCCACCACCCGCGGGTCGAATTGGCTGCCGGCCCCATGCCGCAGCTCCTCGATGGCCTCCTCCCGCGTCTTCGCCTTGCGATAGGGACGGTCGGTGGTCATGGCGTTGAAGGCGTCGGCCACGGCGATGATCCGTGAGGCCAATGGGATCTTCTCTCCCTTCAGCCCGTCCGGATACCCCGTCCCATCCCACCTCTCCTGGTGGTGATAGATCCAGGGAATGATGCGCTGCAAGGGCTCCACCGGCTTCACCATCTGAGCGCTGTGGTAGGGGTGGAGGTGGATGTTGTTCCATTCCTCGAGGGTCAGCGGCTCAGTCTTCTTCAGGACCGCATCGGGGATGCCGATCTTGCCTACGTCGTGCAAGAGGGCGGCGAACTCCAGCATCTCCAAATCGGCCCCCTGCCAGCCCAACTCCCAGGCCAGGAGCACGCTCAGCCGAGCTACCTGGTCGGAGTGACCTTTGGTGTAGGGGTCGCGGGCGTCAATGGCTGTGGCCAGGGAACGGATAGTGGCCACCGACAGGTCCCGCACGTCCCCGTACAGGCGGGCGTTCTCCAGGGCCACCGCCACCTGCCCGGCCAGAGCGGTCAGCAGCGACTCGTCGCTTTCGGTGAAGCCTGCCCTGAGCAGTTCGACTTCGCTCACTGTAAACTCCGTCGAAGGGGCCAGCGCTCCGATCTTGTTCACCACTCCCAGCACGCCCAGAGTCTTGTCCCCCACGATCAGGGGGACGACCAGGGCATTGTTGGCCAGGCCGGAAGGGAGCGCGGCCTCGTATTCAGGCTCCCGTTTCCAGCGGGGATCGGCGGCCAGGTCGGGCACGTTGGCCATCTTCCCCTCCAGGAAGACCCGACCGGCCAGCCCTTCGCCCAGGCGATATCTCATCTCTCCCACCAACTCGGGTGGATAGCCTTCCACCGCCCGCAGCACCAGCCGCTCCTGGCGTTCCTCCCACAGGAAGAGGTAGCAGCCCTCGGCATGGAGGGCGCGGGGAGCAACCTCGGCCACCAGGCCCAGCACGTCCTCGATGTGCAGGATAGCTGTGACCGCCTTGCCCACCTCGTAGACGGTGGTCAGCTCCCGCACTCGGGCTTGCAACTGCTCGAAGAGGGAGGCACGATGGATGGCGTTGCCGGCCATGTCGGCGATGGCGGTGAGGAGACGCGTCTCATTTGGGCCCAAGGCCTCCGCGGTTCTCGGCTCTACGGCCATGAGCCCCACCACCGCCTCACCGGTCTGCAAGGGGAAGCAAATCTGTCCCCGCGCCGGGCCGAAGAGGGGGCAGTCGTGGGACTCGGTGCAGACCATCGCGGTGTGCACCGGACACACGGCCGGCAGCATTTCCAGGGGGAAGCGGGCTCCGGGCCTGGCTACCTCTGGCCCGCGGGCTGCCCCCACCACCACCTCTGGCCCGGCCTCCAACAAGGCCAGGAGGCCGGTCTGGGCACCGACCACATCCAGGGTCTTGTCCAGGATGATGGGCAGCATCTGATCCACGGTGGCCGCGCCTCGCAGGGCGCTGGAGACCTCGAAGAGGGCGGTCAGTTCCACCAGGCGCTGCTCGCTCTCTTCTCGCAGCCGCTTCTGCTCGCTGATATCTTTGAGGACGGCCACGCCGCCAATAGGCTGGGCCCCCGGCCCACGCAGGAGCCCGATCGAGAGGCTGACCTCCACCCGGCGGCCGTCCCTGGCCAGGATGATCGTCTCATAGCTCATCACCTGCTCCTCTCGCGCCAGCCGCTTGGCCACCCTGCGCGCCTCCTCGACACCCCCGGCAAAGTAGTCGGCGGCGGGCTGGCCCACGACCTCCTCCGGCGGATAGCCGAACATGGTGGTCGCGCCGGAACTGAAGAAGGTGATGCACCCTCGGGTGTCGGTAGTGACGATGGCGTCGGGGGAACTGGCGATAAGGGTCTGCAGATAGTCCTTTGTCCCTTGGGTCTCCTGAAACAGCCGGGCATTCTCAATGGCCACAGCCAACCGGTCGGCCAGGGCCTCGAAGGTGGCGACGTCATCGGCCGAGAAGGCGTCCAACTGGTCACTCTCCAGATTGAGGATGCCGATGGTCTCACCCTTGGCCTTGATGGGCACGCACAACTCCGAGCGGGTTTCGGGGAAGAGAGCCCGATAGCGCGGCTCCTGGCTGACATCGTTAGCGACCAGAGTCTCCCCCACGCGAGCCACCCAGTCAATGATCCCTTTCTGCGGGTCAATCTTCTTGCGCTGCGTTTCCGGCAGTTCGTCGGCATAGGGCCCGGCCCAGCCCATGCCCACGAATTCGTCCGCCTGGCGGTCCACCAGGGCGATGAGGACATCGTGGTAACCGAAGGCAGTGTGGATAGCCTCGGCCGTCTCGCGCAACAGACTCTGCATGTCCAGGGTGGATACGGCCAGGCGGCCGACCTCGGCCACCAGGGTCATGCGGGCCGTCTGCCTCTGCTCCTGCACGAAGAGTCGGGCGTTCTCTAGCGCGGAGGTCGCCAGCTCGGCCAGCAGTTGGCATGCGGCCACTTCCTGCGCTGAGGGGGTGCGGGGAGTCAGGCTGCTCAGGGTGATAAAGCCGGTCACCCGCCCCTCCTGTCGCATCGGATAGACGAAGAAGGCCCGGATGTCCTCGCGCACCAGGACGTGGCGCATCTCCGGTGCGTCGCGGTCTATGTCCGGCAGGATGATGGGCTCACCGGTTTCCAAAGAGCGGCGAATGACGGGCAGGTCCAGAGGCACGCGCAGCCCGGGCGGGGTGTCCTCGGGCAGGCCGGTCTGGGCAGCCAGCACGGCTTCGTTGGCCATCTCGTCTACCAGCATCATTGTGCAGGCAGGGCTGCCGGACAGGGTGGCAGTGCAGGTGACCAGCGTCTGCAGGAGGGCCTCCTCATCCCGCTGAGCGGTCAGTTCGGCTCCCAGTTCCACCATCTGGGCCAGGCGGACCGCCCGCCGTTCCTCG
>JBHIEC010000242.1:0-3073 GCA_046760425.1 Anaerolineae bacterium
AGCCGGAAAACCGCTTGAAGGCTCAACTCCATTGTCCGAACTCTAATTGTGTTTTTAATGAGGCAACTGTGGGACCTTGGCAATCGGAGTGCCCCGCCCCAGGCTTCGGCCTAAGGCCAGAGAAACCCGTTTTCTCTGAGAAAACGGGTTTCTGGCGGACTTCTCACATGCTCCCAGACCTACCACAGGGGGCGGGGCCCATGCTATTCAGCCGGAGAGACCCTCCGACCGGGGGCACGAGCCTGTAGCTCTCCTCCACTCCAGGTTGAACTCGAAGGCCACCACATATGGCTTGCTGCTCTTGTGGCGACGAGCCTTCCAGAAGGCCGCGAGCAAGTTCTGGAAGGAACAGATTTGGGAGTAGAGGTTACGGTAGGTTTTCATGCGATATTCCGCAGTGTGTCAAAGTAGAGGATGTAGGGAAACTGTCAACGGATTGCGGGAACGGATTGAGCGGATTGGGGCTCCGCACATGGCTTTTTCCGTTCAATCCGTTCCGAGAATCCGTTGATAGCTCCCCACACTTTCTGCCCCCTGTTTTAGGATGCTACGGGATAGTTCGCGAAACCATCAAATTTCGCCAGCGGCGACCGCCCTGCGGGCGGATTAGCCCATCAGATGTCAGATGGCCAGTTGTCAGATGTCAACTACTGAGGAGAGCTACCGGGCGCACACTCGAAACCCGAGGGTGGGGGAGGAGGCGGAGCTCGGGGCGGACGCCGTAGCACGAGCCCACCCGGGCGCCGTCGGCCTCCCAGGCCCAAGACCCGCCCCGTAACCAAACCAAACCTTCTTCGTCCACATCTCGGGTCCACTCCCACACGTTCCCGGCCAGGTCCATTATACCATCTTCCTTGCCGGAAGGGAAGAAAGCCCCGGCCGGGTACATGGCCACCGGAGTGGTGTGGTCCAGGTCACTCTCCCCCACGTTGGCTCGGGCCAGGACCTCTTTTTGACTGACCGAGAGTTTGGATCCACCTTTGGGCGCATAGGCTGGCGGGTGCCAGGGGTAGCGGTCGTCGTTGCCCTCGCCGCCGGCGGCCCGCACCCACTCCGCCTCGCCAGGCAGGGTGATCTCCTGCACCGGAGTATCCACCAAATCCATCACCAGTTCCACATCCGGCACATCTTCCCCGGCCCGCACCCGCTCCAGCAACTCGTTGAGCCAGGCACAGTAGGCCAGGGCCTCGTACCAGGTCACGCCCACCACCGGGTAGCCCCGCCGATTGCGGCCGAAGCGGGGATCGTCCCAGTACCACGGTTGTCCCTGCTGCCGACCCTCTTTCTCCCACCAGCGGCGTGCTCCTGTTTCCTCCAACCAGTAGTCCTCCTTCTCGTACCCACCAGCCTCGATGAACCGCTCGTACTGGGCGTTGGTGACGGGGTATTTGGCCATCCACAGGTCGGGGATGGTCTCGGTGCGTTCGGTGCGGTGCAGGTAGACCTGGCCACCGGGGACGTGCACCCAGGCGTTGAGGCCCCGCCCTGAGCCTGTCGAAGGGTCGTCCGGCAGCCAGCCCAGCTCGTCTAGCACCTCTCCGGCCTCAGCGCGGGTGGGGATGGGGACCTCAAGCCCCTGCATGGTCTCCACCAGGCGCGGGATGAGGACTTCCACCACCTGCCCGCCCACCACCCGCGGGCCCACGTCCAGCACGCATTGGCCAGCCAGCACCACGTCCCGCCCCAGGGCCTCTCCCTTCAAGCCAGCACCCAGCACGGCCTCCACCAGCCGGGCCACGTAGCGCCCCCGCAGACTGGCCGCCCCCAGACGGATGACCTCATCCCAGCGGGGGTCGGCCGCCCGCTGAGCTACCTCTTCCTCGTAGTCCAGCCACTCCACCAGGTAGCGCGCCGCCAGGTACTCCTCGAAAGTCAGGTGCAGGAAGCCGAACAGGTCCAACCCCCGCGCTACCAGCAGCCCCGCCTTCTCGGTCATCAATTGGATGAAATCGTCGGCCAGCTCCCGCGCCCTGGGTTCGCTCACCTGCTCGTGCTCCTGCAAGCGGCCGGCGATCACCCGCTCCAGGTCGCGCCGCTCCACCACCCGCTCCGGTCGCTCCTCATGCATCCAGAAGGCCACCGGCCCCAGCACATCAACCACGAAGCGCTCGTCCAGAGGGCGCTCGCCCAGGAAGAGGTTGATGGGTCGCCCGGACAGGCCCCGGGCCCGGTTCCAGGTCTCGGCCAGAGCTTCCACGCACAAGCGATAGAGTTCGGCCCGCTGGTGGGGCAGCCGCGTGCCCTGGTAGTGGATCAGGGCCAGGATGCTCAACAGCAGGGGGTTGGCGGCCAGCTTGACGATGTTAGGGTCGCTGTGGATCTCGGCCACCAGTTGCCGTGCCCGCTGGCGGGCGCGCTCCTCGGCCTGGGGGGTGACGCCGTCCAGGGTCTCGTAGGCGTGGCACCACTGATGGGCGAAGCGCTCAATGTCCTCATCGTCGAAGGGTTGGATAGTCAGGTGCACGAAGTCGTCAGCCAGGGGGGCCTGGTGGTAGCCAGCCATGCGGCTGGTGACGATGACGCGATTGTCTGGATAGCGACGGGCCAGGTCGGCCACGCGTTTCACCGCCGCCAGGCGGTCACCAGGGCTGCCCACCTCGTCCAGGCCGTCCAGCAGGAAGAGGCAGTTGCCTTGCTCCATCTCCGCCCGGAAGAGCGCTCCCAGGTCGGGCAACTCTCGCGCCTTGAAGTACTGGGGCAGGTAGTCGGTCAGGGACAGGTCGGGGTCGTCTTTCAGCTTCTCGGCGTAGGCGGCGATGGGGAAGAGGATGGGCAGCCAGTCGGCCTTCACGCCCAGCCGTTTCCCGGTCACTTCCGGTCCCGCAGCCAGGGCCAGGGCCACGTAGCGCAGGAAGGTCGTCTTGCCCGCGCCGGGGTCGCCCAGGATGACCAGCCGCTGGTGACGGGGCAGTAACTCCTGGATGGGCACCTTCTCCCGGATGCGCTCCGCTTCCTCCGCCAACCTCTCTGGTCGCAGCTCTGTCGGCGGTGTGGCCTTCAAGGGGACAAAGACCTCTTCGGTGGGCAGACGCACCACCTCGCGCATTTGCAGGATGCCGCGGAAGTCGAGCCA
>JBHIEC010000243.1:0-3055 GCA_046760425.1 Anaerolineae bacterium
CGCTCGAGGCCTATGATCTCGCCGAAAGGTCCCACATACTTCTCCCACCCCTGGGGTACACCGGCCTCGATGGCCAGCCGCAAAGGCACCGAGGGCGGCAGGACCGCCTCTCGATATCCCCTGGCTTGCTCCTCGAAGAGCTCCCAGCTAGGCATGCTCACCACCCGAGCCTTAACCCCCCGCCGGGCCAGGAGCTCCCGGGCCTCCAGGGCCACATGCACCTCCGAGCCGCTGGCGATGAGGATCAGGTCAGGCCGCTCGTCCTCCTCACCGGCCAGGACGTAGGCCCCCTGGGCCAAGCCCTCGGCGCTGGACAGTCGTGAGCGATCCAGCACCGGGACGTTCTGCCGCGTGAGGGCCAGGGCCGTGGGCCCCTGGCGGCGCTCCAGGGCCACCCGCCAGGCCACAGCCGCCTCTGCGGCGTCGGCCGGGCGGATCACCGTCAGGTGGGGTATAGCCCGTAGGGCGGCCAGTTGTTCCACAGGCTGATGCGTCGGGCCGTCTTCGCCCACGAAGATGCTGTCGTGGGTGAAGACGTAGATCACCGGCGCGTCCATCATGGCCGCCAGCCGGACCGAGGGCCGCATGTAGTCGGAGAAGACGAGGAAGGTCCCACCGTAGGGGACGATCCCGCCGTGGAGGGCCAGCCCGTTGAGGATGGCGCCCATGGCGTGCTCCCGCACGCCGAAGTGGAGGTTGCGCCCGCTGAAGTCCTGGCGGCTGATGGACTTGTAGGCTCTTAGATAGGTCTTGTTGGAGGGGGCCAGGTCGGCTGAGCCGCCCAGCAAGGTGGGCAGGGCCGGGGCGATGGCCTGCAGCACCTCCCCCGAGGCGGCCCGGGTGGCCATCACCTTGCCGGGTTCGAAATCGGGCAGACGTTTCTGCCAGCCGTCGGGCAGCCGACCGGCCATGAGGGTCTCCCACAACTGGGCCAAGTCGGGATGGTCCTGGCGATAGGCCTGGAAGCGGCGCTGCCACTCGGCCTCCCGGGCGGCCCAGCCCGGCCGCAGGTGGGCGAAGAAGTCCCGCACTTCCTCGGGGATGAGGAACGTCGGCTCCGGGGGCCAGCCCAGCTTCTCCTTGGTCAGCCTCACCTCCTCGACGCCCAGGGGCTCGCCATGGGCCGAGGCGGTGTCCTGCTTGTGGGGGCTGCCGAAGCCGATGTGGGTGTGGCACATGATCAGCGTCGGCCGCTCCGCCTCAGCCTGGGCCTCGCGGAGGGCCTGATCCACGGCGGCCATGTCGTGGCCATCAACCTCCAGGACGTGCCAGTGGTAGGCCTCGAACCGCTTCCTCACATCCTCGGTGAAGGTCAGGTCGGTGCTGCCCTCGATGGAGATGCCGTTGTCGTCGTAGAGGTAGATCAGCTTGCCCAGGCCCAGGTGGCCGGCCAGGGAGGCGCACTCGGAGCCGACCCCCTCCATCAGGTCGCCGTCGCTGACGATGGCGTAGGTATGGTGGTCAACGATGCGGTGACCATCCCGGTTGAAGATCTCCCCCAGGAACCGCTCGGCGATGGCCATCCCCACCCCATTGCCGAAGCCCTGGCCCAGGGGCCCGGTCGTCGTCTCCACGCCCGGCACACACCAGCGCTCCGGGTGGCCGGGGGCCATACTTTCCCACTGACGGAACTGCTTGATCTGCTCCAGGGGCAGTGGGTAGCCGCTCAGGTGCAGCAGGGAGTAGAGGAGCATTGACCCGTGGCCTGCCGAGAGGACGAAGCGATCCCGGTCGGGCCAGGAAGGGTTGGCGGGGTTGTGCTTCAGGAAGCGGGTCCAGAGCACATAGGCCGCCTCGGCCATGCCCATGGGCATGCCAGGGTGGCCAGAGTTGGCCTTCTGCACAGCGTCCATCACCAGCGCTCGAATGGTGGTCACACACAGGCGATCCAGTTCGCTGCCGATGGGGCCCAGATCAGGGGTAGTCCTCATTGCTTCTTTCATAGTCCTTTGTCACCTTCTGGTGGGGAAAATGGGGTCCGGGCTTACAGCCCGCCCATAAGAATGGACAGCCGGAAAACACACCAGCCATTGTAGCCGGTCTCAGGGTTTTTGTCAAGAAGAAGCCCTCTGGCTTGTGACCAGAGGGCTGGATGAGGGGGTCAGGACAATTTCGACTACACGCCACTAGGCCGTCAGGTGGGCGATCACCTGACGACCCATCTCCCGCGTGCCTACCAGCTTCTTGCCCTCCTCCATGATGTCCCGGGTGCGGTAGCCAGCTTTGAGCGCCTCTTCGACGGCCCCCTCGACGGCTGCGGCTTCCCGCTCCAGCCCGAAGGACAGCCGCAACATCATGGCCACGCTGAGGATGGTGGCCAGAGGGTTGACTCGATCCTGGCCGGTGTACTTGGGGGCTGAGCCGTGAATGGGCTCGTAGAGGCCCCGCGTGCCTTCACCCAATGAGGCGGAGGGGAGCATCCCCATGGAGCCGGCCAACATGGCGGCCTCGTCGGTCAGGATGTCACCGAACATGTTGCAGGTGACGATGACGTCGAATGCCGTGGGGCGCCGCATCAGGAACATGGCGCAGGCATCCACCAGGAGGTGCTCGAACTCCACGTCGGGGTACTCCTGGGCCACCCTGGTGGCCACTTCCCGCCACAGGCGGGAGACAACAAGGACGTTGGCCTTGTCCACCGAGGTGACCTTCTTGCGGCGCCCCCGGGCCAGCTCGAAGGCCACCCGCACCACCCGCTCGATCTCCGGCGTGGTGTAGGCCATGGTGTTGACGGCCCGTTCGTAGCCCCGATATTGCCGTCGGCCCCTGGGCCGACCGAAGTAGATGCCCCCCGTCAGCTCTCGTACCACCAGCAGGTCGGTCCCCGCCACAATCTCTGGTCTGAGCGGGGAGGCGTGCAGCAGGCTGGGGTAGAGGCGGACAGGTCGCAGGTTGGCGAAGAGCCCCAGCCCTTTACGCAGGCCGAGGAGGCCGTCTTCCGGGCGAACCTCCGCCTGGGGGTCGTCCCATTTCGGCCCACCCACCGCGCCCAGAAGCACGGCGTCGCTCTGCCGGCAGAGAGCCAGGGTCTCGGGGGGCAGGGGCTGGCCCGTGG
>JBHIEC010000244.1:0-3046 GCA_046760425.1 Anaerolineae bacterium
TGTCATTGCGAGCGGAGCGAAGCAATCTCCTGCCTGCTTTTTAGGGGATTGCTTCGGCGCTCCGCGCCTCGCAATGACGTTTGACCTGGAATCTGACATTGTCGAGGTAGTTATTGCCCCGACCAGGGATCAGGGGCACGGGATCTGCTGCTAGGCGTCGGCGCAAGGGGCAGCCCGGGACAGGGAGGTACACCGGGGGGCTCGTAAATCTGGGCATTAATGGGGAAGGCCTCGAAGCCCTTGGTCAGGTCGCCGTCCCCCTCGGCCCGCTCCACGACCACCGCCGCAATGGACCCTCCACCCGGCTGGGTGCTGTCGGTGACCTCCACCACGGCTGAACCGCTGAAGCCGGTGACAAGGATGCCCAGGTTATCGCCACGGATATAATCAACCTGCTTCTCGTTGACCGTCTCACAGAAGCTCTCGATCATGCCATTCTGATCATAGAGGTCAACGCGGAAAGTTGTCATGCCTGGGTTGGGGTTGATGTTCTGAATGGCGATCTCTGAGGTCCAGGTCGTGACCGACGAGCCAGCGAATTCGCGTTTCTCCTTGGCCAGGACGGGGATAGCCACCGCCTTCACCCCCTCGGCTTTCTGCTGGGGGAAAGTGTTGTAGCTCAGCCCCTGGCCGGTGTCAAGGTTGATCAGATTGACGACGGATACGACGTTGGGCGCATCAACGGCCGGATCCCCGGGCGACCACCAGGCCTGGGACTCTATCCGGGCCGCGCCGACGTACTGGCCGGGCAGGTTGTTGATGGCCCGCATGAAGTAGGTCTGGGATCCACGGGGGCAGATCCAGTCCAAAAGGGTGGTGATAATGTCGCCGCTGTTGTCCAGGAAGTAGACTTTTACCTTGGCGTTGAAGGTGGAGCTCAGGTTCTGGACCTGGATGGCCGAATCCCAGCCGTTGTATTCACGATAGATCAGAGGCGCGTAGTTGATCACGGAGCCAGCGCTGAAGCCTGCACCGAAAGAATCGGCGGGCAGGCCGCGATAGGTCAGGAACATGTCGTGGCCGAACTGGTCTACCACCACGCCCAGGGGCTGAGAGGCTCGGATCCAGGCCGAGCCCCGGGTGCCCTGAGGCAGGAGGGGTGGCGTCAGACGGACCGATTCGCCAGGGGTCAAGGCCATCACACCGTCAATGGTGGCGCGCAGGCAATCATCCTGCTCCCTGTACCAGACCTCTACCGAGGTGCACTCGTCGCCAGAGTTCTGGATGATGAGCTCGGTGGTCCAGCCCTGGTAATCGTTGTAGTTCAGGGGTGCGTAGTACATGAACCCACCGAACTGGGGGTCGTACACCCCCTCCATGTCCTCTGAGATCCCTGTATAGGCGCTGGCGATGGTCTTGCCGCTGGCGTCCACGATGCGGCGGTTGACCGATACGGCCAGAGGCTGGCCTGTGCCGTAGACGCCCTCCCTCCAATCACGCTCCCATTCACGCCATGAAGAGGGGCTGTTCATGGCATCAGCGGCCTCCTCACAGGCGTCTTCAGCGGCCTCCACCGGCACCGAGTAGACGATAGCCGATTTGGCTCCAGGTGGGAGCCAGCCGCTACTCCATCTCCACGCCGAGCCGGGCCAGATCAGGCCCGTGCACTCCACCTTGATGGGGCCAGGGCCCTGAGGTGGGCAGTCCCCGGAATACTCCCCCCACAGGAACATGATGGCTTTGGTCGGGGTATTGCCCACGTTCTGAACCTGGATGCGGGTCGCGGCCCCGCCCTCATTGTCGAGGGCAGGGAGTTGGATCCGCAGGCCGGGCCCCGGCGGGGTGGGGTAGCTCGGCGTGCGGGAGGGAGTGGGTGTGGCGATGGGGGTGGCCGTAGGCGTGGATGTGGAGGTCGGGGTAGCGACCCAAACCGTGCCTGTTGGCGTAGGGGTGGCGGTCGCCTCCGGCGTGCCCATGGGCGTCGGCCCCCCACGGTCACCGAAGTTGACGGTCACGGTGCAGCAGAAAACGAAGTCCTCGGGCTGGATGAGCCACTCGTCGGGAGTGGTGGATACGGGATAATCAGGGGGATTGGTCTCGGTGAGGGTGTAGGAGATCGAGGCATCCAAACCTATGAAGATGTAGAACCCACTGAGATCCGTGGTGTAGGTACCGATGAGGTGACCGTCAGCATCCCTGAGGGTCAGGACGGCGCCGGCCAGCGGCCACTCCGCCCATCCCAGATCCTGGCGCCCGTTCCCGTTGGCATCATACCACACAATGCCCCTGATCGTCCCATTATTTCCTACGCAACCCAACAGTATGGTCCCGCTACAGGGTGTGGCCGTAGGAGTGGGGGTCTCGGTGGGGAGAGGCTTGGGTGTCCAAGTAGGGGTGGGCAGGGGCGTGAAGGTGGGCAGAGGTGTAGGGGTGGCCGTCGGCAGGGGGGTGAAGGTGGACGTGGGCAGAGGCGTATGGGTGGCCGTGGGCAGGGGCGTGGACGTGGGCAGGGGGGTCGGCGTGAACTCGGGTGGTGCCCCCGACAGGGCCCGGTAGGCGTTGATGCGGCCGTAGCCGTAGTACTCATCCCGGCCAGGCGGCCCCAGGTCGTCAGCGCTCTCTATTATGATCTGCGCTACTTCATCGGGGAAGTAATCGGGATGGACTGAGAACACCAGAGCCGCCACCCCCGCCACATGGGCTACCGCCGCCCGGGTGCTGCTGCTTACACCGTAGCTCTCGCCGGAGCCCCGCCAGAAGGTGCTGACGATGTCCTCCCCCGGCGCCGAGACATCAACGTACGGGCTGGAGCTCGCCCAGGCGGGATGGGCGTCGTTGTGGTCCGTGGCTGCCACCCCCAGGACGTAGGGAAAGGCAGCCGGGTATGGATAATAGGTGGGCGCGATCAGCAGGGAGCCCCGGTAATAGGCATAGTATACCACATCCCTGAGAGTCTGAGAGTAGGCCGAAGCAGCCGCTCCGACACAGGTCACAAGCACTCCACTGTCGGCCGCGTAGCCGATGGCCCCGACCAGGGAACCGATGGTGCCAACCCCATCCCTACCCAGGGCCTTGAGGGGCATGATGCGAGCCCCCCAGGAGATGC
>JBHIEC010000245.1:0-2984 GCA_046760425.1 Anaerolineae bacterium
CAGCGGGCGCTTGTACAGGCTTGTCGTGCCCGCTACGGTCAGGTCATAGGTGCGCCGGGAGCGTGGGGCATGGCCATCGGCCCCGGCCAGTTCCGGCCCGTTCGGCTGGGTGATGATCTTGGCCCCGTTCGGGATGTTGGCCTCGATCCAGGCCTTGGCCAGGGTGCGGGTGTCCGTCCGGGTCAGCAGATAATCATGGCGCACTGTGTCCAATACGGGCTGGAACAGGAGGACGACTGCAACGACCCCCACGGCCACTGCCTGCCCCCCCTCCCCACCGGGCAAACGCTCGACGGCCAACCAGACGGTTCGCGCGGCCAGAAGGGTCAGCACAGGCAAGGCGGGGATGAGGAAACGGGCGAAGATCAGGAGCTGGCGTCCCATGTAGAGATAGAGGATCAGGGGAAAGGCGACCAGTACCAGATCCTGGCGCCGATGTCGAATCAGGGCGACCAGCACACCGAGGATGGAGGCCAAAGCTAAGGGCAGGCCCATCCCCCACAGCAGCGTCTTAAGGTAGAAGAGCCAACCGCTGGCGGGGTCGAGCTGTAAGCCCTTGAAGCCGGTGCTGCCCCGGATCATGAGGGTCTTCAGATCAGCGAGGAAGGCCGGCCAGTCGAGGACCGAGTAGGGGGCACCCAGGAGGTAGGCCCCGACAAAGGCCCCCAGACCAGCCAAGAGCCAACGGCTGGCCAGACGGGCAGCCCGGTCGCGGGGCCGTGCCCCCCCAGCCAAGAGGTGGGCCAGCAGCAGGGGGACGAGCAAGAGTAGGCCGGTGTACTTGGTTGCCGTTGCCAGGCCAGCGCAAAGGCCGGCCAGTCCGTAATCTTGGAGCCTGCCTCGCTGCAGAACCCGCAGGCTGAAGAACAGCGCCATGGTCACGAAGAAGGTGGCGGGCACGTCGTTGACGGCGTAGTGGGAATCGCGGGCGTGGAGGAAGGTGCCGGCCAGGAGGGTGGCAGCGAGCAAGCCTGTGCGGCCATCGTAAGCCAGACGGCCAAGCCCGTAGGTGATGGCCACCGTGGCTGTCCCCAGCAGGGCACTGGTTAAGCGGGCCAGCAGGTAGACCGGGGTGGGATCGGCCGTGGCCCAGGATTGGAAGGCCGCCACCGACTCGAAGGCCCCCAGCCCTCGACCGATGAGATACCACAGGGCGTAGAGGGCAGCCAGGAGGTACTTGAAGAGGGCCGGGTTATTAAAGCGGTGCGGGTTCAGATCACCCCCCAGGAACCCCAAGGCGGTATCAACGTACTGGTGCTCATCGGGGTGGTAGGTGAAGGGCAGGCCGAACCCGATACCCCAGATGCGGAGCAGGAGGGCGATGCCCACTATGGGCAGCAGCAAGATCAGGTCTCGGCGAGAAGCCATGTTCCGCCTTTGAAATTGCTTGACGGTCTGAAATATGACAACGAATAGGAGGATTTAACGAATTGGCAGCGATGAATTCGGTTAATCCTCGAAATTCGATGTCATATTTGGCAAGCCATCACCTAACAACACTTTACAGGGAGACCGTCCAGGCAGCCTGTAGAAAATTGGCTGGAGTGCGGTCGCAAGCGCTCACCGAGCACGTCTTCAAAGCGTGCTTTGACCGAGTTCGCAGGTGAGCGCTGGCGAGGACGCTAGTCCGCCTTTGCAAGGCTCAAAGCAGGCTTGCGCCTGCACTCCGGATTCCAATCAGGGAGCGTGGCACAATTATACCTTCCTCGGATACCGAAGTCAACCGGGTATGGGGTGATCAGCTATGAGTGAGGCAGTACGGACAGCGGAGGTGCGGGCGCGCCTGGCCCGCATTGACCTCAGCGGGGTGGTCGCTCGTTACAGCGACCTGATCGCCGCGGCACTCCTCATCTGGGGGCTGCTGTTCTACCTGAACAACATTGACGGCTGGCTGATCAACGATGATGAGGGGTCCTACCTGTACGCCGCCTGGCGCATCAGCCAGGGCGAACTGCCATACCGCGACTTCCTGACCCCTCAACTCCCCGTCTTCCTCTATTCCGGGGCCCTGTTGATCAAGCTCCTGGGCCCCTCGGTCCTGGCTCTGCGGACCGTCAGCGCCTGGCTGAGCGTGTTGTCGGCGGGGCTGCTGTACCTGACGGCCCGCCGCCTGTTTCGGCGGGAGCTGTGCCTCATCGCGGCCCTCGCCTTCCTGATGCACCCCGACCTCTACCTGGAAGGACGCGTCTACCGCCCCGAACCCTACATGCTATTCTTCGGCGCGGCGGGGCTGTACGCCTTCGTTGAGGCCGTCTTCGGCGGCCGACGCTGGCTGCTGGTTGTAGCGGGCCTCGTCTTCGGCCTGGCGACCCTGACCAAGTTGTTCGGCTTCCTGCCCCTGGCCGCCTGCGTCGCCTTCCTGGGCTACCAGGCCCTGCGCGGCGAGAGGGATTGGCCAGGGGTGGTGGGGGACATCGCCGTGCTGGTGGTGCCCTACGGGCTGGTGGTCGGCAGCGTCTTCGCAGGGTTCTACCTGGCCACCCCCGTCGTCTCTCAGGCGGTGTTCGGCCACCAATTAATGCAGGGTCGCGGCCTCAGCCGCTGGGCGGTGTTCGTCAAAGGGCTCAAATTCTACGTCCGGTACGTCCAGAAATACGGGCTCCTGGTGGCTTTCGCTCTCCCCGCTGCCGCCCACGCCCTCGTCCGGCGGGATCAGCGCCGCTGGCTCTTCGCCTGGCAGGTGCCGACGGCCCTGGTCTTCCTGCTCCTCTCCCGGGAGCTGTGGCCCCGGCACCTGCTCTACCTGGTGCCGGGCCTCTCGGTGCTCTTCGCCCTGGCCTTGGAGCCCATGTTGACCTGGTCCCGGCGCTCCTACCTGCTGCTGGCCCTGGTGGCAGGGCTCACGATTCCCTGGTTCTTGGACAACCGAGACATCGCCTGGCGGTCGGAGACGGGCACCTGGCGCCTGGCCGATTACATCGCTGCCCACACTGCGCCCGACGACTACGTGCTGGCCGACTACTCGGGGCTGAACTTCTACGCCC
>JBHIEC010000246.1:0-2954 GCA_046760425.1 Anaerolineae bacterium
GGGAGGACGAGCGCTGGCTTTTCGAGCACGCAGCCGAACTCACGGAGCGATACCCTGACCAATGGGTAGCCATCTATAACAAAGCGGTGGTCGGGGTTGGACGGAGTTGGTCGGAGGCAAAGGATGCCGCGCTCGCCAAAGTAGGGGAGGTAGGCCCGCTGGTCATCTTCTTCCTAGAAAGCAAGCCATATGTCTACTAAAATCGAGCTGCAAATTTACCGACATCCCGACCCAGATGAACCCTCATTAATAGTCACTCGTCTGCTTACCTACGTTGCCCTTTTAACCGAAGAGGGTGGGCTAACGGAGTCTCGCCTTGCCATTGTGGACACGGGCGCACCCACTTCCATCATCCCATACGACCTATGGGTGAGGTGCCCGGTGCTTAAGATACGTGACAAGACCATTCGTGGCATTGTGCCTAAACCTGAATGTGCGCTGCGTCTCATAGAGGGGTTAATCGCCTGTGTGATACATGATGGCATAAAATCCATTGGTCCATTAATCATCCGTGCCGACTTGGCTCCCACGGCTAATGTGCCATTAATCCTTGGCTTCAGCGGCTTGCTGGATAAGGCCGATGTCCGCTTTTCGATTGTGAGGGGCGAGGCTTATTGGGAAATTTGATGGAGAGCAAATGTGGTGGAGCCTTTGAGTTTGACCACTACCCTTAGCGCCTTTTTTGCCAGCCTTGCTGCTTGGGCAATGCACGATGTGCTGCCGCAAATCGGCGCCGACATCATCAAGAAGAACACCATTGACAACTGGCGCGACAAGCGCATCAGTCGTGACATCCAGGCCGCTCTCAGGGTCGCCTTCAAGGAGGCGGTTACTGCTATCTTCAAAGACTACAAGCGCGGAGGGCAGTTGGAACATCACCGCAAACATCACCCGGAGCAGGCGAGGCTGGTGGAGGAGCGCTATAAGCTGTTCCTCAGCGACGAAATCATCAGCGAACTCTTCCCCACGATGGAGGACCCCTGGGCCGAGCTTCCCGACAGGGACGTAGCCCTCCTCTTCGCCGCCGACCACGATGCGGTGAACAAGGAGCTACTGGCCGAGCTCGACAGGCTGGGGCTGTGGGAGGGGCTGCCGAGCGATTTCCAAAGAAGGCTGAGGGAGGACCTTTTGAACTTCATCGCCTTCTATTTCGTCGAGCTGGGGATCAAAAGGGACGAGAAGGTGGCGCACGCCGTCTTCCTGCAGCAGCTCGTGCAGTTGCGAAAGGAAGAGGCAAGGGCGAGACAGGACCTGCAACGCATCCTGAAGCTCCTGGAGGGGACAGAGGAGTGGAGGCGAGGGCAAGAGGGATGGGAGAGGATTTTGACCGCCCTGCTCCCCCTGGGCGACCTCACCCTGGAGGAGCTGAGGGAGCGGGCGCAACGCCACGCCGGGAGCTGGCTGCGGCGCACCCACGAGTACCTGCCCCAGGTCTACCACCGCCGCCCCCAGGCCGAGGAGCACCTGCGGGCCTTCATGGGCGGCGGGACGAGGGTCTTCCTGCTCCTCAGCGACCAGGGCATGGGCAAGACCAACCTGCTGTGTCACACCGTCGAACAATGGCTGGCCGCCGATGGCCCCCACGCCCCCGTGGTGCTGCCCTACAGCGGCGGCCCTCTCTCACGCCTGAAGAACGCCGAGATGGAGCTGCCCGACGACCTGTATCTGCGGCGGGCCAAGCTGGGGGACATCCTCGACTTCGTGGAGGAGCGGGGCCAGGGGCGCGTCCGCTTCGTGCTCCTGGTGGACGCCATAGACGAGCACCGCGACCCGCTGGAGTTGCTGGCCCAGATGCAGGCCCTGGCGCTGCGCTATTCCGACCGGCGGGCCTTCAAGCTGGTGCTGGCCCTGCGTGCCCCCCTCTTCGCTCGCTTGAAGGCCGAACTGGAGCTTGAGCGTCACCCCGGCCTCTGCTACCGGGCCGATGGGGAGCTGGGCTTCACCCTGGGGCGCATCGCCGTGGACGAGGAGGGGAACATCGTCAGGGAGGAACTGGAGAGCCTCTACGAGGCCTACCGGGAGCGGCTGGAGGGGCACAGGCCCACCACCCCCTACGCCCTTCTCTCCCCCCAGGCCAGGAGGGCCATGACCAACCCCAGGATGCTCAGCTTCCTCACCGCCGCCTATCACGGGCGGGAGATGCCCCGCCACGTGCTCATGGGCCGGGCCATGCGGGCCTACTACGTCCGCTGGGTGCTGGGGCGCAGGGGCGAGGACGAGAGGGGGCATCCCCTCAACCCCCAGGAGCAGGCGCGGGAGGAGGTGGTGTTGGGCCTGGTGGAGCTTATGGAGCGGGAGAAGAGGGCGCGCCTCCCGTTGAAGCTCATCAGCCGAGAGGAGGGCCGCCTGTGGGAGGAGATGCGGCGCGACGAGCCCTGGACCCCCTACCGCCGGCTGGTGAACGATGGCGTGATAATCGAGGAGGGGGGCGAGGTCTGGCTGGGGCGCGACGAGCTGCTGCACTACCTCCTGGCGCGGCGGGTGCGGGAGGCGGTCGAAGGGGCCGAGGCCGAGGCGTTGTTGGTTTTGGCCGAGGAGGAAGGGGAGTGGGGTGTGGTCGCCGGGCGGGCGGCGCAGCTCATGGCGGTGATGCTGGCCCAGGAGGGGCGGCTGGAGCCGGTGCTCGAGGCCGTGCGAGAGGGAGGCGAGCCTGTGGCCGTGCTCGTGCCCGAGGTTCTGGAGCGGGTGGAGGGGCTGGGTGACGAGGCCGCCTGGCGGGCCCTGGTGTCCGGCCTGGCCGAGGAGGGGGGAGAGGATGGCAGGGATGCGTTAATATGGTACGGCAAGCACCTCTACCGCACAGGTGGTTGGGGGCGAGCCGAGGAGGTTTACCAGACACTCCTGCCCGTTTGCGAGAGGGAGGGCGAGCGGCGGCGCGTGGCGTTGCTGTGTAATGAACTGGGCCTCATCTACGATGCCCGAGGCCAATACGAGGAGGCCCTTTCCTGGTACCA
>JBHIEC010000247.1:0-2949 GCA_046760425.1 Anaerolineae bacterium
GCAGGATGGGCGGATCGTTGGCCAGGGCGCGGGCGATGGCCACCCGCTGCTGCTCACCGCCGGAGAGCTCCGAGGGCAGGTGGTGGGCATGGGAGGCCAGACCCACAGTGGCCAGGGCTTCCATGGCCCGCTTCCGGCGCCTGCCCCGGTACGTCCCGCGTAAGTCCATAGGCAGCATCACGTTCTCCAGGGCAGTGAGGGTGGGCAGGAGCTGGAAGAACTGGAAAACGATGCCGATGGTGTCCCCCCGCCAGCGGGCAAGGCTGTTCTCATCCATGGTGCTGACCACCACGTCGCCCACCACCACCCGCCCAGCGGTGGGCTTATCAATGCCGCTGATCATGTTGAGCAGCGTGGACTTGCCGCTGCCCGAGGGGCCGACGACGGCCACGAACTCCCCCTCGCCAATGGTCAGGTTCACATCCCGCAGCGCAGTGAGGGTCCTGGCCCCCAGGCGATAGACCCGGGTCACCCCTTCCAGCCGGATCAAGGCTGAATTTTCTCTCATCCCACCAGGAATTCTCCTCCTTCCATCAGCAACGTATCCCCCACCATCACCCGGGGATCCAGGATGAGGAGGTCCCAGTGCAGGTCAGACTCGTTGACCCCGCCCATGAAGCGGTTCTCGCCCAGGGCGATGTGGACCGTGCCCATGATCTTCTCGTCAGTCAGCATGTAGCCGATGGCCTGTCTGATCTGCTCGTTCAGGCCGATGCCCAGCTCGCCGATGACGTCCTTGGCGCCGTGGGAGTGGGCCAGCACGTCGGTGAAGATGTCAAACCCGGCCTTGGCCTCTATGGGGATAGCCTTCCCGTCCTCGAAACGGACGACCAGGTCTTCGATCTTGTGGCCCCGGTAGAAGGCCAGGTCGAAGACGACGGTGCCGTGGGCGCTGCTCTCCAGGGGGGCGAAGCAGACCTCACCTGAAGGCAGGTTGAGGGCCTTCTCGTGGATGACCCCGTCGTCCTTCAGGGCAGGTCGCCCCTCCACGGACAGGGTCAGATCGGTGCCCTTGGGGGAGGTGATCCGCACCTGCCCGCTCTTCTCGAAGACGGCGGCCACCCGGGCCACCCGCGCCTGTAACTGGCTGTAGTCCACGTCCATGGCCCGCCAGTAGGTCTCGAAGAAGGCCTCGAAGGGGACGCCGTACATCTCGGCCTGCTGGGGCGTGGGGTAGCCGGTGCCCAGCCAGCGCACGCCCTCCGTCTGGAGGATGGCATCGGTGACGGGCTTGTTGCCGATGCGCTGGGCCCCCACCCGCTCCTCAGGGACGTCGGCGAAACGGCGCGGGTCCTGGGGCTGCATGCCCACGCTGATGACCAGGTCCGAGGCCCTGGCCAGGGCGACCACGTGGCGCGGGGCCTTCCGCAGAAACTCCAGGGGTGTCTCCATGACTACCCGATAGTTGTACTCATCGCTGGCCACGGTGATGAGGGGCAGGGCCCCCACCAGGTGGCACTCCAGGGCGATGAGCTCACAGTAGCTCAGACTATCCGCCCGGCCGATGATGACCACCCCTTCGTCCTCCTGGACCCTGGCGCACTCCCGCACGATCTTGTGAGCGATCCCCTCATAGTTAGGTTGATACATGGCTGATCAACTCCTCTGATATCTTCTGGTGAGCGCCACCTGTTCTGCATACTGCTCCACTTGGCGCTTGATCCCCACAGGCCCCCAGCCCCACCAACGCCTATCCATCCCCTGTCACCCCCGCGCTGGCTTCTACTAAGGCCAGGTTCTTCTGGGCGATCTCCGGCCGCTGGCCCAGGCGGATGGCCTCCTTGAAGGCTTCTAGAGGATAGAGGCCCGCGTGCTGCAGGGCCGCCGCCACACCCAGCAGGGCCATGTTCCTCTTGGTGGCCCGCGCTCCTGCCCGCTGGAAGTCCAGGACGACAATGCGGGCCCGGGTCTCGACTGGGAGAAGCGCCGCGTTGATGTAAAGCACGTCGTCCTCTGTCATGCGCGCCAGGTGGTGGCGCACCTCGGCCAGCCCCTCCGGGGAGAGCACGATCAGGAGGTCAGGCTTGGGGATGCCGGTGTAGTGGATCTGCCGGGGGCTCATGATGACCTGAGACACGGAATGGCCGCTCATGATGGTCACGGGGTAGTCGTCCCGCTGGGTGACCCACAGCCCGGATAGTACCGCTCCCTGGCCCAGGGCCCTGGCCGTGGAGCGCACCCTCCCCCCGGCCGAGCCGGCCACGATGCAATGGAGCCTGGAGGTCACGTTGTTGGTGTATCTGGGCTCCAGCGGCCGCAGGGACATGGCCGGCTGACCCCGCTGGGAGGCGTGGGCGGCGCGGTAGGCCCGGCTGTACTCCTCTCGATCCTCTCGGTGCAGCACCCCCGTCTCATAGCCCAGCTCCTCCAGGGTAGCTTCCAGAGCCTTCTTGCTGAAGCGGTTGTTGGGCACATAGTAGGCCGTGCACAGTTCCCAGATGTCAATGAGGGAGAAGCCCTGGTGGGCGATGGCCTGGGCGATGACGTCGGACAGGTCCTGATCAAAAGACGTTTTGCGGGCCACGAACCCGGCCCCATTGACAGCCACAGTGGCGCACACGTCCAGAGGCCGCTCCAGGTTGCCTCCCCGGGTGGTGGCGGTGATCGCCCCGTGGGGCGTGGTGACGGAGTGCTGGCCGCCGGTCATGCCAAAGTTGAGGTTGTTGAAGACCAGCACCGTGACGCCGATGTTGCGCCGCGCGACGTTGATCAGGTGATGTCCCCCTATGCCGCAGCCGCCGTCACCCATGAGGACGACGACCTTCAGGTCGGGGTTGGCCAGCTTGATGCCGCTGGCATAGGTCACCGACCGCCCGTGCAGGCCGTGGAAGGTGTTGGTGATGAAATGCTGGTCCGACAGTCCCACGCAGCCGATGTCGGTGACGATCACCACCTGATGGGGGTCCAGCCCCAGCTTGACCAGGGCCGCGTTCAGCTTGTCCAGGATGA
>JBHIEC010000248.1:0-2926 GCA_046760425.1 Anaerolineae bacterium
ATACGTCGCCATCTACAACGCACCCCGATCCTGAATGATGATCTCGCTTAACGGAGGGGTGAATGTTTTTTGCTCCAGACGGCGACGCATCTTCTCACGCTCAGCGGGACTGCGAAGGCGAACGTATTTATTCACCAGTTCCTCGCTCAGCGGCCGCACCAGTCCCGAAGCCTGCAGCGCCTGGATGACCCGCTCTCGCTCGCTCTCTGGCTCCCCTTCGGCAGCCAATTCTTTCCGCAGAATCTGCAGAGCTACCTCTTGCAGTTCTTGTTCCCTTTCTGCTGCCCGCTTTTGCAAGAGGGCCAACAGATCCTTTGGCAGCTCCAATGTCAAGATGTCCATGTTCCTCACCCCCCGTACTTCCTAACGAATTTCTCCATGCGCCGCAGCGCCTCTTCGATGTCCTCCATGGAAGCGGCATAAGCGCAGCGCACGAACCCCTCGCCGCAATCGCCGAAGGCGTTGCCGGGCACCACAGCCACCTTCTCCTCGAAGAGCAGCCTCTCCGAGAACTCCTCGGAGCTGAGACCCGTCCGCTCGATGGAGGGGAAGGCGTAGAAAGCCCCCCTGGGCTCGAAGCAGGGCAGCCCGATCTCGTTTAGCCCCTGGACGATGAGCTGTCGCCGTCGGTCGTATTCAGCCACCATGCGCTGGACGTGCTCCTCGCCGCTCCGCAGGGCCTCGATGGCCGCGATCTGGCCCGTGGTGGGGGCGCACATGATGGCGTACTGGTGCACCTTGCGAATGGCAGCAATGACCTCGGCGTTGCCCGCCACATAGCCTATCCGCCAGCCGGTCATAGCATAATCTTTGGAAAAGCCTTGCAGCAAAATGGTCCGATCCCGCATCTCGGGGAGGGAAGCAAAGCAGGTGTGTTCCACCCCATAGACCAGGCGGTCATATATCTCGTCGGACAGGACCACCAGGTCGTATCTCTCGGCCAGTTGGGCGATCTCCAGCAGCTGCTGGCGGCTCATCACCGCCCCGGTGGGGTTGTTGGGGTAGCCGATGAGGAGGGCCTTGGTGCGGGGGGTGACCGCCGCTTCGATCTCTGCGGCGGTGATCTGAAAGTCATTCTCCACCCTGGTCGGGACCACGACGGGTATCCCGCCGGCGAAGATCACGCCCGGTTTGTAGGACACGAAGCAGGGCTCGGGGACGATGACCTCGTCGCCCGGCTCGACCACCGTCAGGAGGGCGATATGCATGGCCTCGGAGACGCCCACAGTGATCAGGATCTCCGTCTCGGGGTCGTACTCCACCCCGTACAGCCGTGCCAGGTGCTCCGCCAGCGCTTCCCGCAACTCCATCATGCCCGAGTTGGAGGTGTAGCTAGTCCGCCCCTCCTCCAGGGAGCGGATGCCGGCCTGGATGATGGGTTGGGGCGTGACGAAATCGGGCTCGCCGACACCCAGGGAGATGACGTCCTCCATGGTGGCGATGATATCGAAGAACTTGCGGATGCCCGAGGGCGGGACGCTGCGCACCCGCTGGGCGACGATGCCTCTTCTAGGCGCCTTGGTTAGTATACGCCACTCATCGCCCCTTTCGTCGTAACCCAGGTCGCAAATGTCACCCCCTTCCGTCCGCACCCGGAAGCGGATCCCTTCGGGCGTACGCCACACCCGCTCCACGGCCTGAACGACGTGGCGCTCCCCCCGCCAGGTGAAGGCCCGAGGCTCCTGAGCGTAGGTGTAGCCGGAATAGCACTCGACCTCTATAAGCTCACTCATTTCCTCCTCCTACCCCAGATCCACCTGCGAGGAGTCGCCCACGTTCAGCCGCTCGAAGGCCCCCCGCACCTGGGCATCCTTGCCGATGATGGATAGGTTGAGCATGGCGTTCTCAATGTGGGCCCCCTCGTTGATAATGGAGTCCTTGATAATGGCGTTGACGATGACCGCCTCGTCAGCTACGGAGACGTAGGGGCCGATGATGGAGTTCCTGATGGTGGCAGACGGGGCGATGTAGACAGGTGAGATGACGATGGAGTCCTCGGTCCGCCTCACCTGACCCCGGCCATTGGCCAGGAGGTAGCGATTGGTTTTGAGCAGGGTCTCGGGCTTGCCGCAGTCCTCCCACACCTCGACCGGGATGGCCTCCAGACGGGCTCCCCGGTCAATCATCAGTTGAAAGGCATCAGCCAGGAAGTACTCACCCTTGGTCTTGATGTCCTGCTCGATCACGACCTGGACGCAGTCCAGGAGCAGGGGCCAGTTACGGACGTAGTACAGCCCGATAACGGCTAGATTGGAGACGGGGGTGGATGGCTTCTCGATGAGCCGGGTGATGACCCCGTCCTGCAGCAGGGCCACGCCGAAGCGGCTGGGATCCTCCACCTCTTTGACATAGATCACGCCGTCGGCGGTGACCTGGTCCAGATAGCGCAGGTCCGTCTCAAAGATGGTGTCAATGAAGATGATGAGCACTGGTGCGTCAATGTAGTCCCGGGCCAGGTGGATGGCGTGGGCCTGGCCCTTAGGCTCCTTTTGTTCGACATAGCGGGCGGGGAAGTTGTAGTTAGCCTCCACGTACTCTTCGATCTGCTCCCCCAGGTAGCCCACGATGAAGATGATCTCCTCGATGTCGAGGCCCTGGAGCCGGTCCAGGATGTGACCCAGCACCGGCTTCCCGGCCACGTTGACCAGGGGCTTGGGTCGCGTGTGCGTCTGCGGTCTGAGCCGCGTCCCCAGCCCCGCCAGGGGTATGATGACCTTCATTGGTCGTTCCTCCTAAGGTTTGATCATTCTAACGCACGCCACATCAGCTTTCCTCGGCTAAGTAGCGCATTGCCTCTTCTTGGCTAAGCAGTTTTTCTCCCTCGGTTGCTTCGATGTGCTTGCCCAGGAAGTAGTCCTCTAAGGCGTCGAATAACTCTGCCTGTTCCTCTTCCGGCAAACGCTTGATAGCTCTCACGAGTTGTTCT
>JBHIEC010000249.1:0-2906 GCA_046760425.1 Anaerolineae bacterium
CAAATCACCAAACTGCGCCTCTTCGTCGCTTCGCCCGGCGACGTGGCCGAGGAGCGACGGCGGCTGCGCGCTGTGGTGGACGAACTCAACCGCACCGTGGGCGAACAGTTAGGGCTGATGCTGGACCGGCTGGAATGGTCCCAGGTCGTGCCCGACATGGGCCGGCCGGAGGAAGTCATCCTGGAGCAGCTCCCCCTGCGTGAGTGGGACCTGTTCCTGGGCATCCTCTGGCTGCGCTTCGGCACGCCCACCGGCGCGACAGAGCCTGAGACCGGCCGACCCTACGCTTCGGGCACCGAGGAGGAGTTCCGCCTGGCCTACCGCGCCTGGCGAGAGACCGGCCGCCCGCGCATCCTCTTCTATCGCTGTACCCGGCCGCCAGAGTCGCTGGACGCTATTGACCTCGAGCAACTGGCGAAGGTTCGTGCCTTCTGGGATGAATTCCGTGCCGATGGCGAGCACCCCGGCCTGTACCAGGAATACGATACCCCCCAGGCCTTTGCCGAGCGGGTGCGGGGCGACCTGACGAAGCTGCTGTTCGAGTATGCGGACAAGGTGCTGAAGCGGCGGCCGGAGCCCGTACCACCGCCGCCCAGCCCAGCCCCCGACCGCGAAGCGGCCCTACGCCGCTATCTGGGCTGGATGGCTAAGACCTGCGGCCGCGTTGTGCTGCGTGGCATCCAATCCCCTGACCAGCCATACATCGAACTCAACCTGGACGATATCTACGTCCCCCTGGAAGCTATCGAGATTCTGCCAGAAGAGGAGCGACGGCTGGTCCGACCAGGCAAGAAGGAGATGGAGACACCAGAGCGCGACCTGCCAACCACGCGCCCCCTCAACCTGAGAGACCTGCTGAAGGTGGGACCGCACATCGTCGTCATCGGCGGACCTGGCTGTGGCAAGACCACCGTGCTGCAACACATCGCCTGGACCTTGGCCCAATCCCTCATAGAGGACCGGCTCGACCTGGCCCGCGATCGCCTTAGGCTAGCTGGACCGCTCCCCCTCCCCATCCTGGTGCCGCTGCACGCCTTCGCCGAACATCGTGCCCGCTACCGGCGGGCCGCCGACCCAGAACTCTCGACTCTGGCCGCCTGCATCTTCGATTACTTGACCCGCGAGAAAGGGGCTCCCGATCTCTCCTTGGACTTCTTCAAGTCGCTGCTGAAAGATGGGGGCAACTGCCTAGTCATGCTGGACGGGCTGGATGAGGTAGCCAGCGAAGCGGAGCGCGAACTGGTCTGCCGAGCGGTGGAGAATCTGGCCGATTGGATGCCCGACAACCGCTATATCGTCACCTCCCGCCCCGCGGCTTATACTGGCCAGGCGGTCATCGCTGCTGGCTTCCGCCAAGTGCAAGTGAAACCCCTGGAGCGCACCGAGAAGCGCGACGACGTGGGGCCACTGGTGACCAAGCTGTACCAAGCTGCCGGGCACGCGGAACGCATCAAGCCGCTTTTGACTTGGCTGGATGAATTGGAGACCCGGTACGCCAGGCGACCGGGTGACGAGGAGAGGCGGTTGATTGACAGCCCACTCATGGTGCGCATGGTGGCCATCGTGGACCTCAGCGGGGAAAAGCTACCGGAACAAAGGGCCGAACTGTACGACCGCTTCGTGGATGCCCTCCTGCGCGCCACCCACCATCCGGATGCCACAGTGCGTCAGGCTTTGGAGAAGCTGGGTGGCCCGGCCGAGAATCAGCGCCAGTGGCTGGCAGTGCTGGCTTACGCTATGCAGAGCCAAGAGGTCGGCACCCGCTCCCTGGAGGAGAGCCGGGTGCGCCAGCTTCTGTGCCAACATCTTACCCCCACGCGCGGGGACGAGGCTGCTGCCGAAGCCGTGAAGCAGTTCATCGCTGCCACCCGGAGTCGGGGAGGGCTGATAGAGGTGCGCACCGGCCCGCCGGACCGCTGGAGCTTTACCCACCAACCTTTCCAGGAGTTCCTGACTGCCGTGTACCTGGCCGACATCACCGACGAGGTGAGCGCCATCGCTGCCGAGTTGGAGAAAGAGGGGCGAGTAGCCGAGGCCTGGTGGCAGGAGGTAGTCTTGCTCCTGTTGGGCTACCTGAGCTACCGCAACCCGGCCAAAGCTAACCGTCTGGCCCGGCGCCTGGCCCGGCTGCCGGACCCAGAGGCTTCTTGGCCACCGCTGGACGGAGCGGCACAACTGGCCACGGCGGAGCGGGTGGCCGTGGCCCTTACCGAGCGGCCTGGTACCCTGCCCTTGCTGGAGACAGAAGTGGCTCACCGCCTGGCCAACCTGGTGGAGGACTCCACCCTCACCGCCCCGGCTGTGCTACGCGCCGCAGCCGGTCGTGTCCTGGCCCACCTCGACGACCCCCGCCCCGGCGTGGGCTTGCGCCCCGATGGCCTGCCCGACATCCTGTGGTGTGAAGTCCCCGCCGGCCCCTTCATGATGGGCAGCGACAAGGCGAAGGACCCCGATGCTTACGACGACGAACTGCCCCAACACGAAGTGACCCTGCCCACCTTCTGCATCTCCCGCTACCCGATCACCAACGTCCAGTTCCAGACCTTCGTGGACGATCTGGAGGGTTACAGCAACGACCGCTGGTGGACCAAGGCGGGCCTAAAGTGGCGAGGCGAGCGTAAGGAGCCGGAGAAGTTCGGCGGCGTCTTCGACTTGCCCAACCATCCCGTGGTAGGGGTAACCTGGTACGAGGCGGTAGCCTTCTGTAACTGGCTGACGGAGCGATTGCGGATTTCCGATTTTCGATTTGTTGATGGTCTGGCCGATAGCAACCTGAAATCGGCAATCGAAAATCGGAAATTCATTGTGCGCTTGCCGACGGAGGCGGAATGGGAGAAGGCGGCCCGGGGGACAGATGGGCGTATCTATCCGTGGGGCGAGGAGATTGACCCGGATAGAGCCAACTA
>JBHIEC010000250.1:0-2886 GCA_046760425.1 Anaerolineae bacterium
CACGCCGTCAACGGCATCTCCTTCCACGTGGATGAGGGGGAAACCCTGGGCATCGTGGGGGAGAGCGGTTGCGGTCAGAGCGTGACTGTCCTCTCCTTCATGCGCCTTATCCCCCAGCCTCCGGGCAAGATTGTGTCTGGGGAGGTGCTCTTCGATGGTCGCGATCTCATGAAGGTGGACGAAGAGGAGATCCGTGGGGTGAGAGGAAACCGCATCGCCATGATCTTCCAGGATCCCATGACCTCTCTGAACCCCGTGCTGACCATCGAGCAGCAGATCAGCGAGGCCCTGGAGCTGCATCTGAACATGGACAAGGGGAAGGCCAGGCGGCGCAGTATCGAGCTCCTGGAGATGGTGGGCATCCCTGAGGCATCCAAGCGTATTGACGACTACCCCCACCAGTTCAGTGGCGGCATGCGCCAGAGGGCCATGATCGCCATGGCCCTTTCCTGCAACCCCCAGCTCCTCATCGCCGACGAGCCCACCACCGCCTTGGACGTCACCATCCAGGCCCAGATCATTGACATCATCAAGAGGCTGCGGGACGAGCTGGGGATGGCCATCATCTGGATCACCCATGACCTGGGGATCATCGCCGGCATAGCCGACCGGGTCAACGTCATGTATGCCGGTTTCATCATTGAGGAAGCCTCCGTCAAGGAGATATACGGCAATCCTCGCCATCCCTATACCCTGGGCCTGCTGGGGTCGGTGCCCCGTCTGGACGAGGTGCGTAAGGAGAGGCTGACCTCCATCGAAGGGTTGCCCCCAGACCTCATCGGCCTGCCTCCGGGTTGTCCCTTTGCCCCCCGTTGCACCTATGTCATTGACCGCTGCCTGGAAGAGAACCCCCCGCTCATGGCGACGGACGTAGCCCGACACAGATCCGCCTGCTGGCGCTGGGAGGAGGTCAAGAGGGAACGAAAGGATTAGAAGACTATGGAGAGCCAGAACGACATCCTGGTCGAAGTGAAGGGCCTGAAGAAATACTTCCCCATCACTCAAGGTATCGTCATCCAGCGGCACATAGGGGATATCAAAGCCGTTGATGGACTCAACTTCTTCATCAGGCGGGGCGAAACCCTGGGTCTGGTGGGGGAGAGCGGCTGTGGCAAATCCACCACCGGACGGGCCATCCTGCAGTTGTATCGTCCCACGGCAGGCGAGGTCTACTTCGAGGGCCAGAACCTGTGCAAGATGAAGGGCGAGCAACTGCGGCGCATGCGCCGCAGGATGCAGATGATCTTCCAGGACCCCTATGCCTCCCTCAACCCCCGCATGACGGTGGGAGGCATCATCGGCGAGCCCCTGGAGGTGCACAACATCGCCAGGGGCAAAGAGAGGAAGGAACGGGTGATGGAGCTGCTGCAGGTGGTGGGCCTTAACCCTTACTTCATCAATCGCTACCCCCACGAGTTCTCCGGCGGCCAGCGCCAGCGCATTGGGGTGGCCCGCGCTTTGGCCGTGAACCCCGACTTCATCGTCTGCGATGAGCCCATCTCGGCCCTGGACGTGTCCATCCAGGCTCAGATCATGAACCTGCTGGAGGATCTGCAGGAGCAGTTCCATCTCACTTATCTCTTCATTGCCCACGACCTGAGCGTGGTGCGCCACATCTCGGATCGAGTGGCGGTGATGTACCTGGGCAAGATTGTGGAGATCGCCGACCGGGATGAGCTCTACAGGAACCCCCTGCATCCTTACACCAAAGCTCTCCTCTCAGCGGTGCCCATCCCCGATCCCGTGGTGGAGGAGAAGCGGGAGCGGATCATCCTGGTAGGCGACGTGCCCAGCCCGGCCAACCCGCCCAGCGGCTGCCGCTTCCACACCCGCTGCCCCATCATGCAGCGGCCCATCTGCGTGGAGGAGGATCCGGAGTTCTACGATCGAGGCGGGGAGCACTGGGTGGCCTGCCACCTGGTATAAATGGGCCACAGACTTTATGATGACTTGGAACCATAGAAACCGGGTTTTTGCCTGGGAAAAGTACCTTCCGTTTTCAGGCCAGGGGCATTGGCCACACAGCGCTCTCTGCCAGAGAAAAAACCCGGTTTCTGGCCTCAGGAGCGGAAGCTACTTCTTAGGTCCCAGTTCTGGATTCATGGATGAACCTTTCACTCCCTTTTCTTGTATAACATAGGGAGGACAAAAGGGTAAGGTAGCTTTATGCCGATGAAGGAAGGTGGGGCCTTGGCGGAAGGAAGGAGCGATCTAAGCCCGCTCTCAGGGAGCCCTTGTGAGGTGGAGACCGACGAGCTGGCTGAGCTGATCAGGTTATCTCTGCGACAGTACGTAGCCGATAGTCACCCGTCTCCTCAGGTGTGGGCTAACATCAAGGCCGAGCTGACCAGGCCACCAAAGCCCTTCTACGTGCGTTTGGCGGATCGCCTAGCCTCTTCAGTGGATGCACCACGGCTCTTGCAGAGCGCGGTCACCGTGGGATTGCTGATCTTTATCTTCAGCGCTCTGCTTCGTCAGCCCCTGAGCCCCTGGGGAGGGGGCTACCAGCGGCAAAGTGGGGCCGGTTTTTCCACCACTCAGGATACCCTCAGCATGGCCTACCTGGCTCGTCAGCACGGGGGGGTGCCCGCGAATCGTCCTCTGTCCTCAATCGCACGGAGGGCAGACGACGACCCCTTCTCCTCCCCACGGTTCGAGCGCATACGCAATAGAATCTATGTGGTGCGGAGGGGAATGGGCCAGGGTGCGCTAGCCTCCCCCGATGTTGAGGATTTCCTGCATGGGGTTTATGTTATTCAGGAGCCAGAAAGGAGGGACGCTCATCTCCCCCTCCGCTCAGAGGGGATAAACGACAGTACCAACTCGCAACAGGGACAGGAGGATATCCCTTATTATCTCTCTCGGGTGGAGCAGGTGCCCAGCGAG
>JBHIEC010000251.1:0-2869 GCA_046760425.1 Anaerolineae bacterium
TCTGGATCGGGACGCGAGAGGATGAATGGGATGCCCGGCGCCGCCAATGGGTTGGCGGGGGGGTGAGCGCCTTTGATGGCTACCACTGGGAGACCTTCACCAAGGAGAATACCGATCCAGATGGTCGAGAGCCATGGAGAGGACTGGCCAGCAATGATGTCTCCGCCGTCGCTATCAGCGATACCGATGAGATCTGGATCGGCACGGGTGACCTATACGATTACTCAGGCTTCGGGCTGAGCGTTCTCGATCATAAAGGCACCGTGGAAGATAGGAGCGATGACGTCTGGAGGACTTACACCCACTCCACCATCTGCTCCAACAACATCACTGACCTGGCTATAGATAGGGCCAGAGAGAGGGTCTGGGTGGCAACAGCACCCTATCAGGTCGCCGGAGAACGGACTGGTGGTGGGGTAAGCATGTTCGACGGCAGTGCCTGGACCTGCTACGATACCGAGAATTCCGGGCTTGTAGCCTATGACAACGATGTGCGGTCTATCGCCGTTGACAGTGCTGGCGTGGCCTGGATCGGAGCCTGGGACTATGAAGGCAACACCCTGCCCTACGACTGGCCCTACGTAGATGCCGTGGTGAACCGCTTTGACGGTAGCACCTGGACTCACTACCCATTTCCGGAAACTGGCTGGATCCAGTCCATCACCGTTGACCACAGGGGTCTGGTTTGGGCCGGCACTTCCCAAGCTGGGCTGCGGGTCTTCGACGGCAGTGAATGGATAACCTACGACACAACCAACTCCGGGCTGGCGAGCGATCTGATACAGGTCATCGCCGTTGACCCTACAAACGGCGACGTGTGGATCGGCACAGCGGGGGGAGGCGTGAGCCGCTTCCACGAATTGCCGCCCACCCCCACACCCACGGCTACACCCTCGCCCACCAGCACGCCATCGCCAACCCCAACCCCGACGCCGCCCATCTTCCCGCCCCACACGCGCATCACCCTGCCCTCCATTGTTACGGGCGAGGGCTGGGAGACCCAGATCCACGTCCAGAACGCAGGAGATGTTCCTACCCAGGTGGTCATGGACCTGTATGCCGCTTCCACCGGCCAGTGCCCCCCGAAGAGCCCCGGCGTCATCGGGACGCTGTGCTCAGGCCCCATCAAGCCCGGCTCGACCTGGACCTGGACCAGCGCTGATCTCCCCCAGGCGGCTGCATCGGCCATCGTCTACTCGGTGCTGTCCAGCGGCGAGGGGTCAGCCTGCGACGAGGGTACGCGCAAGCCCGGCTCCCCTCTGGCTGTCACCGTGGACAGGCTGCGCACGGGGGAGGGTGGGATCGTGCTGGCGGCCAGCAGCTACACGGGCATCGCCCAATGGGGGGAGCCGGACCCCGATACAGGAAACTACATCTACTTCACCCCCATCACCCTGGAGGGGCTCAGCGGCTGGAATACCACCATGGGCGCCCAGAACGCGGGTGAGGCGTGCACCTCCCTGAAGGTCACCTATCAGGCCCAGGCGGACGGTAGGGAGTTCACCTTCGACATCCCGGCCCTGGCCCCTGGCGAGGCGGTGCGCATTGATCCCGGCGATCTGGTGCCTCCGCCGTTCCAGGGATCGGCCTGGATCAAGTCCCCTCAGCCCCTGGCCGTCCTGGTGGATCAGTGGCGTGGCCAGGGGAGCCCCCTGATGTCCTCCACCGCCGGGGCCTGGGGTCTGGGCGCCCACGTCAACTACGCGCCTTTGATCTATCGAGATTCCGAGACTTGGAGCGCGGACCTCCAGGTTCAGAATCTGAGTGCCACCCACAGCGCGGCCGTGAAAGTGGCCCTTCTGGACCATCAGGGCGACCTGGTGACCACAGTCACCGATGTCATTCCCCCGCGGGGCTCTCGAACTTTCTCCATCCTTGATGGCGATGCCCTCCCAGAACAGCGGGTGGACGCCCTCCGGGTGGAGACGGTGGACGGGTTGGCCTTAAGCGGCTCTGCCAGCCTCCTGCCTGACCTTCTGTCCAGGATCAATCTGGTGAACGGGGAGGGGGAGCAGGGCCTGAGCTACAACGCCTCCCCGGCGCAACCCGAGGGGGGCGTGGGGTCGGTGGCCCTGCCCTGGCTGGTGAAGGAGTCCGGGCGGGCCTCGCACATCGCCATCCAGAACCTCAACCCCACCCCGGGTTGGACCCATCTGCGCCTCGAGCTGTACGATCAGGAGGGCCTGCAGGCTGTCCGTCTTGACAGGCTGGGGCCCAACCAGACCTACTACGTTGACTTGGCGGCGTGGGATGGCCTCTCCCTGGGCTGGCAGGGCTCGGCCTTGGTTCGGGTTGTGGACAGCAGCCAGGAGGGAGGCCCGGCCGTTAGCGTCGTGGTGGTCGAGGAGGCGGAGGGGGCTGTGGGCGATCTCTCGCGAGCCTATGAGGGGGTGCCTACGACCGCCTCCTCGACCCTACATCGCATCTACCTACCGGTCATTCTGAAGGGCTGGGCTCCTGCGGGATAAGTTCTCCTGGAGGAAATGCTCCAAAAAAGAGGGGGGAGACGATGAGCCCTCCCTCTTTTTTTGGGCCCTATCTCTAGAACAAAAGACACCACCTCTACGAGTGGGAGCATCCCGTTTGAACATTCCCGCCGAGGTGCACTAAAGGTTTCTTGGAGGTTTGTTAGAGGTTAAAAGGGGAAAAGCGCGGTATAATTAGGGTGGAATCGGACACCAGATTGACGAACAATCTCATTCATGCTATATTTGTGATAGCACCACTAAGAAGAGGGGTAAGTCCAATGCGCAGGATCTTCTATCTGGGTGCATGTCTTATCCTCATCCTCGCGCTTTTTGCTTCCTTTCACTTTAGCCTTTCTCTGGCTACACCCTCCAACGACTACGTTTTCCTCTTCAAATGGGGA
>JBHIEC010000252.1:0-2845 GCA_046760425.1 Anaerolineae bacterium
GTTCCCCCGGAGGAGGTGGAGAAGGATGTAGCTGAGGCTGTAGCAGCCATACGGGGTGAGCATGCTTAAAGTAGTGCTGGATACCAACCAGTTTGTCAGCGGCAACGGACATTTGCTTGATATGGAGTCCTATCAGGGTATCCGCATCGCTACGGTGAGGGAGTTCTTGGACATTATGGAACGACAAAATACGTAAGATAGCTACAGAGAAGGGAAACGAACAAAGAGAGGCACAAAGCCTCTCTTTGCTTGCTCTAGAGGGGGTTTGATCTGCTCATCACGGCTCGCGATCAGCGGCCCAGGCCGGCCAGGCCTGCCAACAGGGCTGCCCCACCACCCAGGGTGGCGAAGATGATGATCAAGATCACCCAGCCGATGATGCAGGTGAGTACCGCCTTGGTGGTGTCGAAGTCGAGGGCCTGGCGGACGGCCACGATCGTGGCTACCAACTGCCAGATGGCCCCCACAAAGGCGAGCAACGCGCCCAGGCAGGGGATGAAGCTGAAAACTCCCAGCACGCCCGGCGTGTAGGCGTAGCCGAGGGTGCGCAGGAGCTCCCCCCAGGTTGCCGTGCCGCCAAAGAGGCGGGTGCCGATGAAGTAGGTGAGGAAGGCCCAGATCACCCAGCCGATCAAAGCGGCGATCACCCCGAAGATGAGGCTCCCAACGGCCCCGCCGAAACCAGCCTGACGGCTGAGGAGAGTTGCAAGCCCGCTACCAACCCCCGCCAGAAGGCTTACCAGAACCACCACGATCAATGCCTCGGTCGTGGCTGCCTCGTCCCGCTCAACCTCCTCGTACACGTCAATATTCAACCTTGCTGCTCTGATCATTCTGCCGATCATTTGTCTCTTGCCTCCTTTTCCGGGAGTCTCTGGTCGAGACCTTTTCGGATGATGAGTATTGCTGGAGACTTGCCTTGAATCCTCAGGATTCTCCCATGGGGATCACCTCCTCAGCACCAAATCGGGGGTTGACCCTGATCCCCCTACAATGAAACACTGCACTGACCAAAAGGTTACGCGGTCCTCAACTCTGGCATCGAGAGCAGAAATGGGTCCCCCGTCCGCCCACGGTGATCCTTTCGATGGGTGTGCCGCAGACCAAGCAGGGATGGCCCTTACGTCCTTTGACCTGAAAACGTTCTTGGAACCGTCCCTCGGTGCCGTCCAGGTGGACGAAGGCCATCTCCGATGCCCCGCCCCACTCGATGCCCTGCCGCAGGGTGTCAACAATGCTGGCGTGGAGGCGGGCCACCTCCTCGGGCGCCAGGCTGGAGCAACGCCGCGTGGGGGCGATCCGCGCCCGGAAGAGGATCTCGTCGGCGTAGGAGTTGCCCATACCGGCGATGTGGGCCTGATTCAGCAGGAAGGGCTTGATCATGCCCCGGCGCCCGGCCAGCATCCCGCTCAGGCGCTGGACAGTGAAAGTTTCCCCCAGTGGGTCGAGGCCCAGCTTGCGGATAGCTGGCAGTCGCTCAACCTCCTCCGTGGGCAGCAGGTGGACGAACTTGAGGTCCACCTGGCCCAGGGTGAGCTGGCCGCCGTCGTCGAAGCAGAGGGTCAGGCGCACGTCGCGTGGCTGCCCCTGGAAAGGGGGCGACAACAGCAACTGGCCGACCATCATCAGATGGATCACCAGGCAGAGGCCGTTATCCAGGTCGAGGAGCAGCATCTTGCCCCGCCGCTCCACCCCCACGATCCGCGCCCCGACCAGCCCTTTCGTTGAGAAATCGCCTTGAGATGTTACCTCTGCCACGCGCCGCCCCACGACCTGGGCCTCCAGCTCGCGCTTCAGGATCTCAACCTCTGGCAGCTCTGGCATCCCTGATCCTCCTGAGTTCCCCCGAGTCCCCTTAGTTCCCTTGTCTTTTTAGTCATACACCCTCTTCAACACCCGCAGCGCGTTCAGGGTGACCCATTTGCTGGGCCGCCCCTTGCGCTCGATGTTGGTGTGCATGCGACCGTTGAAGCTCCGCTCCATGGTCCAGCGCCCCTCCCCGTCCTGCTTGGATAGCATCAGCTCGACTGCGGGCTGGAGCCGTGGGTCGCGACCGTAGCCCAGGGCTGCCATGACCCGCAGGCCGAACAGCAGGTCGCAGTGGTAGAAGAGGGGGAAGCCGAAGCGCCCCCATTCGGGGCCCAGGGCGGCGAAGTCCTGGCTCAGGAAGAACCCGGCGCCCCGCTCGATGGCCTCCTTGACCTGGGGCGAGCGCTCCGCGTCGGGGATCTCGGAGAAGGCCCACAGGGTCTTGAGGGCGCCCCACAGGCAGGGGGCATCGTGGTGATGTCGGCACGCCCATCCCTGCTCTAAGGAGGTCTCGGCCAGGCGGCGGATGGCCAACCGGGTGCGGGGGTCGTCCCCGTAGCCGAAGCGGAGCAGGAAGCGCACCACGTTGCCGGGCAGGCAGTAGGGGATGACGCGGTTCCTCTCCGCGTCGTAGGTGAAATCGCCCTCCTGGGTCATGCTCCGCTGAAAGACGAACTCGCAGGCCTGAGCGATCCTTGGGTCCTGCCCGCTCACCCCCAGCTCGGCCAGGATGATGAGCTGCCAGACGGTGCTTTTGTACTTGGGGCGGTAGATCTGGTCGGGCGAGGCCCACCAGCCGTCGGGGTGCTGCTTGGCGAAGATCTTGCGCACCGTGGGGGAGGTGACGATGGCCTGTCTGGCCTGGATCACCGCCGGTGCCTCCGGGGGCCGCTCCACGAGATCCACCAGGGCGAAGTACCGCACCGAAGGCTCGTCCCAGTCCAGGAGCCAGTTCATGGGATCACCCCGCAAGGGCTCCCACCATTCCGTCATCTCCCCTCTCCTTCTCCAGGCGTTCAGAAAAAGATCTGTGGTA
>JBHIEC010000253.1:0-2831 GCA_046760425.1 Anaerolineae bacterium
GCCCACCACCTCGCCCCTTGCCACCCTATGAGTTCCAGGTTGAGGAAGGCAAGATTTACGTGGGCAAACCTTTGGGCCCCTTGTATCGCGCCTAGGTCAGCCGATTAAACCGATGTAACTGTAGCAAATGAGGTGGACAGTTACGTCACGTTGTAGTACTACCATGAATTTGCTGGGGAGGACCCATTGCAGCACATGTGGCATGACAGCCGCCTCAATCGAGGATGAACTCTGCCGAGCCTGGCCGCCGATGTCCTTACTGTGGGCAAGAGCTGCGTTAAAGATGACCATTGATGTTCGGGAGACGGCCGCCACCCGGGCCCGCTACGACCGCATCGCGCCCCTCTATGACTTGATGGAGCTGCTCATCGAACGCTTCGCCTTCCGCCAGTGGCGGCGGCGCCTGTGGGCCCAGGTCCAGGGCGGGAAGGTGCTGGAGGTGGGCGTGGGTACAGGCAAGAACATGCCCTACTATCCTCCAAGGGTCCAGGTGACGGCCCTTGACCTGAGCCCCAGGATGCTGGAGCGCGCCCAACAGCGGGCACAGCGAGAAGGGGTGACCGTGGATCTATGCCTCATGGATGCCCAGGCCCTGGAGTTCCCTGACGACACCTTCGACGCCGCTGTGGCCACCTTCGTCTTCTGCTCTGTGCCCGACCCCGTGTTGGGCCTGCGGGAGCTGAGGAGGGTGGTCAAACCCGGTGGGCAGGTCGTCCTGCTGGAGCACGTCCGCCTGGAGCAGCCGATTCTGGGTGCGCTGATGGACCTCCTCAACCCCCTGGTCTTGCGCCTCATGGGACCCAACATCAATCGCCGTACCGTGGGGAACGTGGAGAAAGCGGGGCTGAGGATCGAACACGTAGAGGATCTGGCCGTCGGGGGGTTGGTCAAGCTCATTGTGGCGCAGGTGGAGAAATAGCTATGACCGTCCGGCTCGACTTTCCAGTCGCTGGAAGGTGTATGTGCCAGCCGTGAGCCTGGGAGGGTGGAAGAGGAGCATTGAGATAGACGACCCTTAGTTGCCGTTAAGCGAGGGGGTGGAGCTTTAACTCCACCCCCTCGCTTATCTTTGTTCCAGCGGTCTCGTAACGAACTCGCTCCGCACTGCTTGAGGAAATTTGCGGTGTGTGGTAAAATCTGGGCCATGACACGAAAACGCCGTCGGGCAAAGATCAGTCGCGCATCCTTTGAGCAGCTTGTGGCCGAGGCTCTGGACGGGCTTCCGCCGGATATCCTGCGATTGATGGACAATGTTGACGTGGTCGTCGAGGGCTGGCCCACGTGGCAGCACCTGGCCGAGGCAGGGCTGGGACCCGGCCAGACCCTCTTCGGCCTCTACCAGGGCATACCGCTGACCAAGCGGACTGAGAGCTATGGCCTGGTGCTCCCGGACAAGATCACCATCTTCCAGGGCCCTATCGAGGCCTGGTGCCGTAGCGAGGCCGAGATCCGCCGCCAGGTGCAGCAGACCGTCGTTCACGAGATGGCCCACCACTTCGGCATCAGCGATGAACGGTTGAGGGAGTTAGGGTGGTAAGGCTCCTTCCTTGGCAAATTGGATTATTTTGTGCTAAAGGAGGAATTGATGCGATCCTTTAACCCGCGTATTCTGGTTCTCGGGGCTATCGAGGAACTGCGAGCCGAGATGGAGAAAATCGGCGCCGAGGCCGAGGGCATCGAGATCATGGCCCCCAAAGGGCTCTTCCGCGCTGTCAAGCTGGAAGGGGTCGAGGTCGCTGCGGCCAACATCCTCAAACAGCACATGCTGGCCCGAGGGGGCGAGGCCGTCCTCAGCCAGGCTGCCTACCTGGGCCAGGAGACGACCACGGACGTGCTCCTCATGGGGACGCTGCGCAACTATCAGCGTCTCGTCGAGGGGCTGCGACACCATCATCTCCCCAGCCTGGCGGCCATAGCTGATCAGGTGAAGCAGGCCCTGGCCAATTACGACGGCCGGAGCCTGAGGCCCCTCACCATGGGCCAGACGACTTTTAACTGGGGGGAGCGTACCTACGTCATGGGCATCATCAACGTCACCCCCGACTCCTTCTCCGGCGACGGCCTGGCGGGCGACGTGGAGGCGGCCGTGGCCCAGGCCAAACGCTTCGTCGAGGAAGGGGCGGACATCGTGGACGTGGGCGGGGAGTCCACCCGCCCCGGTGCCGCGCCCGTCCCGGCCGAGGAGGAGCTGCGCCGCGTCATCCCCGTTATTGAGGGCATTGCTGGGGAGACCGAGGCCGTCATCTCCATTGACACCTACAAGGCCCAGGTGGCGCGGGAGGCCCTGGCGGCGGGGGCCCACATGGTCAACGACGTGTGGGGCCTGCGGCTGGACCCGGACCTGGCCCCCCTGGTGGCCGAGCGGGGGGTGCCCGTGGTCATCATGCACAACCGCAGCACGCCCAAGGCAGCGGCCTGGGTCGCCCGGCTGGGGGGCCGCTACGAGGGCGTGGAGTACCGGGACCTCATGGCCGATGTCATCCGCGAGCTGCGCCAGGGCATTGAGAGAGCCCTCGAAGCAGGTATAGAGCGCGAGAGGATCATCGTTGATCCGGGCATCGGGTTCGGCAAGACCACGGAGCAGAACCTGGTGCTCCTGGACAGGCTGGCCGAGCTGAAGGTGCTGGGCTGCCCCATCCTGGTGGGGCCGTCCCGCAAATCCTTCATCGGCTACACCCTGGATCTGCCTCCCGACCAGCGGGTAGAGGGCACGGCGGCCACGGTAGCTCTGGCCATCGCCCACGGCGCCGACATCGTCCGCGTCCACGATGTGCGGGAGATGGTTCGGGTGGCCCGCATGACCGATGCCGTGGTGCGGGGTTGACGCGCTG
>JBHIEC010000254.1:0-2827 GCA_046760425.1 Anaerolineae bacterium
CAGTTGGCATCGTTGGGATAGTCCAACGCTGAGCCATCGCTGAGGGTGACATCGTCGCTGTTCCAGACGATGGTCCCCGCAGCGTCAATCTCGATGACGCGGTCGTGGCCGGTGTCGGAGATCAGAGTGTGGCCATTGGGAAGCCGGTCGGCGTTGTGGGCCCAGCTTAGTCCCTCGTTGAAAGACCACATCACGTTGCCCGCTTCGTCCACCTCAATGATCTGGCTGTCGCTCCCCGGCTGCGTGGCCGTGGGGCCGCCGTGTTGGCCGCCGTCGGTGATCAAAGTGTGGCCGTCCGGCAGGCGGTCCACGTCGTGGGGGAGGTGGAGCACCGGGGGCGGAGTGTCGGCCCCGGATTGGCCTGATGCGGGTAATGTCCAGCTCAGCAAGCAGAGGGTCACAATGGTAAGTACGATGAGTTTCCTCGGGGTAAACATGATACTCTCTCCTCTTCACTTTTGCCTTAATTATACACCAAGCTTGTTAGGAAGTCTTAAGGCTATTGTAAAGAGTTTGTAAAAAGTCGCGCTTTAACTATAGCATGGTTGCAGAATCAGGTCAATTGGGTGATATCCTAACTGAAAAGCCACCAGGGGTTCGAACCTCTGGTGGCTTTCTATGGCGCCTTACCCCTCCCCCTGTCAGGGGGAGGCTGGGAGGGGGTGGACTTTTGATGGAGAGCTCACCCTCCCCTGGCCCCTCCCTCCCAGGGGGAGGGGAAATGCTTCATTGAAACGTCGCGTCGGCCGGCATGCCGGGCTTCAGGCGGTGGTCGGCGTTGTCCAACTGGATCTTGACGGCGAAGACCATGTGCACCCGCTCTTCTTGGGTCTGCACGTTCTTGGGCGTGAACTCGGCCTGGGACGCAATATGCGAAACGTGGCCGGTGAAGACGTCGTCGTAAGCGTCAACGGTGACCTCCACCGTCTGGCCCAGCGACACCTGCCCCAGGTCGGTCTCGGGCACGTAGACGGTCAGCGTCACCTCGTCCAGGTTGGCCAGGGTGAACAGCGATCTGCCGGGCGAGGCCAGTTCGCCAGCGTGGGCCAGCCGCTCGACCACGATGCCTCCCACCGGCGCGGTCAGGGTCATGCGCTCCAACTGAACGTCCACTGCTTTCAGCGCAGCCTCGGCGTTGGCCAGCGCAGCCTCGGCCTGGGCAACGTTGGCCTCCAGCAGCGAGATCTCCTCAGGCCGGGCGCCGGCTTTCAGCAGATCAAGGGCCGCCTGGGCCTGATCGAGTTGGGCCTGGGCCGCGGCCGTGCCAGCCCGGGCGATGAGCACTGCCGCCTGGGCGGCATCCACCCCGGCCTGGGCCGTGTCCACGTTAACTTTGGCCGCCTCCACGCCCGCCTCGGCCTGGGCCAACTGCGCCTGGGCCGCCTCGACGCCAGCCTGGGCCGTGTCCACGTTGGCTTTGGCCGCGTCTACGCCCGCCTAGGCCTGGGCCAACTGCGCCTGGGCGGCATCCACCCCGGCCTGAGCCATATCCACCTCCTCGGAACGAGCGCCGGCTTTGACTTTGTTCAGTTGAGCCTGAGCCTGACGCACCGCCGCCTGGGCAGCGCGAATCTGCTCCTCGGGCGTCCCTTTGGCCGCCAACTTGTATTGCAACTCAGCGATGCGAGCTGAGATCTCAGCCGCACTGACTGCCGCGTCAACCAGATCCTTTTGATAGCCGGGAACTCCAGGAGTGCCTTTGGTCGCGTCCCGCTCCAATTGTGCTTGCCAAAGGGCATTGCGGGCCAGGTCCCAGTTCAGTTTGGCGATCTCCACTGTTTCCTCGTCCGGGCCAGCCTGCAACTGTTCCAACTGGGCCTGCGCGCTATCCACCGCACTCTGGGCGATGGCGATGTCATCTTTAGTGGCTCCCGCCTGCACCTGGGCCAGTTGGGCCTTGGCTCGGTCGAGGTCTGCCTGGGCGGCCGTCACCAACAGCCCGGCATTGGTCTGGGCCGCGTCAGCCGCCGACACCTGGGCCTTGGCTCGGTCGAGGTCCGCCTGGGCGGCCGTCACCAGCAACTCGGCATTGGTCTGGGCCACCTTTGCCGCTGCCAGTTGAGCCCTTGCCACCTTCAGATCGGCTTCGGCGGCGGCCTCTTGCCCCTGGGCTGCTTCCAGACCCGCCCGCGCTGCGGCCGCCCCTCCCTTGGCCTGGGCGATCTCTTCGGGGCGGGCGCCAGCTTTGGCCTGGGCCAGTTGGGCGCGCGCTGCGTCCAGCGCCGCCCGCGCCTGAGCCACGGCAGCCTGGGCCTGCTCCCGCTGGGCCAGCAATGCCGTCTGATCCAACTCAACCAATACCTGGCCAGCGATAACCTCGTCCCCCTCATCGGCCAGCATAGCGATGATGCGTCCGCCCATCTCAGCGGCGACCGACACCTCCTCGGCCTCGATGGTGCCGGAGGCGAACAATGCCCCCGCCCTGCGCGACGGCCGCTTCACCGGGCGCGGGGCCGCGCTGCCCGTCGTCTGGCCCTGCATCTCGCCGACGAACTCGTTCCAGGCAGCCGGGTTGAGGCGAAAGTAGAGCCAGCCGATGCCGGCGGCGCCGGCGATGAGGGCTATGACAACCGCGATGATACCAAGTTTTCGTTTCATTAAATCTCTCCTGTCTGTACGTATTTCGTATTGCGTATTGCGTGCTCTGTGACGGAATACGCAGCACACAATAGATTCATTCCTGCTCCCGCACGCTGGCTAGGAACACGTCCTCCAGCGAGGGGGCGATGATTTCCACGCCAGTTCTAAGCAACTTGCCAAAAGTTCTTTGCACTTTCGCTCCTCTTGACGCTAGTAATGAATACGTCCTCCAAAGACGGAGCAATGA
>JBHIEC010000255.1:0-2797 GCA_046760425.1 Anaerolineae bacterium
GGGGACGTGCTCCCTCGCCCCGCTGGGGAGAGGGCAGGGGTGAGGGGAGGTTTCTGAGCAGGCGTCGTTACTTATTTCTCGAAAACCAACTCCCCATCCCTCACATCCACCCTCACCGTTTCCCCATCCTTGAACTCGCCCTGCAGAATCTTCAAAGCCAGGGGATCCTGTAGCTCCCGCTGGATGGTTCGCTTGAGGGGGCGGGCGCCGTAGACGGGATCGTAGCCCTTCTCGGCCAGGAGCCGCTTGGCTGCCTCGGTCAGCTCCAGCCCGATGTTTCGCTCGGCCAGCAGCGCCCGCAACCGCTCCAACTGGATGTCCACAATCCGCACCAGGTCCTCCATGCTCAGGGAGTGGAAGACGATGATCTCGTCTACGCGGTTCAGGAACTCAGGACGGAAATGGCGGTTCAGTTCCTCCAGCACCCTCTCTTTGGCTGCCTCAGGTCCCAACTCCTTGATCCAGTGGCTACCCACGTTGGAGGTCATGATGACCACAGTGTTCTTGAAGTTAACCGTCCGCCCGTGGCCGTCGGTGAGCCGCCCGTCGTCCAGGATCTGCAGGAGGGCGTTGAAGACCTCAGGATGGGCCTTCTCGATCTCGTCGAAGAGAACTACCGAGTAGGGACGCCGCCGCACCGTCTCGGTCAACTGGCCGCCCTCCTCGTAGCCCACGTAGCCGGGCGGTGCGCCGATCATGCGAGCCACGGTGTGCCGCTCCTGGTACTCGCTCATGTCCAGGCGGATCATGGCCTCCTCGTCGTCGAAGAGGAACTCGGCCAGGGCCCGGCCCAGCTCGGTCTTGCCCACGCCGGTTGGCCCCAGGAAGATGAAGCTGCCGATGGGCCGGTTGGGATCCTGCAGGCCGGCGCGGGCGCGGCGTACGGCGTTGGCGACGGCGGATATGGCCTCGTCTTGTCCCACTACCCGGCGGTGCAACCGTTCCTCCATGTGCAGCAGTTTCTGTACCTCCCCCTCCATCAGGCGGGAGACGGGGATGCCGGTCCAACTGGAGACCACCTCGGCTATGTCCTCGGCCTCCACTTCTTCCTTGAGCATGCGGTGATCCTTCTGCAGTTCTTTCAGGCGGCTTTCCTGCTCCTTGAGCTGAGCCTCCAACTCCCGCAGGGTGCCGTAGCGCAGCCGGGCTGCGTTCTCCAGGTCAGCTCGCCGCTCGGCCTGCTCGATGTCCAGCTTGGTCTGCTCGATCTTCTCCTTGGTCTGGCGGATGCCCTGGATAGCCTCCTTCTCCATCTCCCAGTGCACCTTCAGGCGGCTGCTCTCCTCCCTCAGCTCGGCCAGCTCCTTCTCCAACTTGGCCAGCCGCTCTCGCGAGGCCTCATCTCGCTCCTTCTTGAGGGCCTCCCGCTCGATCTCCAGTTGCATGATCTTGCGGTCAATCTCGTCCAGCTCGGCGGGCTTGGAGTCAATCTCCATGCGCAAGCGCGAGGCGGCCTCGTCAATGAGGTCAATGGCCTTGTCGGGCAGGAAGCGGTCGGAGATGTAGCGGTGGGACAGCGTGGCGGCGGCGATGACCGCCGGGTCCTGAATCCGCACCCCGTGGTGCACTTCGTAGCGCTCCTTGAGGCCTCGCAGAATGGAGATGGTCTCTTCGACAGAGGGCTCATCTACGAAAACTGGTTGAAAACGCCGTTCGAGGGCGGCGTCCTTCTCGATGTACTGGCGGTACTCATCCAGAGTGGTCGCCCCGATGCAGTGCAGCTCCCCGCGGGCCAGCATGGGCTTCAGCATGTTGCTGGCGTCCATGGCCCCCTGGGCTGCCCCAGCTCCCACCACGGTGTGGAGCTCGTCAATGAACAGGACGATCTGCCCCTCGGACTCGGTGACCTCTTTCAAAACGGCCTTCAGTCTTTCCTCGAACTCGCCGCGGAATTTGCTGCCGGCGATGAGAGCTCCCAGGTCCAACTGCACGATGCGCTTGTTCTTCAATCCTTCGGGCACATCTCCGCGCACGATCCGCTGGGCCAGCCCCTCGGCGATGGCGGTCTTGCCCACGCCGGCCTCGCCGATGAGGACGGGGTTGTTCTTAGTGCGTCGCGACAGCACCTGGATCACGCGGCGGATCTCCTCGTCGCGGCCGATGACCGGGTCCAGCTTCCCCTGGCGAGCCAGTTGGGTCATGTCCCGGCCGTATTTCTCCAAAGCCTGGTAGGTGCTCTCCGGGTTGGGCGTGGTCACCCGCTGAGAGCCGCGGATGCCGGTCAGAGCCCTCAAGATAGCATCCTTGGTGATGCCCTGGGTTTGCAGGAAAATGGCCGCATTGCCCGCCTGCTTATCTGTCAGAGCGATAAGCAGGTGCTCCGTTGACACGTACTCGTCGCGCATGCGGCCCGCCTCTTGCTCAGCCAGGTTAAGAATGGCCTGCAGAGCTCGCGATAGGCCAACCTGAGTTGCGGCACCGTAGACTTTGGGCCGACGGGCCAGGTCTTGCTCCAGTTCCTGCTGTAGCGTGCGAGGGTTGGTTCCCAGCTTCTGCACGATCTGGGGCACAACGCCATCCGTCTGCCGCACCAAGGCCAACAGCAGGTGCTCTGGTTCGATCTGGCTGTGATTATATTCACTCGCCAGGCTCTGGGCCTGAACGAGGGCTTGTTGAGCTTTCTCGGTATAGTTGTTTAGGTTCATGGTTTAACCCTTCTTGTTGGTTATCAGTTATTGGAGTGCAGGCGCAAGCCTGCTGGAGCGGACTTGCACCCGCACTCCGGCCAGTTCTTACCCATCCATTATCAGTACTTGAGAAAAGTCGCTCAAAAGGGGCGTCCCGCCCCGTCCGGGTG
>JBHIEC010000256.1:0-2778 GCA_046760425.1 Anaerolineae bacterium
GGCTCTGCTCATAGAGGCGCACCGCCTGGGCGTAGTTGCCCTGAGCTTGCTCCACCATCCCCCAGTGGTGTAGGGCCGCCGCCTGCACCTTGCCGGTGGCGTGCTCGGCCGTCTGGCGGTTGAGCTCGCGGGCCGTGTCCAGCAGGCCCCAGGTCAGCAGAGGGTCAATAACAGCCTGGTCAATCTCCCCCGCCTTCTGGACCTGGCCAGCCTGGAAGTAGTAGTACCGCCCTTCCAAGCGGTTGAAGACATCAATCTGAAGATAGCGCGTCTCGTCAGCCCGCTTTTCATAGCAGCCAGCCACGGCCAGCAACGCCCCTCTCCGCTCTCCCCTCTCCCCTCTCCTATCTCCTATCTCCAATCTCCTCTCTGCCTCTTCCCGCACCAGGGAATGCATGGCGTAGCGGGTTTCAGGCTCCGGATAGCACAACTCGTCCTTGTACTGAGCCTGGGTCATCAGCCCCCAGCCCATCAGTTCGTCCAGTGCGTGGCCGATGCGGTGGGTCCCGGCCAGGGCCTCTAGCGCCTCGCGGGGCGCCGGACGGCGCAGGACGCTGGCCCGCTCCAGCAAGCGCCGTGCCCCGTCGCTCAAGCGCGCCACGATCTGCTTCAGCAGCAGCCGGCCTACCTTCTCGGCCTCACGGCGCACCGTCCCCACATCGGCCAGGACGTGGTCCACCCCATCGCGGACCGCTCGCCGGGCAAACAGGTTCAGCACGAAGGGATGGCCGCCCACGGCCTGGTACACCCGCAGCCGGGTGTCGTAGTCCGTCTCCCGCAGGGCAGGCAGGGTGCCCATCAGGCGCACCGCCTCCCCCCGCCCCAACTCTCCCAGGTTCACCGCCAACAGCGCTCCGCTCAACCGGCCTGGCGGCAGGGGGTCGAATCTGTACCGACTGGTTAACAGCAGCTTGCTGCCCTGCTCCAGGCCCTTGATCAGCCCGGCCAGCAGGGCGGCCAAGTCGGGGTCGGCTACCTGGTGCTTACCCTTGACGGCGGTCAGCCAGTCCTCACAGTTGTCGAAGAGAACCATCAACCGCACCTGACGCAGAAGCTGGGCCAGCGCGTCCACCTTCCGTTCCAGCGGGAGCGGTGCGCGCAGCACGGGGTCAAAGGCCTCGATGCCGTGCAGTTTGAAGAAGTCGTTGATCGCGCGCAGGATTTCGTCGGCCTTGAGGTCGGGCCGGGCACGCAGGCCAAAGACGCCGTCGAAACGGTCGGTCTGGCTCAGGCGACGGGCCACCCGGGTGGCCAACACCGTCTTGCCGATGCCGCCGAAGCCGTGGATCAGAGCCGCCCGCGCCTGGTCTCGGATGAAGGCCCGCCGTATCAACCGCTGCTCGCGCTGTCGCCCCACGAAGCCGCGCTCCATCGTCGGCAGGCCGCCCAGTGAGGCCATCTCCATCTTCGGCTCCGGGGGAGCGGCCGCTCTGACGTCAATGCCCAACCGCCACGCCCCTGCTCCACGGGAGAACAGGGCCGGCGTGGCCCATTGCAGGGGCGACCGCAAGGGATCGCCCCTACGCGGGCCTCGCTGCAGGTACAGCGCCTGCTGCCCCTCAGTCACGGCCACTTCCAGCGAACGGTTGGCCGCCAGCGCTTCGTAGACGGTGCCGTAGAAGGTTCGCGCCGAGCTAACCAGGATGGGGTACTGCATGGCCACCACCGCTGGCAGCCCCCGCCTGAGCAGCGCCCCGGCCACACTCCGATAGGCCTGGGCCGGAGAAGCCTCGGCCGTACGGCAACTGCTCAGCAGCACCAGCCGCACCCCTCGCCCGGCCAGCAGCCCGGCGAAGTCGGCCCCACTCAGCCCTGTCGCGTTCCCATCCCTGTCCTCGATCACCAGATAGCCCACCTGCTCCTTCTCGTCGAAGTTCCCGTGCCCGATGAAGTGCACCACCCGGTAGTCCCGTGCGATGAGGGCGCGCTGCATCTCCCCCTCCGAAGCCTCGTCCACCACCTCAATGTGGATCTGGCCGCGCCGCAGGGGTTCATCCAGCGCCTCATAGATCACGGCCAACTCTTCGTCCGGCTCGAAAGCCTGGTGGTCGGGCAGGTTCAGCGGACTGGAGACGACGACCAGCACGGCCAGGGGGCCGGTTTCGGTCTCGGGAACCGCGAAGTCGGGCAGGCCAGCCACGCCCCGGCTCAGCAGCACCCGGCGGTCGGGAGCCAGGAAGGATTGGCCGTCGTACAGGAACTCCCAGGGCAGGGTGTCCAGTTCCGGGGCGTCCTCACCGATGCGCAGCCGCAGGCGGACCGCTTCACCGGCCGCCTGGGCCTCAGCCCGCAGCCCTTCCCAATGCTGGCCCAGATCGCCCCCGAACAGGCGCTGGTAGAGGTCACGTCCGAAGGCCTCGGCCTCCGCCAGCGGTGCCGGGACCTCCGTCTCCTCGCCGCCGCTCAGCATGGCCCCCTGCTCCAGGGCTTTCAGTTGCTGATGGGTGGCCAGCAGGTCGGGGCGGTAGCGGAAGGTATGTCGGGCTACGACCGTACCATCGGCGTCGCGGCCCTCGGCTTGATAGAGTCCTCTGCCCGTTCGGGTCAGGATTATGTCCAGTGCTGATGTCACCGCTTCTCTCGCCTTCGATACCACCTCTCCCAACTCCTCCAGAAAAGGCAAGGATTGCCTTCAGGCGGAAAAAAACCGGCTCACCTGTCCTGGCGCACAGGTGCCAGGGGAAGCCTCGACTCCAACCTGTTTTAGCCACACTCATTTGAATCGAGCGTGGCCAAAACTTGTGGGAGTCGAGGCTTTAGCCGGTTTTATCCGCCTGA
>JBHIEC010000257.1:0-2766 GCA_046760425.1 Anaerolineae bacterium
ATAATTACCACTAGTGAAACCGCCATGCTCAAGATTATCTTTGAACTCGAAAGCGAGCTAAAACAGTTTGTTGAAAAACAGGGGCAGCTACGACGAGTCAGCCCTGAAGAGGTGGTGAAAGACCTTGTTGAAATAGGCTTCGAAACCAGATTCGACGAGCTCTATGCCCAATATCGGCGAGGGGCTATCTCCCTTGGCCACTTCGCCGAGGAACTGGGGCTGACCACCTGGGAGACAGTCCATCTCATGGAGGAGCGTGGCCTGGCAACCTATAATCTTCCAGCGTGATTTCCCCCCCGATGGCTCGACTGAGCCCTCGGCCGAGGCGCTCGGCCCGAAGGCTCAGCCGAAGTCCTCACGCCGAGGTCTCGCCGAGGATCTCGATCTGATTCACCACCTCGCGCACCCCTTCGATCCCCCGGACGATCTCCGTTACAGCGGCCTTGGCCTCAGGCGAAGCCACTGTGCCTCGCAGGTAAAGAACTCCCAGCATAGACCTGACCAGGATAGGATTGCTGGCCAAGCGGGTGCGGTCGTCCTGGGCCAGGGCTTGGGCCGCTTGGATCTCGATCTCGGTGTCGCTGATGAGGTGGTTGCGTACTTCCCGTACGCCCGGCACCCGCCGGGCCAGATCCGCCGCCACCAGCTTTATAGCCTGACTGGGCACGACCCCTGTCAGCTCCACCGTGCCGTCATGGCTGATGACGGTGATGGGAGAACCGCTGTGACGGAGGGGATCGTAGCGGCGCAGGGCTTCCTCCACGGCGGTGCAGAGCTCGCGATCCACATGCTTCATGAGGCCCACCATCGCCGCCATCGGATTTCACCTCCTAGGACATCTCTTTTTTCCACTCTTCGATCTCCTTCTCCACCTCTCGCAGTTCCTCTTCCAGTTCCCGCTTGTACTCCTCCAGCATACGCAGGTACTCCTCCCGCTTAAGGAACCTGCGCGGCCCATGGAAGTGGAAGCCGAAAGGCGGGAAACCGAAGCTGAACCCGAAGCCCGGGCCACAGAAACGATAGTAGCTCTTGTATCGCATCGTCATTCACCTCCTTGAACTCAGCGCTCACCTGACAAGCGCACGTAGCCCAACCGCTATAGCTTGTGCTGTGTTCAAGCCTACTGCGTGCGCTTGTCACCGGCGCTGGCCGTCTCCTCTTTTCCCTTCACCGTGACGGGAATTTTCACCGTCTCGATCTCTTCGCTGCCCTCCATCTGGGCCTGCACATACCGCTGCAGCCGCTCGAACTGGGCCTGCATCTGCTCCATCTCCCGCTGCATCTGCTCCATCCGCTCCCGCATGTGGAGGATGACCTCCACACCGGCCAGGTTGACACCCAGATCCTCGGTCAGCCGCACGATCTTGCGCAACCGCTCGATGTCCCGGGGTGAATACAACCGCACCCCACCCTCCGACCGCGCCGGCTTGACCAGGCCCAGCCGTTCGTAGTAGCGCAGGGTTTGGGGATGCAGGTTCACCAGCTTGGCCGCCACGCTGATAATGTAGCAGGGCTCATCGTGTCGCGGCCCCCGTCTCGTCACCATACCTACCTCCTCTCTGGCCGCTCGGCAAGCTGGACCTCGATGGTCCTCTCCTGACCCTCCCGCACCAGGGTCATCTCGATGGTCTGCCCCACACGGGTCCTGGTCTCTAGGTAGACGGTGAGATCCTGGGCATCCTTGATCTCGGCGCCGTCAATGGCGATAATGATGTCGCCGCCCACCGGCAGGATCAGATTACCCAGGCGGACCCGCTGGGTGCCACCCCGCAACCCGGCCCGATGGGCGGGGCTGCCCCGATAGATGCCCACCACCAGGACGCCCCGATCCACGGGCATATCAATTCCGCCCCGCCGCAGGCTCCTGGCTATCTCGGGCGTGATGCTGAAGGTGTCCACCCCCAGCCAGGGGTGGGGATAGCGCCCCTTGGCGATGAGCTCCGGCACCACCCGCTTCACTGTCTCCACAGGGATGGCGAAGCCGATGCCGGCCGAGGCCCGGCTGGGGCTGAAGATGGCCGTGTTGACCCCGATGACCCGACCCCGGGAGTCCAGAAGCGGTCCGCCGGAGTTGCCGGGGTTGATGGCCGCGTCGGTCTGGATGATCTCCCCGATGAACCGCTCATCGGGGCTCTGGATGACCCGCCCCAGGGAGGAGATGACCCCTGTGGTCAGGGTGCCCTGGAAGCCGAAGGGGTTGCCAATGGCGATGACCCGCTGGCCCACCCGCAGAGCGCGAGAATCGCCCAGCTCCACCGGATGCAGCTTCTCCGGCGGCACCTCGATCTTGATCACCGCCAGATCGTTGGAGGGATCCACGCCCACCACCCGGGCCGGCACCTTGGTCTCGTCGGCCATAGTCACCTCGATCTCTTCGGCCCCCTCCACCACATGATAGTTGGTCACGATGTGGCCCTGAGTGTCGTAGACGAAGCCCGAGCCCGTCCCCTCCTGAGGGACGACGTTGAAGAAGAAGTCGTAGGTGTAGGCCCGGCTGGTGATGTTAACCACGGCGGGGCTCACCCGCTGGTAGACGTTGGTCACCAACTGCTCCTCGATGTCCACCCCCTGGTAGGCGGCCGGGGACAGGGGCGTGGGGGTAACCACGATGACCAGCGGCGTGGGGGTAGGCGCCGGGGTGGGGGTCGTCGTCGGCTGGAGTGCCTGCTCTGACAGGGAAAACAGGTTGCAGCCTAGCAGGCCCACCATCAGGAGCCCGACTATAACGAAGCCCTTCACTCCACGCTTCATCTCTCTTCCTCCTTG
>JBHIEC010000258.1:0-2710 GCA_046760425.1 Anaerolineae bacterium
ACCTCTGCTTCCTCTTCTGGCCCGACACCCCCGAATCCACCGCCCGCCGCAACCTCAGCCACCTCCTGACCCACCTCCGCCGCGCCCTGCCCGATCCCGAGGTTCTGCTGGCCTCGGATGATCGCATTGGCTTGGACCCCCACCGGGCCTGGTCAGACGCAGCGGCCTTCGAGCGGCTGTGCTCCAAGGCTCTCCAGCAAGCCGCGGACCTCCACCGCGGACCTTTCCTGGCTGGCTTTTCCCTGCCCGGTTGCGCGGAGTTCGAGGCATGGGCCGCGCAGGAGCAACGCGCGTTCGAGCAATTGTATCTGAAGGCACTGACCGTCCTGCTGGAAGAACGTACGGCCGGGGGGGAGTACGAGGCCGCTATCGCCTGCGCCCTCCGCTACTTGGAAACCGACGACTTGGCCGAGGACGTGCACCGCCGCCTCATCGAGCTCTACGCTGCAGCCGGCGACCGCAGCGCGGCCCTGCGCCAGTTCGAACGCTGCGCCGCTGCCCTGGAGCGCGAGCTCGGAGTTAGCCCGCTGCCGCAGACGCGGGCCGTCTACCAGGCCGTTCTGGAAGATCAACCGCCACCACGCCCGGTGGCCAGGCCGGCGTGGATGACCCTGCCCGGCCTGGACGTGCCGCTGGTCGGGCGGGACGAGGTGGTGCGTCGCCTGGAGCAGGCCTATGGGCGTGCCCAGGCAGGCCATGGAGGAGTGGTGTTGATTTCGGGAGAGGCGGGCATCGGCAAGTCGCGCCTGATGCAGGACTTCGCCACCCGTCTGGAAGATCAGACCCTTGTCCTGATAGGCGTCGGCCATCCCGAGGCGCAAACCACGCCCTACCAACCCATCATCCAGGCCTTGCGTTCCACGTTTCACGTTTCACGTTTTACGTTTCACATTCAACCCGTCTGGTTGGCTGAGGCCTCTCGACTCTTACCCGAGCTACGCACCATGTATCCTGATTTGCCATCACCGCTACCGGGCGAACCAGACGAGGCACGTAGCCGCTTATTTGAGGCCCTCTGTCAGATCGTCCTGAGACTGGCTACCTCACCCCTGCTCCCCGGCTCCCCTGCCCCTTTGCTCCTCTGCCTGGACGACCTCCACTGGGCCGACGGCGCCACCCTGGACTGGCTGGCCTACCTGGGGCGCCACATCCGGGGTAGTAGGGGCAGCCCTAGCGGCTGCCCTCTGCTCGTCATCGGCACCTATCGTAGCGAAGACGCTGATGCCGTGGCTGAGCTGCGCCAGGGCCTGGCCCGGCTGGGTGTCCTCTCCGAATTGAGGTTATCCGGGCTGGACACGGCGGCTGTTCTCCAACTCCTGCGCCACTTGCTAGGCTCCATACCGGCTGACGAGACCCTGGCAGGCCGGCTGCAACGGGCCACGGGCGGCAACCCCTTCTTCCTGCTGGAGACACTGCGGGTGCTCATAGAGTACGGCCAGCCGCTGGAGAAACTGGTCAGCCTGGCAGATCTGCCCATGCCCGATACCGTTCGGGAGGCAGTGGAGGCACGCCTGGCACGTCTCAGCCCGGTGGCCCGCCAGGTACTGGAAGCGGGTGCCATCCTGAGCCCCATCTTTGGCTTCGACCTGGTGCACCTGACGGCGGGTCGCCGCGAACTGGAAACCATGGATGGCCTGGACGAACTGGTGGCCCGGCAACTGCTGGTGGAACATGGCCCAAGCTATCGCTTCCAGCACGAGCTGGTCCGGCGGGCAGTGGAGGCAACCGTGAGTCCGGTGCGACGCCAGTTGCTGCACCGGCGCGCCGGCCGGGCGCTGGAGCAACTGGAGCCGGATGCGGTGGGCGCTCTGGTACACCACTTCGACGCCGGCGGTGAGGTGGAGAAGGCGCTGCACTACCATGCTCTGGCGGCTCAGCAGGCCGAGGTGTTGTTCGCCTGGGGGGAGGCCGGAGAGCACCAGAGCCGGATGCTGGCGCTGTTGGACCGGCTCGACCCCGACTGCACCCAGCCGGGCTGTCTGGCGAAGCGTGGGCAGGTGCTCACTGCCCGGGCTCACCAGCGCTTTTTGCAGGGCCGGCTGGCGGAGCGGGATGCCGACCTGGCGGCGCTAACCGCCCTGGCCGAGGCCAGCGGCGATGAGAACTTGCGCCTGCAGGCGTTGATCCACCGGGCGCGCTACCTGAACCTGGACGCCCAGTATGAGAAGGCCATCGCCATAGCCGAGGAGGGCCTGGCCCTGGCCGACCGCCTGCACGACGAGCTGGCCCGCTCTCGCCTCCTGGCCCAGATTGGCTTCGCCCATTACTTCCTGGGCCAGCCGCAGGCGGCGCTGACGGCGTTGGAATCGGCCTTGGCAGTGGCCGGAGAAGACGCTACTCCTGACATGCGAGGACGCATCACCCACATTCTGGGCTACGTGTATTTCCATCTGGGAAACTACGCCCGTTCCCTGGCCTATCAGCAGGAGGCATACGTCTGCCACCAACAGACAGGCGACCACAACCGCGTGGCCTGGGATGGCCTGGACATTGGGGCCGTGCACCTGGAGATGGGACAGTTCGCCGAGGCCAGACAGTATCTGACCGAGGGCCTGGCCTTGGCCCGCCGGATCGGTGCGCGGCCGGCTGAGGCCTACGGCGTGATCCTTCTGGGCTGCTGGGAATTGCACCGGGGCGACTATACCGTTGCCGCCAATCGCTTCCAACAGGCCCTCTCTATGCAGCAGGAGTTGCGCAGCGTGCACGGCAG
>JBHIEC010000259.1:0-2699 GCA_046760425.1 Anaerolineae bacterium
CGGGCCGCTTCGCCCCTCTGGTCCCGGCAGCCTTCACCGCCTATCTGATCTGGGCCGACCGCGCCTCAGCCCGACGATACGTGATCGGCCTGGGGGTCACAGCCCTGGTGGCCCTGATCGTATTCCTGCCCCTGGGGCGCTACTTTCTGGAGCACCCCGACCTCTTCACCAAGCGCGCGGCCCAGGTGACGATCTTCAATCCAGAGGTCAATGAGGGCGATCTGGCCGGCATCCTGGTCGAGAACACGCGGGGGATAGCGAGCATGTTCACCCTGCGGGGCGATTCCTCGTGGGGGCACAACCTGAGAAAGCGGCCCGTCTTCGACCCCCTGATCTCCTGGTTCTTCTTAGGGGGCGTGGGCCTCTTCCTCTGGGATCTCCTGGGCCGCCACGATCGCCAGGCGCGGGCCCTGGCTGCCTTCCTGGGATCCTGGATGCCCATCATGCTCCTGCCCCCCTTTCTGACCGGCGCGCCGGCCAACTTCGCGCGGGCCATGGGCATCATGCCCGCCGTGTTCATCATCCCCGCCCGAGCCCTCATCGTCCTAGGCCATTGGCTAGGCCGACGACGGGGCTGGGCGGCAGCAGGGGTCGTGATTGGTGCTCTGGGGATCAGCGCCGCCTGGACGGCGTGGGACTACTTTGTCGTCTACGCCCACCGCCCGGAGCTGTACGATGCCTTCGGGGTCGCAGGGGTGGAGAAGGCTGCGGCGATGAAAGCCATGGCCCGGCAGGATCAGGTGTACCTGTCCCGGCTCTTCACCCGCCGCTCGGTGATCCGGTACCTGACAGTGGAGGCCCACCTCACGGCCTTCGACACCACCTGGGGGTTGATCCTGCCCAGCCGCCAGCGGGGAGGCGACGCCGTCTACGTCTTCGACGCCCGGGAGGAGCCGGAGGCCGTCGAGGCTTTCCATCAAGCCTGGTCGGGGATCATGAGGCGGGAGGAGGTGCTCAGCAGCCGGGGCGAGCCCCTGCTGACCCTGTTCTGCCTGCCGGCCGCCTCCCTGCCCGATCCGGCGGCCATCGAGCTGGCCCCGCCCCTGGCGCCCCAGCACGTCCTGGAAGCCCACTTCACCGAGGGGCTCACCCTGCTGGGCTACAGCCTCGATGAGGTCGTGAAGGCGGGCACGGCCCCGGAGCTGACCCTCTTCTGGCGTGCCCGAGCCCCGGTCCCCGCCGACTACACCGTCTTCGTCCACGTGGTGGATGAGCAGGGGCGGCGGTGGGGTCAGCAGGATGGGCAACCCCTGGCCGCCACCTACCCCACAAGCCGCTGGGCCAGCGATGAGGTCATCGTGGATCGTCGCCATCCGATCCTGGCCCAGGACGCTCCGCCGGGGAGGTACCAGGTACTCATTGGGCTGTACCTCTTGGAGACCGGCCAGCGGCTACAACTGGAGGGCGGGGGCGGAGATCATGTTGCGCTGTCCGGTCTGAAGGTGGTTGCCCCTCCGTGAGCCGTCGAACGCTGAGCAACGGGTTCAGAGTCGTCTTCAGCCTGGGGCTGCTGGCCCTGCTCCTGCGCCAGGTCGGGGTCGGGCAGGTGGTGACCACGCTGAAGAAGGCGGCACCGGCTCCCCTGGTCGTGGCCCTGGGCCTGTACCTGGTGGGCGTGGTGCTGCGGGCCTACCGCTGGCAGGGGCTGTTATCCGCCCTGGGGATGGCGGCCTCCCTGGCGCGGCTGACGGTGCTGTACTTCGTGGGCACTTTTTTTAATAACCTGCTGCCCACCGGGGTGGGGGGCGACGTGGTGCGGGCCTACAAGCTGGCCCTGTGGAACAGAGATTCCACAGGGCTGGCCCGGGACGGCCCCGGCGCGGCCATCGCTGCCAGCAGCGTGCTGGTGGATCGGGCCAGCGGCCTGCTGGTGCTCCTGGCCATGGCCGTGGGAGCCCTGGCCTTCGGCTACCGCCTGGTCACGCCCGCCCTGGCCGTGCTCATCCTGAGCGTGGCCCTGGGCAGCTTCGCCAGCGTGGGCCTCCTGCTGCAGGCCGGTTGGTGGCGACGCCTGAGGGACCGCTGGCCCTGGCTGCGATCCCTGGCCGAGCGGGAGGGGATCAGGGCCTTCTACCAGTCCTTCAGCGCTTACGGCCGCCCGGCTCTGGGTCGGGCTTTCGCCATCTCCTTCGCCTTCAACATCCTGCTCATCGCCGTCAACATCCTGCTGGCCTGGTCCCTGGGGGTGCGGGTCTCCCCCTGGTACTTCGTGCTCTTCGTGCCCCTCATCTCTTTCAGCCTGATGTTGCCCATCTCCCTGAGCGGCCTGGGGGTGCGGGAGGGGGCCTACGTCTTCCTCTTCGCCCAGGCGGGCGTGCCGGCCCCCTTGGCCCTGGCCATGTCGCTGCTCTTCTATGCCGTGACCGTGGCCACGGGCCTCATCGGCGGCGTCCTGTACGCCCTGGAGGGGATCATCGGATCGGAGCAGATGCTATGAGCGAAACAAATCGTGCCATCGAGCTTTCCATCGTCATCCCCCTCTTCAACGAGGAGGAGACCGTCGAAGCCCTATACACCCAGCTCACGACGGTCCTGGAGGAGTTCGGACGGCCCTACGAGATCATCATCGTGGACGACGGCAGCACCGACGGGAGCTTCGCCATTCTGAAGCGGCTCCACGCCGCCGACCCTCGCCTGAAGGTGGTCCGCTTCCGGCGCAACTTCGGCCAGACGCCGGCCTTCGCCGCCGGCTTCGACCT
>JBHIEC010000260.1:0-2690 GCA_046760425.1 Anaerolineae bacterium
GGGCGTACTCCCGGATCAGCTCGTCCCCCTCGCCGTAGCGGGTGATCTTGTCCTCCAGGATGCGGATGCCCAGCCCCGCCGCGTAGCGGCTCATCACCTGGGCCGCGTCCTCGACCGTCTCGCCGGCCGTGGTGGCCGTCTTGAGGCGCATGGCCCTGGGCTCCAGGAACTGGGCGTGGCCCCCCAGCTCCGTGGCAGCCGCCTCGAAGGACTGGCGGGTGCGCACCGAGGGGTTGTAGAAGAACATGAGGAAGGTCTTGTGGGCCAGAATCGAGGTCCAGCGGGGGCTGAACCGGTCTCGTTTCATCTTGGCTGCCAGGTCCAGGACGGTTTCGAGTTCCGCTTTCGACCATTCTTGGGTGCAGATCAGGTCTCTGCCGTAGAGGTCCATAGTCGTCTCCTTTGGAGAGTAGACAAGTACACAAGTAGCAAGTAGACAGGTGGCAAGGGGCCTTGTTTCCTTGTCTACTTGTGTACTTGTTCCTTGTGTACTTTTCTACCTCATCACTAAACTCATCACCGCCTTCTGCACATGCAACCTGTTCTCCGCCTCGTCGAAGACCACTGACTGAGGCCCATCAATGACCTCGTCAGTCACCTCAAAGCCCCGGTCGCAGGGCAGGCAGTGCATGTAGATGGCGTCTTTGTGGGCCAACTCCATCTTCTCGGCGTCGCAGATCCAATCCTGGTTGGCCTCGAAGATTTCCTTAGTTCTCTCCTCGTCCCGCTCCCCTACCGGCGGGGCGAACATGGGCACTGCCGTCCAGGACTTGGGGTAGACCACGTGGGCCCCCTCGAAGGCCTCCCCCATGTCATTGGAGATGGCGAAGGAGCCGCCGTACTTCCCGACGTAGCCCTCGCAGGCGGCAAGGACCTCGTCGTCTAGTTCCATGCCTTTGGGGTGGGCCAGCACCACGTCCATGCCCATCATGGTGGCGGCGATGATGGCGCTCTGGGGCACAGCTCGCGGCTTGTGGACGCTGGGGGAGTAGGCCCAGCTCATGACGAACTTCACCCCGGAGAAGCCACCGAACTTCTCCCTGACGGTCAGGATGTCTGCCAGGGCCTGGCAGGGGTGGTACTTGTCGCACTCCATGTTGATGACGGGGATGTCAGCCCAGCGGGCGAACTCCCGCTCCATCTCATGAGCCTTGCCGTAGATCCACTCCACGGGGTCGCCGTAGCAGCGGATGGAGATGGCGTGGCCCATGCGCGAGAGCACCCGGGCCACATCGGAGACCCGCTCCGTCTCATAGGCCCGCTCCATGCCCACCAGGGCGGGGGTGTAAATCTTGCCCGGCTCCAGGTAGTGGGCGTGGCCGCCCAACTGGGTCATGCCCGCCTCGAAGCTGTTGCGGGTGCGCAGCGAGGTGTTGTAGAAGATCATGAAGAGGGTCTTGCCTCGCAGCAGATGGTCGTGGGGCTCGCCGATGGCGAAGCGCCGTTTGAGGTCCAGGGCCACGTCGAGGATGGTCTCCACCTCCTCGCGGCTGTAGTCCAGCAGGGTGAGGAAATCCCGGCCTCGGAACGTTTCGGTTTTCATCTTTGCATTCTCCTTCCCGCTTTTGAGGTCTTTGAACATAAGAAGTAGACAAGTGGCAAGGGCCTTGTTTCTTGTGTACTTGTTTCCTTATTTCCTTGTGTACTCTTCTACAACCCCCAAGAGCTCGACGGCCAACTGGGCGTAAACCCGCGCCGCCTTGACCACGTCCTCGATTCGCACCTGGTCCTCCACGGTGTGGGCGAAGCATTCCTCGCCGGGGCCGAAGCCCACAGTGGGGATGCTGGCCACCCCCATAGTATAGGCGCCGTCGGTGGAGAAGGCCCACTTGCCGATGAGGGGCTCGTAGCCCAGGGCCTCCTTGACGGCCCGAGACGCCGCCTGGACGAGGGGGTGATCCTCCGCCAGGACCCAACTGGGAAAGTATTGCTTCGCCCGGCAGGGGTAGCCCGCGTAGCTGGTGGCCTCGTAATCGAGCACCGTTACCTCTGCGTCCGGTGCGTGGCGGGCGACGATCTCTCTGACCTCAGCCACGGCCCTCGCCTCGCTCTCCCCAGCGGTGAGGCGGCGGTCGAGGTAGAGGGTGCAGGAATCGGGGATGACGTTGACCCCTCCGCTGGTGGACTCGATCACCGTGGCTGCGATGCTCCCTTTGCCCAGGAAGGGATCGAAAGCCAACTTCTCGTTCAGCCCCTCGATCTCCAGGGCGATACGGGCCAGGGGGTAGATGGCGTTCTCGCCCCGCTCCGGGGCCGAGGCATGACAGGCCCGCCCGCGCACCGTGACCCGCATCTCCATTCGCCCCCGCTGCCCCCGGCTCACCTGCAGGTTCGTCGCCTCGCCCAAGACCACGAAGTCGGGTCGAATCCCCTCCTCCTCGACGAGGACCCGCATGGCCAACCCCTCGCAGCCCTCCTCCTGAACCACCCCCGCCACGTAGAGGTCGCCCTTGAGGATCACGCCAGCATCGAGGAGGAGCTTGCCCCCGTAGACCATGGCCGCCAGGGCGCCCTTCATGTCACAGGCGCCCCGCCCGTAGAGGATACCTCCCTCGATCACGGCCCCGTAGGGATCGCGCGGCCAGGCCGAGGGATCGCCGATGCCCACGGTGTCCAGGTGAGCGTTGTAGAGGAGCTTCTTGCCCTCGCCGGCCCCGATACGCCCCACCACGCTGCCCATGCGGTCGGTG
>JBHIEC010000261.1:0-2675 GCA_046760425.1 Anaerolineae bacterium
ACGCGGGTCTGGGTCAAAGCTGGCAATAAGCTGATGCGAGCGTGACCGCTTGTCAGAGCCAGGGGGTCCCGTCACAGCTTGCCCAGGCACCACTTGCGGACGATTGGCTGGATTTGCCTCCAGGCCGACAAAGGAGTAAAATAGGGCCTCAAAACCGAGCAGAGGTGGAAGCATGTGGGACGATGAGATACAGCGCATCATGGTCATCGTGGCCCACCCCGACGACACGGAGTTCGGCGTGGGAGGGACCGTGGCCAAATTGACCCAGGCGGGCAAGGAGGTCACCTACGTCATCTGCACCAACGGCGACAAGGGCAGCAGTGACCCCGAGATGACCTCAGAGCGGCTGGCCGAGATCCGAGAGCAGGAGCAGCGCGTGGCCGCCCAGCTCCTGGGGGTCAAGGAGGTTGTCTTCCTGGGCTACCGTGACGGCGAGCTGATGCCCACCTTGGAACTGCGGCGCGACATCACCCGGGAGATCCGCCGCTACAAGCCCGACGCCGTCTTCACCCAGGACCCCACCACCCGCTACATTGGCCAGGTCTACATCAACCACCCTGACCACCGGGCTGCCGGCGAGGCCGCCCTGGCCGCTGTCTTCCCCTCCGCCCGCGACCGCCTGACCTTCCCCGAACTGGCCGCTGAGGGCCTGGAGCCCCACAAGGTGCGGGAGGTCTACCTGACCCTCACCCTGGCCCCCGACTACTGGGTGGACATCACCGACACCCTGGACCTTAAAATCGCTGCCCTTATGGAGCACCGCAGCCAGTTCGAGGACCCCCAGCGCATCGTCGAGTGGGTCAGGGAGCGGGCTCGCCAGGTGGCCGAAGGTCAGGGGATGAGCTACGCCGAAGCCTTCAAGCGCCTCACCCTGTCTTAGCTATCCCTCAGAGCCCCGCTCCTCCTTGCCGGCAGCCTTGATGAGATAGCCGCTCAGCAGGTTCGCCAGCACCGCCAGGTCCTCAGTAGGCAGGTAGTGGCCGGCGGCCGCATCATAGAGGACGCGGGCCGAGGGCGGGAACTCCTCGTCGCCCAGGTGCAGCACCACAGCCAGCCACAGGCGCGGCAGGGCGCGGAAGAGGAAGGAGGCGTCGCCGAAGTCCAGGGATTCTCCCCCCAGGGCGCGGGCCGCCTGCACGAAAGCCTCGCAATCCTGGCCGAAGGCCCGGGTCAGGGGTATGGAAGCTCGCTGCTTGTGGGCCGCCTCGTAGCCCAACCCGCCCGGGAACTGCCGAAAGGCCAGCCATTGCCCGGCGGGAGGGGTGCCGTCGGCGTGGATGAGGTAGTGCAGCAGGATAATCTGCACCGCCATGGGCGGCTCCTGGCCCGTCTCCTCATCCCACACGGTGACGTCCGGGTAGCGGACGACGTAGTTGCGGCCCAGGAAGGGCAACTGGAACCGGCCACGGCCCTCCTCCGTTTCCTCGTACCGCGCGTCACTGCGCCAGCCCACGACCTTGGGATCCAGGTTCTGCAGGTCATGGCGGGCCTTCTCCCAGGCTGGGCGATAGGCTTCCCTGGCTGTCCTGATCTGTTGTCTCATGCTTGTGCTCCTTAGTTCTCAGCGTAGATGGCCGGTGTCGTTGAGCAGGCTGACCACGAAGGTGCCCTCCCGGTACTCGAAGACGTTGATGGCCGCCGTGTCCTGCTCGATGCGCCAGAAGTGGGCGTTGTCCAGGCCCAAGACGGCGCACAGGAGGACCTTGTTCACTGCCTGATGCCCCACCAACACCACCGTCTGCCCCTCATGCCGCCGGGCCAGTTCCAGCACGGCCTCCAGAGCCCTGTCCCGCACCTGCGCCAGGCTCTCCCCGCCGGGGAAGCGCACCACCTGGGGACTATGCAGCCAGGCAGCGTACAGGTCGGCGTAGTGTTGCTGCACCTCCTGGGGGGATAGCCCCTGCCACTGGCCATAGTCCAGGTCCAGCAGCCCCTCCAGGGGCCGGGGGGTGAGCCCCAGGGCTCGGGCGATGGCCTGGGCCGTCTGTCGGGCGCGGCGGAGGGGGCTGGTGTAGACGGCTGAGACCGACCAGGTGGCCGCGATCCGCCGCCCCGCCGCTTCAGCCTGCTGCCGCCCCACCTCGTTCAGGGGCAGATTCTCTCGCCCGCGAAACCGCACCTCCCGGTTCCAGGCCGTCTGTCCGTGTCGCACCAGGATGAATCGCGTGGCCATCCCCTTCCCCGGTCCCGAATCGGCTCTGGAATGCCACTCCGCCAGAGCCCGCCGATGGCTGGCGAAGGCGATGTCGGTGGGCAGGCTGTCAGAGGCGAAGAAGGCCACCTCCGTCACCTCATGGCAGGGGGAGAGCTCTCCGCCGATCGCATGGCCCCGATAGAGGATCAGGATGCCCGGCCCTCGGGGGTCATCCCGGTAGGTGTAGATGTCCAGGAGGCCATCCAGCGCCACATCCAGCCCCGTCTCCTCTTTGACCTCCCGCACCGCTGCATCCTGGGGGCTCTCGTCACACTCCACGAAACCCGAGGGGAGGTACCAGAGGCCCTGTCCCGGGTTGATTCCCCGTCGGGCCAGGAGCACCTGCCCCGCTCTCTCCACCAGAACGCCCGCCGCCACCTTGGGGTCGCGGTAGAAGATGAAGCCGCACGCCTGGCAGACCAGGCGCTCCCGGCCTTCGACCATCCTGGGAGCTAGACGGCCGGCGCATTGGGGACAGAAT
>JBHIEC010000262.1:0-2667 GCA_046760425.1 Anaerolineae bacterium
GATGAAGCCAATTCGCACCTTTACCGTCATCCCATCACTGCCGGCCCCGCTGGAGCGCCTGCGCGATCTGGCCTACAACCTGCGCTGGGCCTGGAACCACGACACCATTGAACTGTTCCGCCGATTGGACAGCGACCCTTCGACGGGCGCCTCAGGGCAAAGCCTATGGGAGATCACCGGCCACAACCCGGTGCTCATGCTAGGGACCATTGACCAGGCACGGCTTGAAGCCGCTGCGGCTGACGAGGGGTTCCTGGCCCACCTGGAGCGCGTTGTGCGGGACTTTGACGCCTATCTGGCCGGCGAATCCGCCTGGTTTCGCCGCGCCCACGGCAAGAGCGAAGGTCCCCTGGTCGCCTACTTCTCAGCCGAGTTCGGCCTGACGGAGTGCCTGTCCATCTTTGCTGGCGGGCTGGGGGTGCTGGCCGGCGATCACCTGAAGTCGTCCAGCGACCTGGGGCTGCCTCTGGTGGGCGTCGGGTTGCTCTACCAGCAGGGCTACTTCCGTCAGTATCTCAACGAGGCGGGCTGGCAGCAGGAGGCCTACGAGGACAACGACTTCCACAACCTGCCCCTGATCCTGGAGCGCCAGGCGGATGGGCTGGCCCTCGAGCGTGGCGAAGGGACGCCGCTCACCATCGAGGTCCCCTACCCCGGCCGGCAGGTCACCGCCCAGGTGTGGCGGGCGCAGGTGGGGCGCGTGGCCCTTTACCTGCTGGACACCAACATCCCGGCCAACCGCCCCGAAGATCGGGACATCACCGACCAACTGTACGGTGGCGATCTGGAGATGCGCATCCAACAGGAGATCATGCTGGGCATCGGCGGCTACCGGGCGCTGAAGGCCCTGGGGGTGGAGCCGACCGTCTACCACATGAACGAGGGCCACTCTGCCTTCCTGGCGCTGGAACGGATCCGCCACCTGATGGAGACTCACGGGCTCTCCTTCGCCGAAGCCCGAGAGGCTGCCTCGGCCGGGTTGATCTTCACCACCCATACGCCCGTGGCCGCCGGACACGACTATTTCCCGCCTGACCTGATGGACCGCTACTTCGCTGACTATGCCCGGGGCCTGGGGTTATCCCGTCGGGAGTTCCTGGCTCTGGGGCGGCAAGATCCCGGGAACGACAGCGAACCTTTCTGCATGACCATTTTGGCCTTGCGCCTGGCTGCCTACAGCAACGGGGTCAGTCGGCTGCACGGCCAGGTCAGCCGCCGGATGTGGCAGGGGATCTGGCCTGGGGTACCTGAGGACGAGATACCCATCGGCCACGTGACCAACGGTGTCCACTTCCGTTCGTGGATCTCCCTGGAGATGAACCAGCTCTACGACCGCTACCTGGGGCCGCGCTGGCGGGAGGAGCCGGCCGACCAGGAGGTGTGGCAGCGGGCGGAGCGCATCCCGGCTGAGGAGCTGTGGCGCACCCACGAGCGGCGGCGGGAGCGGTTGGTGGCCTTTGCCCGCCGCCGCTTGCGGAGCCAACTGGAGCGGCGCGGCGCGCCCCAGGCGGAGATCGAGGCCGCCAACGAGGCGCTGGACCCCGAGGCGTTGACCATCGGCTTTGCCCGCCGCTTCGCCACGTACAAGCGGGCGACCCTGCTGCTGCGTGATCCGGAGCGGCTGGCACGCATCCTCAACAACCCGGAGCGGCCGGTGCAGGTTATCTTCGCCGGCAAGGCGCATCCTCGGGACGATGCAGGCAAGGAGCTGATCCGACAGGTGGTGGGACTGGCCCGTCAGGAAGCGTTCCGGCGGCGGCTGGTTTTTCTGGAAGATTACGACATGGCTGTGGCCCGCTACCTGGTGCAGGGGGCGGATGTGTGGTTGAACACGCCGCGCCGGCCACGGGAGGCCAGCGGCACCAGCGGCATGAAGGCCGCCGCCAACGGGGTGCTCAACCTGAGCACGCTGGACGGGTGGTGGGATGAAGCGTGGTTAGATTTCGGATTTGGTCAAAGGTTGCAATCCGCAATCCGAAATCCGAAATTCGAAATTCCATTTGGTTGGGCCATCGGGCGGGGGGAAGTGTATGACGACCCTGGCTACCAGGACCAGGTGGAGGCCGAGGCCCTTTACGATCTGCTGGAGCAAGATGTGATCCCTACCTTCTACGACCGGGGGGCCGATGGGTTGCCGCGTCGCTGGATCGCCCGCATGAAGGCCTCCATTGGGACGCTATGCCACTTCTTCAACACCCACCGCATGGTGCAGGAGTACACGGAGTGTTTCTACCTGCCGGCGGCAGCGCGCTACCGGCAGCTCACGGCTGACGGGATGGCCCGGGCCAGGGCGCTGGCAGCCTGGAAGGCCCGGGTCCAGGAAGGCTGGCCACAGGTCCGCGTGGAGGCGGTAGGTGCCGAACCGCTCGGGGAACTCCGGGTCGGGGATGAGGTCCATGCTCGCGCGCGGGTCCATCTGGGCGTCCTGACGCCGGACGATGTGCGAGTGGAGCTTTACCTGGGGCGGGTGGACGCCGAGGGCGAGATTGTGGAGGCAGAGGCGACGCCGATGCAGCCCGTCGGACCGGATGGCGAGGGCAACTACCGCTTCGAGGTTGGTGCTGTCCCCTGCCGCAAGAGCGGTCTGCACGGGTACACGGTGCGGGTGCTGCCCCACCACCCTGACCTGCCCACGCCGTTCCTGCCCGGCCTCATCGTGTGGGCCGG
>JBHIEC010000263.1:0-2649 GCA_046760425.1 Anaerolineae bacterium
GGCGGGTGGCGTGGCGTTTGGCGTGGCGGTTGGCGTGACCGTTGGCCGAATTCCCGACTACCTGTTGCTCGCGCTGCCAGCGCGTTGGTCGTGGCCTCGGGGGGGAGGAGGGTCGGTCTGGAGATGGAGTCGCCTGGTCTGGCTGCCTATGCCGGGTGTGCAAGAGACCCTCGAGAGCTGGCTTGCCCGCGACTGGGCTGGTGGGGTCGGCAACATCAACCAGTTGCTGGCTTACACCTTGCAGTTCATCCCGGCTGTCCGCGCAGTCGAGGCTGCTTTGGCTCGCCAGGCAGACGAGCGGTTGCTCTCTGCCGTCAGCGTGCTGGTGGACGAGCCATTCGATTGGGAGCTGGTGCGTTTCTGTTCAGCCTCGCTAGGGAACAGGATGTGGTCAGAGGCCATAGACGGCTTCTTTCTCCTGCCAGCGCGTATCAAGCGCCTTTGGCTAACACGCTTCCCCCACGAGCTGCGCCTGGATACCCCCGCTCGGGTGGCCTGTGCCGGTTTCTGGTGGCTCCACCAGGGAGAAGCAGAGAAAGCGGCGGAGGCCTTTGCCCAGGTGCAGCAACTCCCCCACGGTGCCGAACTCTTCCAGATTGCCTCGTCCCTGTCCCTGGCCCTCAACGCTGGCGATATGGCCGGGGTTGCAGATTGGGTGGCAGCATCGGAAGGGCTCCAGTCCCTCTCTGAACCACCGCTGCGAGGGCAGGTCCTGGAGACGCTGGGCCGCCTGCGAGGGGTGGCCACGGAGGCCAGTCGCGCTCACACCTCACTCTCGCCGCTGAGCCGTTCCACGGCCCTCGGCCGGGCCACGGCGGAATTGACACGCCTGGTGGCCGACGCGGATACGACCTGCCCAGAGCCGGAACGCGGTATCGTCAAGGGAGTCGCCCAGCGGTGGCGTGACATCCTGGCCCTGGCCGGCGGTGAGATCGGTGAAGAGGTGCTGCGCCAGCCGGTCCCCAACCCCTACTTGGGTTACTCCGGCCTGCCGGTCGAGCCACCGGCCTTCGTGGGACGCCAGGATATCTTGCGCCGCATCGAAACGCTGTGGGCCAGCGCCGAAGCCCTGCCAGCGCTCATCCTCTACGGCCACCGCAGGATGGGCAAGACGTCCATCCTGCGTAACCTCAACCCGCGCAAAGACCCCAACACGTTGTTGGTGCTGCTGGACATGCAGGACGCCGGCTGGGTGGACCACACCGGCCAGCTTCTGTTTGACATCGCTCGTTCGATCCACGGCGCTGCGGCATCGGCCGATCTGGATGTTGGGCCCGCACCCGAGTCAGCGGCATATTCTTCGCTGGGGGAGGGGCGCTTGGCGCTCAACGCCCTGCTTGACCGGCTGGGCTGGCAGATGGCCGATCGGCGGCTGATCCTGGCCATTGACGAATTCGAGCTGATCGAACAGGGTATCCAGGAGGGGCGGATTGAGGCCCGCTTCCTGGACTACCTGCGCGCCATCAACCAGAAACATCGCTGGCTGGCGCTGATCTTCGGTGGGCTGCACACGCTGGACGAAATGGGGCGTGACTATCGCTCAGCCTTTTACGACATCACCGAGCACGTGCGTGTCGGTTACCTGAGCCGCCAGGAGGCCATCCAGTTGATCACGCAGCCAGCCCCGGACTTCGCTCTGGAGTACGAATCAGCGCTGATAGAGGAGCTCTGCCACCTGACCGGTGGCCAGCCCTTCCTGTTGCATCGGCTGTGTTGGGAACTGGTGAACCGCTGGAACGAGCGCTTTCTGCGCGAGGGCGAGAAGACGCCACGCACGCTGACCCTGGCTGACCTGGAGCCTCTGCTCACGCCGGATTTTTACGAATCGTCCAGCTACTATTTCGACGGTGTGTGGAACAACGTCACCGAGGCAGAGCGGTCGCTGATGCAGGTCATGGCCGGGCGTGAGGCTTCCTGGTCGGCCGATGAACTGGGCACGGCATCCGGACTGGCCCCTGAGGCCGTCGAGTCGGCTATTGAACTGTTGGACCGTCATGACGTGGTAAGTGACACTGAGGACGGTGTGCGCTTCGCCAGCGAACTGATGCGTCGTTGGGTGGCAGAGCATCATCCCTGGAGCCAGACTCCTGGAGGAGACAGGTGACATGCAGGGAAGACTGGAAGTCTGTGTCCCCCGTCACAGCAATATGAGAGGTGTGTATGACTCGTGATCACCTCTTCTTGAAGCAGAAGTGCGGACGCAAGGCTTCGGCGGTGAGCGTCTCGACTGAGCCCTTCGTCCCGCAGTTCGTCCCGCTCACTGCGGGGCTCAGGGCGGGGCTCGACGAAGTCTCAGCCGAACCATCCGCCCCACAAGCAGGCTCGCGCCTGCACTCCCCCTCAGCCATATCAAGGAGGAGGTAATCAATGGTCCGTTCTACGGTGATTCCTAAGCCGGATGAGAGTCTTCAGCAGTTGATCATATCTACCCGGCAGTACCGCTGCGCCTGCTGTGGTGGCCCCACGCTGCCTGTTCTTGAGTGGCACCCGCCACAGGACGAGCGCCCTGGCTACTACCTGTGCAGCCGTTGCGCACGCTTCTGCCACGCCGATGAGGAAGCGATGCGCTTTGAGCATGCGCCTCGCCTCAGGTTCGACTGGGAGAGGGCCGACCAGCGCTGGGCTGTTGACCTCGGTTTCAAGAAGCTG
>JBHIEC010000264.1:0-2641 GCA_046760425.1 Anaerolineae bacterium
TGACTGGAAAAACTACCTCTCTTTACTTCTGGGCGCAAAAAACCTGGTTTCTGGCAGGATCCGACGGGAGCGGGACAGCTACAGCAGCCGTTCCACCACCCCTGCGTCCACCTCCGTCAGGCTGTCCACCACCAGGTCTGCGTCGGAGAGGGCTTCGCGCGGCTTGGTGCCCGTGACGCCGATGCAGCGCATCCCTGCCGCCCGGGCCGCAGCCAGCCCCGCGGGGGCGTCCTCGATGACCAGGCAGCGCTCGGGGGGCACGCCGCAGCGCCGAGCGGCCAAAAGAAAGGTGTCAGGGGCCGGTTTACCCTGCGCCACGTCCGCCCCACCCACCACGGCGTCAATATCCCCTTTGATGCCCAATTTGCCCAGCACCAGCTCAATGTTCTCGTAGGGGGCCGAGGTGCCCACGGCCACCTTGAACCCGCGGGCCTTCAGCTCCCGCAGGAGGGGCAGCAGGCCCGGCGCTGGCACTACCTGCTCCCGCACCAGGTCGCGGTAATAGGCCTCCTTCCTGCGGCTCAGCTCCTCTATCTTGTCTTCCGGGAGATCATCCCCCAGGAAGCGGCGCAGGATCTCGGGGTTGCGCATGCCGAAGGTAGTGCGGAACTCCGCCTCGCTGAGCTCCCTCCCCACCTCAGCGAAGACCCGCTGCCAGGCGGCGTAGTGCTGCTGGGCCGTGTCCACCATCACCCCGTCCATATCAAAGATGACCGCCGCCCCCTGAGTTCCCTCGAGCTCCCTCATTCCCTTCGTTTCCCTTCCAGCCACTCTCTCCAAACTCTCCGGGCTCACCTTATCGCAGGTGTCCTGAGCCGTGTGCCAGCCAGTAGGGGTAATCGAAGTCAGTGTATATTTCGCATAGTTAATTGCTGTATCTTTATGTCATTTTTTAATGGGCGCTGGTGGTATATGCAATTTGACTACGCGAAAAAACTACTTAAAGTGCTGCCGACAAAAGACCAGGCTCCGCTCCAGATTGGCCCGCACCCGCCCCTCGTCCTCCCCACCCAGGGAACGAGGGCTGAACTCCAGAGTCACGATCCCCCGGTACCCGTCCGCCCTCAAGCGCCGCAGCAACTGCCCCAGGGGTAAGTGCCCGTCGTCCAGCAGCCGATGCTCCCGGCCGTTGTAGTTGGACAGGTGCACGTGGGCGATACGAGCCTTCAGCCGTTCATAGGCTTCTATTATGTCGAATCCCCGCGTGCCCAGGTGGGTGGTGTCGAAGACCAGATGGGGAAAGGCCTCCAACCCCTCGAACTCGTTCAACTGATAAGGGTTGACCCTCAGGAACAGGAGTCGTTTGAGCGGCATGTTCTCCACGGCGATGGTTACCGGCGTCTCGGCCTGATAGGCTGCCAGTTCCTCCAGCAGCCAGCGGCGATAGACCCGCTCTCGCCCCAGAGACAGGCCCAGGGTGAGGGACAGCCGCACACCCGGCAGCCTCAGTCTGAGCCGGGAGAAGCGGCGAGGCAGATGCACCACCACCGTCCTGGCCCCCAGCGCCTCGGCCAGGGCCACGGAGCGCCGGATGCGGCTCACCTCATCGCCCTCCCAACCATCCACATGATCCGAGAAGGGACTGTGCAGGCTGACGATGGGGATGCCATGCCGATCTCGAAGCCGGCCCAGGTAATCGGCCTGGCGCGTGTCCCACCGCTCGTCTATCAGCACCTCGACCCCGTCGAAGCCCACCTCCCGGGCCAGTTCGAAGACGCGATCGAGACCGTAAGTGTACAGCGACCCCGTGGATAGAGCGATCATAGGTTTCTCCTTGCCCCACATTATACCATCTTTCCTTCCTGGCGGCAAAAAAGGAAGGGATGGCCCTCTACCATCCCTTCTTCGCACTCCGCAGACTGCTAGGCAGCATTTAGTGCACCACTTCGATCCCTTCTCCAGCCACCACCTCCCCCACCACCCAGGCGGCCTGGCCCTCGGCGGCGCAGAGATCCAGGAAGGCCTCACTTTTGGCCTGAGGCACGGCGATGAGCAGCCCGCCCGAAGTCTCGGGGGTGTAGAGCAGAAACTGGTCTTCCTCGCAGATGTCGGGAGCGAAGTGCACCCACTGGGAGAAGTGCTCGCGGTTGTTCTGGGTGCCGCCGGGGAAGAGCCACTCCTCGGCGTAGCGCCGCGCTCCATCCAGGAAGGGGATCTTCTCCACATAAAAGCGCATGCCCACGCCGCTGTTCTGGGCCATCTCGCAGGCGTGGCCCAGGAGGGCGAAGCCGGTGACATCTGTGGCGGCGTGCACCCCCACCTGTTGCATGAGTTGGGCCGCCCGGCGGTTGAGCTGCAACATGCTCTCCTGGGCCGCCTCCACGTGGGCCGGCTCAGCGGCATCGCCCTTGAGGGCCGTGGTGATGATGCCCACCCCCAGAGGCTTGGTCAGGATCAGGGCGTCGCCGGGTTTTGCTCCAGCCTTGGTCACGACCCGCTGGGGATGGACCAGGCCGATGACTGCCAGGCCGTACTTGGGCTCCTTGTCGTCAATGGTGTGGCCGCCGGCGATGACGCCTCCCGCCTCGGCCACCTTCTCCGCCCCACCCCGCAGGATCTCGCTGACCAGCTCGGGGGGGAAGTCGGCGGGGAAGGCGGCGATGTTCAGGGCCAGGAGCACCTCGCCGCCCATGGCGTAGAC
>JBHIEC010000265.1:0-2605 GCA_046760425.1 Anaerolineae bacterium
TTCCATAATGACTTTTGAACGCGATATCCAGCAAGCTGCTGAACTCGTCTCGAAATCCAGCTACGCCGTGGCTTTGACCGGTGCCGGGATCAGCACACCTTCCGGCATCCCCGACTTCCGCAGCCCGTCCTCCGGCCTGTGGAGCGGGGTGGACCCCATGGCCGTGGCCTCCATCTGGGCCTTCAAGGTACACCCCCAGTCCTTCTTCAACTGGGTCCGCCCCCTGGCCAGGACCCTGCTGGAGGCCCAGCCCAACCCGGCCCATCATGCCCTGGCCGACCTGGAGGCCATGGGATTCCTCAAGGCCGTCATCACCCAGAACATTGACGGCCTGCATCAGCGGGTGGGCTCGAAGCGCGTCCTGGAGCTACACGGGCATATGCGCGAGGCCACCTGCCTCAAGTGCCACAAGGTCGTCCCCACCCAGGGGCTGATCGAAGGGTTCCTCGAGGGCGGCGAAGTGCCTCGCTGCCCATGCGGCGGCCTGTTGAAGCCCAACGTTGTCCTCTTCGGCGAGCTCTTGCCCAGGTGGGTTCTCCTGGAGGCCTGGGGCGAGGCTGAGAGGTGCGACCTGATGCTGGTGGCCGGCTCCTCTCTGGAGGTGGCCCCCGCTGCCGATCTGCCCCTGACGGCCTATCGCCATGGCGCCAAACTGGTCATCGTCAACCACCAGCCCACCCCCCTCGACCGCTACGCCGACCTTGTCTTCCACGAGGACGTAGCGGTGATCCTGCCCCGCCTCGTGGAAGCCTGCCAGCAGGGACACCGGAGATGAGATGCCGCAAATGCGGAGAGCAGGCGGTCATCAACATGCGCCACCACCGCCTGGCCCTCTGCCGTGAGCATTATCTGGAGTGGTTCCCCGCCACCACGCAGCGCATCATCGAGAAGTACAGGATGTTCGAACCCGGGGATCGGGTGCTGGTGGCCGTCTCAGGGGGGAAGGACAGCCTGTCGCTGTGGGATGTGCTGCTCCATCTGGGCTACCGGGCCGAAGGGCTCTACATCGGCCTGGGCATCGAGGGCCAGGATTATTCAGAGCAGTCCTACGCCAGGGTCAAGAAGTTCACGGAGGAAAGGCCAGGGGCGGTGCTCCACGTGGTGGATGTCGGAGAGACCTACGGCCAGACCATTCCGGAGCTGGCTCGCCGACGACGGCGGGGTAAGCCTTGCTCCGTCTGCGGGCTGGCCAAGCGCTACATCATGAACCGCGTGGCTATCGAGGGGGGCTTCGACGTTCTGGCCACGGGCCACAACCTGGACGACGAGGCCGCAGTGCTGTTCCAGAACGTCCTGCGCTGGCAGACGGGTTATCTGGCCCGCCAGGCGCCCGTACTGCCTTCGACTCACCCCGGGCTGGCACGCAAGGTCAAGCCCTTCTGCCGCTTCTACGAGCGGGAGACAGCGGCCTACGCCCTGGTGCGGGGCATTGATTACATCTACGACGAGTGCCCCTACGCCGTGGGCGCCACGACCATCTTCTACAAGACCCTGCTTAATCAACTGGAGGCCAGGTCGCCCGGGGCCAAGCTGGGCTTCTACCTGGAGTTCCTGCGGGCCAGGGAGGAGGGCCTTTTGGCCCAGGTTCGGGAGAGCCTGAATCTGGGGGAGTGTCAGCGCTGCGGCCAGCCGACCACGGCGCCGGGGCTGTGCGCCTTCTGCCGGTTGTGGGTGTCAGCGGATGGAGAGAAGATAAGTTGAAAGGTATTATCACCACGCGCCAGGTGGTACGAGGGGCCATTGTGGCGGCCCTGTACGCTGTGCTCACCGTGGGCCTGGCCCCCATCTCCTACGGGCCCATCCAGTTCCGGCTGAGCGAGGCCCTGAAGCCCCTGGTCATCTGGTTCCCCGATGCCATCTTCGGCATCGCCCTGGGTACCATCCTGGCCAACCTGCTGAGCCCCTACGTGGGAGCCTGGGAGCTGGTCTTCATGCCCCTCACCGACTTCGCCGGCGGGGTGCTGTGCTGGTGGATAGGGAAGCATTTCCCCTGGCTAGGAGTGGTCGTCTACGCCCTGACCACGGCAGCTTCCGTCTCCCTGATGCTCAACGTGATCACAGCGGCGCCTTTCTTGCCCCTCTTCGTCTCCATCGGCGCCAGCGAGCTGATCCTGCTGGTGGGCGGCTTCCCTGTCATGCGGTTCGTTGCCCACATCCTGGGAGAGTTGTTGCCGGATGTGGGGGATAGCAAGGAAACAAGTAGACAAGTGGACAAGGAACAGGTAGGCAAGTAGACAACATGACCGTTTCTGACCTGATGTTCCCTGAGGCAGTGCCCCCCGATTATCGCTCGGGCTTTGTGGCCGTCATCGGCAAGCCCAACGTGGGCAAGTCAACCCTCATCAACGCCTACGTGGGCCAGAAGATCGCTATCGTCTCTGAGAAGCCCCAGACCACGCGGCGACGCATCCTGGGCATCCTGACGCGGCCCGAGGCCCAGATCATCTTCGTGGACACGCCCGGCATCCACCAGCCCAAACACAAGCTGGGCGAGTTCATGGTGGAGACGGCCACCCGTGCCATCCCCGATGCCGACGTGGTGTGCTTCATGGTGGACGTCTCCGAGCTGCCCACGGCCGAGGATCACCAGATTGCTGAGCTGCTG
>JBHIEC010000266.1:0-2601 GCA_046760425.1 Anaerolineae bacterium
GGCCTGGTCGGCTGGGACGTCCTGGAACTCATTGATATAAAGGACGCCAGCGATCAACAGGGCCACGGGGATGGCAGCCACCACCGGCTCCCAGGCCAGGGCCCGGGTCTGCACGTAGTAGGACCCCAAGGTCATCAACAGCCCGAAGTTCACCCCCACGATGAACTCACCGATGCCCCACCTGGCCAGGTAGACGGGCGGGGCGGTGTAGAAGAAGCCGCAGAAGACCCCCATGAGCCCCAGGATCAGAATGATCGGCCCCCGGGCGTAGGCCAGGTACAGGCCGATGAGGCTGCCAGCGGCAAAGAAGGCCAGGGCTCCGCGCAGGACCTCCTGGGGCTGGAGCAGCCCCTTCTGGATCATGCGGCTCCCCCCTGTGAAGGGGCGCACGAACTCAACGTTGATCTCGTCGTTGCCGCTCAGGTGGTCGAAATAATCGTTGACCACGTTGGTGCCGGCGTGGAGGCACAGCCCCCCGATGAGGGTCAGCAGGAAAAAGCCCCAGTGAAAGGTGCCGACCCGCACCCAGGCAATGACCGCCCCCAGGACGATGGGCACGATGGTGGCCGTGAAGAAGGGGGCTCGGACCTCTTCGCGCCACAGTTTAAACTTGTCCCTGAACATGGTGTTACCTCCTTCCAAACTTCATGCACTCCTACGCCACAGAGACCAGCCCTCTCGGGCCAGGACGATGCCCGCCGTACGTTGCCCGGACATCACCACCCCGGCCACGCCCGCGCCCGGCGTTGTCCAGTGGCCGGCCAGATAAAGGCCCTTGATGGGCGTGCGAGGCTGCAAACGGTTAAAGCCCATCTGGCCCGGGGTGAAGGTCCAGCCATAGGGCGCCCCCTGACTGCTGAGGGTGTAGCGCTGCAGGGCCCAGGGGCTCATCACGTCCTGAAGGACGATGTGCTCCGAGAGGCCGGGGATGTGCCGCTCCACCGCCTGGATCATCGCCTGGGCGACCCCGGGCTCGGCGGCGCGCCAATCCTCTACGGCGTCGTAGGGGGTGTAGTTCCACAGGTAGAGGCAGTGGTGCCCCTCCGGCGCCAGGCCGGGATCGGTCACCGTGGGAACAGTGATGTCGCAGGGAGCCTGGGGCAAACCGGCCCGCATCCCCTCATAGATGGCATCCATATCGTAGGTGTCAAAGAGGACCGTGTCGTGGTAGGCCATCTCCGTCGGCAGGTCCATCTCCACGCCCAGGGCGATCTTGAACAGGGACAGGGAGGGCTCCATCTGCTGCAGTGCCTGCAGGTACCTACCCCCCACATGCTCCTGGCCTACCAACCGCATGAAGGTCTGGCGGGCGTCGGCGTTGGAGACCACGGTCTCGGCCTGCACAGTGAACCGCCCCTCAGCCGGTCGGTCGGCTTCTGGTGACAGGTGGCCGTCGGGCAGCCAGCGATAGCCCACATCGGCCAGTTCCACCCCCACGGCCCGCCCCTGGCGGACAACGATTTTCTCGGCCATGGTGCTGAGAAGCAGCTCACCGCCCTGTTTTTGCAGGCCCTGAGCCAGGGCCCGGGCCAGTTGGCCGATCCCCCCTCGCGGATAGTGGCCCCCGCCCAGGAAGTAGCTCATCATGACCACCGTCCAGAAGACGGCCGATATCTGAGAGGGGGGCAGGGCGAAGTAGACCCACAAAGCGGAGAGGACGGCCTTGAGCTGGTCATCCAGCAGGAAGTCGTCCATCATCTGGGCGAAGGTCCTGCTGGGGTACTTGGCGAAGATAGGGTGGGTGACGGGCACCTTGAGGAAGTCCCACAGGCTGAAGGTCGAGGGGAGATCGTCGATCTCAACGTACATCTGAAGCATCTCCCGGAAGAGCATGAGCAGCCGGGGCTTCTCTTCCGGGAAGCGCTGGGCCAGTCGTTCGGCGAAAGCCTCGTAGTTTGGAGGGATCTCAACAGCGTAACCGGGGAAGATAGCCTGGGCCAGGGGATCAACGGGCAGAAACTCCACCTCCTGTTCGACCCCCAGGGTCGCCAGCAGCTTGTGAACAACCCAACCCTGGCCGCAGCCGCTGAGGAGGTGAGGGCCGACGTCCATGCTGAAGCCCTGCCGCTGGTAGCTGTGGCATACCCCGCCGGGCACGGGCCGCTGATCCACCACCAGGACGCTCATGCCCTCCTGGGCCAGCAGCGCTCCGCAGGTCAGCCCCCCCAGCCCCGCTCCGATCACGACCACGTCATACTTGTCCCGTTTCGGCTCTGCCAAGTTGACCTCCTATCGTGCGCTCATTGATCAAAGACAGCGGCACCGCATAAATGACGGTGCCTGGGCGTGTTCTGCCCAGGCGGCGCGATTTATCCGCCGCCCTTTGTGGCGGATAGCTCCCGGGGCGCGGTGTACATGGCTATGATGTTCTCCAGAGGCGTGTCAGCCTGGATGTAGTGGGCCGAGGCGCAGATGTAGCCACCGCCCCGGCCCAGGACGCGGCAGCGCTCCCGCACCTCGGCCTGAACCTCCTGGGGCGTGCCGTAGGGCAGGGTACGCTGGATGTCCACGGCGCCGTAGAAGGAGAGCCGCCCGCCGAATTCGCGTTTGATGCGGGCCAAATCCATCCCTGCCGCCCGGGGCTGCAAAGGGTTGAGGACA
>JBHIEC010000267.1:0-2555 GCA_046760425.1 Anaerolineae bacterium
TGGCAGAAGTTTACCTCAATTTCACTTTTCACGCAAGAAATGAGCGAAAGATCAGAGTCAGTACCCTACACCCCTGATGGGTGGGGGGCTGACTTGACAAAAGAGCAGACTGGGCTCATAAATTGCACCAAGTGTTCCATTTACAGGAGGTGCACTATGAGCGACAGTCTGCGGGCCTATTCTGCCATCAAAGCTAAGGTTTGTCAAGTTCTGTCTGGTGAGGAGCCAGCACGACAGGCCAATCTGAGCTTGATGATCACCGGGATTGTGCGTTCCCGGAGTGTCCAGCAGCGCAAGGTTGCCGGTGAAGTTCCCTTCGCCGCCCAGGCCACCAGCCTTATGCAACGCCAGCGCCGCTTCTTGATGAATGAGCATGTGGATGCGGGGGCTTATTACCACCCCTTCATCGCTCCCTTCGTGCAGGCCAGGAGTAGAATGGCCCTGCCACTGATCATCGATAGCAGTGCGGCGGGGCGGTATTGCCAGATGTTGATGGTGAGCATCGGCTACCGGAGGCGGGCCTTGCCCCTCACCTGGAAGGTTCGGAGGGGACAGAAAGGCAACTTCAAAGCTGGCGACCATCAAGAGGTGCTGGATAGAGCCGCTGAGTTTCTGCCCGCCGAGGCTCTGGTGGTGTTGGTAGGAGATGGGGAGTTTGGCTACCCCGCTCGAGCAGAGGATGCAAGGCAGCGGGGGTGGGAATTCGTCCTCCGCGCCTCGGAGGATGATGTGATCTGGATTGAGGGGGAGCCATTCAGCCTGAGGGAATTCAGCGTGGGGCCTGGCGAGAGCCTCTGGCTGGAAGACGCCCTCTGGACCCATCAACGCTGGGGGCCGGTGAACGTGCTGGTCACTTGGAACGAGCGGGAGAAGGCGCCCATGTATCTGGTCAGCAGCTTCCCCCTCCCGGAGGAGACCAGCTACTGGTACAGGCGCCGTCCTTGGATTGAAACGCTTTTCCGTGATGACAAAAGCATGGGCTTCCATCTGCATTTGAGCCGTCTCCGCCACCCTGAAAGAATGGCCCGTTTACTCCTGGCTGTGGCTCTGGCTTATCTTTGGATGATGTATCTGGGGACTTTGGCCGTCCTGGGTGGGCTCCAGCGGTTGGTGGATCGCAGTGACCGCCGGGATTGCAGCTTCTTCACCATTGGTTGTGAATGGCTCCGCCGTCTGTTAAAGCTGGACAAGCATATCCCAGTAGGCTTCTGCCCCTACCCTTACCTCTGCTCACCAACAGGGGTGTAGGGTAGTGAGAGGCGCGGGAGCAGCGCGAGAGGGCTTGACCTCGATGGGGATCACCTGGCCGCGCTCCTCGACCAGGTAGTCGGGCTTGCCCGTCAGCCGGTAGCGGCGGGAGAAGAGGGGCTTCTCGCACCCGGCCCAGGCGCCAGTGTCGGCGTAGACCACCCGCCCCGCAGGCAGGCCCGCTTCCCGCCGTTGGGCCCTGGCCCGCCAGAGGAGAACCAGGGCCGCCAGGATCAGAGCGATCAGGAGCAGGTTCAGGACACCGACCATGGTCGTGCGTTCCTCACCCTCCCCGAGAAATGATCCATGGGGCTACCTCCCGCCTGCCCAGAGGAGGCCCAGACCAATCAGCAGAGCCAGGAAAAGCAGGATGTAGGCCACCCGCTCCAGCCGCTGGTAGCCGACCACCATCCGTCCGTGGGCCCGGTGCGCCTCCTGGCCCAGGCGCATCTCCTCCCCCTTCTCCGAGCTGTAGCCCTGCACCTGCCCCAGCCACCAGGCACGGGCGCAGTAGACATACTGGCCCACCTCGCTGGCGCGGATGATCCCGCCAGGTCTCTCAGCCACAGATTCAGCCCTTTCGCGTTTGGAATTCTTCTCAAACTATGCTATAATCCAAGTAACCTCTCACAGGTGGAAGGAAGGAGCATCAGCGATGAGCGCTGTAAAGAAGTTGGATCTGCCCTCAGAAATGAAGGCGGATCAGATCGTCTACTATGACAAGGGGGAGGAGGGGAAACTTGCCCTTGAGCGGGATGCTTTCGAGACCCGCCATCTGCGCATCCTCAAAGCCAGAGCCGACCAGGTGTCTGGCGTCACCGTTGACGAAGAGATCATGGGCGGCGACCCTGTCATCACCGGCACCCGAATCCCCGTCTATAACATCATCTCCCACCTGGCAGAGGGTTACACCCCTTCAGAGATAATCGCCCACTGCTACCCCGATCTCACCCTGGAGCAGATCAAGGCGGCGGTCAGATTTGCAGCCCTGATGACCACGCTGGACACCTTTGAGGATCTGAGCGAAGATGAGCTTGCTGCTGACTGACGAGTGCATCGAGCCGCCAACCGTGGCTTTGTTTCGCCAATACGGCCACGATGTCCTTGAGGTCAGGGAAACCGAGCTAAAAGGGAAAACGAAACACGGGGCAGCCCCTTGAGCGCCGTATAAATGACGGCGCCTGGCTCAGTCCAGGGAGCCAGGCGGCGTGCTTTTAGCCGCCGCCTTTGCACCAACCCCGGAGAGGGAGACCCCTTGAGCTCGCTCTTCTGCGTTTATCCTCCCCTCAAACTCCTTTAGCGCCGCC
>JBHIEC010000268.1:0-2548 GCA_046760425.1 Anaerolineae bacterium
CCACCCCCACCAGGGTGAAATCCCGCTCCCCGGTGCGGATGGCCAGCCCCCGGGAACCGGGGTTGTAGGTGAAGAAGTTGCTATCGCAGTCGGCAGGCGTGGGCGCGTGGACGTGCACCGTCACGCCATCCAGGTCCAGCGCCCCCGTGCCGTCGGGGAAATCCTCGGCCAGGAAGGCGGCCAGGCGCGGGGTGCCTTGGAATTCCGGAATGCGGGAGGCAACCGCCCGCAGGCCAACGAAGCTATCTCGGGCATAGTAGGCCCAGGGGAACCACTCCCAAGGCTCGTCCACCTCGGGGAACCAGGGGGAGCGCAGGCCCGTGCCGGTGTAGAGCAGCCCCCAGAAGAGGGGGTTGGTCGGCCCCCAGGGGGAGTCGCCTACCAGGCGGTAGAGGCCGATGCCCAGGGCGTTGTAGGGTTCGTCGGCCAGGGGGAAGACGATGCGCCACGGCCAGTCGCAGTAGACGTAGCTCCCGTAGCTGTTCACCCCCTGGTTGAGCACGTAGACCGCATTGCGGCCCACCACGTAACGGTCCACTTCCTCCAGTCGTGCCCCGTACAGGTCGGGGCCGATGAGGCTCAGGTCAGGCACCCGCTCCAGCCACTCTTCGAGGTAGTGATACGGGTTGCCGTGATTGTCGGGCCACGTCGCCGTGGTCAAGGGGAAACCGGGCAGCACCTGGTGGAAGGCGGCGGCCAGGGTCTGGAAATAGGCCTGGGCCGTGTCCTGGTTGAAGTGCTCGGCGTCGGTGTAGCCCCCTTCAGTGTAGAGCTGGTTGGAGAGGTCATCGTAGCTGCGGTCGGTGCCCAGGTTGGGGTGGATGCCGAACTCGATGTTGATGGCCACCATAATGATGGTCTGCTGCGGGTCGTTGTCCCGGATCCACTCGGCTAGCTTTGCCAAGGCAGTAGACTCCTTGCGGGCGATGTTCTCCCAGGTCCAGGCATAGACACCCCCGGGCATCCCCGGGTCTTCGGCCACGGAGCCGTTCTCACGCAGGACTTTCTGGTAGGTGTCGTCAATATTGTCGGCGATGTACTGGGGGACGGCGTTGGTTATCCCGGCCCAGTTGCTGCCGGTCCACTGCACGATGACCTTCAGGCCGTGGGCTTCAGCCAGGGTCTTGATCTGGGCCAGCAGGGAGAAGTCCCAGACCGGCCGGCCGTCGTCGCTCAAGGATTCGAATTGGCTCCACAGCAGTTCCGGAGCGACGGTGTCAAAGTCCAGCCGGGCTGCCTCCTCGAAGTAGCGCTCGTAGTCCTGGGGCCAGCGGGGGTTGGGGTCGGTAGTGCCCAAGGTGAGGCCTACAGGATCGGTGATAGCCAGCACGAAGAAGGGCTGCCCGTTGACGATGAGAACGGAGTGGCCGTTGCGGGTCTCCAGGTGGGGCCAGGCACTTTGGTGCGATAGCGTTGGCAGGGCCTCAGTGGTCGGATGTAACGCGTTCCCGGGCGAAGCCTCCAGCGACGCGGGCCTCGGGGAAGCCACCATGCAGGCCATGAAGAACAGCATGAGGGGCAGAATGATGACTGTGAGGCACAGTCTGGACTTCTCCGTCTCTCTCATCCTTCTCTTCCCTCTCAGGTGCGCTGGGCTACTTCCCTGCGCCTTCCCCCCGAATGATGCTTTGCTTATACTCTGCGTCACCTCTGGAATGGCATAGGGTAGCCGTTGCTCCCGCCACCGGAGGCTCAGGAGCACGATGGCGTAGTAGGCTCCGTAGGTCAGCACTTCGGTCAGCGAGGGGTTTCCATTGTAGCCGAAGAGGGCTGTGAGGATCTGACCTACAGTAGACCTCTCGTGCAAAATCGGGTTGGTATCCCACACATGTTCAACGATGGCCGGGATCCAGCCGAGCTCATTGAACTCATGCACTCCGTGGGCCGTCAATCCGGCAGCGAAGAGGATGAGCAGCACGCCGGTCACCTGGAAAAAGCGTCTCACGTCCAGCCGGACGGTGGTGGCGAAGATGAGCCAGCCCGCTGTGATGGCCGCCGCCAGGCCCAGCAAGCCTCCCAAAATGGTCTCCCAGAGTGTGGTGGTGAGGGCAGCCGCCGTCAGGAAGAGGGCCGTTTCCAGGCCTTCTCGGAAGACGGCGACGAAGGCCAGGCCAAACAGCCCCCGGCCACTCCCGGTGACTGCCTCACGTACGTTGGCCTCCAGCCGGGCGCGGATGAACCGGCTTTGGGCCTGCATCCAGAAGATCATCCAGGTCAGCACGCCGGACGCTAGAAGCATGGTCACTCCCTCGAAGGCTTTCTCAGCCGGTCCTTCCAGGCGGGCACCGATCAGATTCAGGCCGATGGCCGCCGCCAAACTGGCGACGAGCGCCGTCGCCACCCCCCGCCACACGGCCCGGCGTTGCTCCAGATGCCCCAGCTTGCGCAGGGCGCCCAACACGATACCCACGATCAGGGCCGCTTCCAGGCCCTCTCGAAAGGCAAGCAGAATGCTTGGCAACATGAGTGGTCTTCTCCTTAAACTGTGAGTGATGATGATGTAGTTCTGGGTTCCTCTCACAATACCGAGAGGCGGAGGAACTGGATC
>JBHIEC010000269.1:0-2513 GCA_046760425.1 Anaerolineae bacterium
AATATGAAATAGAGGTGGATTACCCATGATGAGATTCGATCGTTTCACCGAGCGGGCGCTGGACGCGGCCTCTCGGTCTTATGAGATACTACAACGTTACAGCCACAACCAGGTGGACACTGAGCACATGCTGCTGGCCCTCCTGGAGCAGCCAGAGGGCGTCATCCCTGAGATTCTGGAGAAGCTGGGGGTGAACGTCGAGGCAGTGAAAAGCCGCCTGGACGGCGTGTTGAAGGCCAGCCCCAAAGTCGCCATCTACGGCGGCGGGACAGGCCAGGTGTTTATCACCCCCCGCCTCAAGCGGGTGATAGACCTGGCTAACGAGGAGGCCAGCAAGCTCAAGGATGAGTACGTCTCCACCGAGCACCTCTTCCTGGCTATCGCCAGCGAGCGGGGCACCCCGGTGGCTCGCATCCTGGGTGACTACGGCGTTACCAAAGAGCGGGTCTACGAAGCCATTAAAGAAGTGCGCGGCGGCCAACGGGTGACCGACCAGTTCGCCGAGAGCCGCTACCGCGTCCTCGAAAAATACAGCCGTGACCTGACCCAGTTGGCCAAGGAAGGTAGGCTGGACCCGGTCATTGGCCGTGACCAGGAGATCCTGCGGGTCATCCAGGTGCTGTCACGGCGCACCAAGAACAACCCGGTTCTCATCGGCGAGGCCGGCGTGGGGAAGACGGCTATCGTCGAAGGGCTGGCCCAGAAGATCGCCGAGGACGACGTGCCTGAGATACTGATGGGCAAACGAGTCGTCTCCCTGGATCTGGCGGCCATGGTGGCCGGCTCCCGCCTCCGTGGCGAGTTCGAGGAGCGCCTGAAAGCGGCCATCGAGGAAATCCAGCGGGCCGAGGGGGAGATCATCCTCTTTATTGACGAGGTGCACAACGTGGTTGGAGCTGGGGCCGGCGCGGGAGCTCTGGACGCCTCCAGTATGATGAAGCCCGCCCTGGCCCGGGGGGAACTGCAATGCGTGGGGGCCACCACCCTGGACGACTACCGCAAGTACATCGAGCGCGACCCCGCCCTGGAGAGGCGCTTCGCTCCCGTCTACGTGGAGGAGCCCACCGTCGAAGAAACCATCGAGATGCTGAAGGGGCTTCGCGACCGCTACGAAGCTCACCACAAGGTCACCTTTGCCGACGAGGCCCTGGTGGCAGCCGCTCGACTCTCCCAGCGTTACGTGACGGACCGCCATCTCCCCGACAAGGCTGTGGACCTCATGGACGAGGCGGCGGCGAAATTGCGCGTCGCCATCTACAGCATGCCGCCCGAACTCAAGGCCATGAAGGCTGAACTCCAGAAGTTGATCACCGAAGAGGAAGCAGCCTGGGCAGCCCGGGACTACGAGCGGGCGGCCAGTTTCAAGAGCGAGCGCCTGAAGTTGGAGACGGAGTTCAACGCCAGACGTGATGCCTGGCGACAGGAAATGAACCTGGATGAGATAGTGGACGAGGAAGACATCGCCCAGGTAGTCGCCAGTTGGACGGGAATCCCGGTGCACAGCCTGATGGAAACCGAGGCCGAAAAGCTCCTCAAGATGGAGGAGAGGTTGCACGAACGCATCGTCGGCCAGGATGAGGCCATCAATGCCGTGTCCGATGCCATCCGCCGGGCGAGAAGCGGCCTGAAGGACCCCAAGCGACCCATCGGCAGCTTCATCTTCCTGGGCCCCTCTGGGGTGGGCAAGACGGAGCTGGCCAAGACCTTGGCCTGGTTCCTCTTTGACGACGAGGAGGCCCTGATACGCCTGGACATGAGCGAGTATCGAGAGCGTCACACCGTGTCCCGTCTCTTCGGCGCCCCGCCTGGCTACGTGGGCTACGAGGAGGGAGGACAGCTCACCGAAGCGGTGCGACGGCGCCCCTACCAGGTGGTCCTCTTCGATGAGATCGAGAAAGCCCATCCCGACGTCTGGAACGCTTTGCTGCAGATTCTGGAGGACGGGCGCCTGACCGACGGGCAGGGTCACATCGTTAACTTCCGCAACACGGTGGTCATCATGACTTCCAACATCGGTACGGAGTTTGCCCAGAAGGGGGCTGCCCTCGGCTTCCTGAGGCCAGGAGAAACAGACACTTCCGAGGAGCAAGAGGCACATCGGAAGATCCAGAAGGACCTCAAGAAGACCTTCCGTCCTGAGTTCCTCAACCGCGTTGATGAGATCATCATCTTCCACACCCTGAGTCAGGAACACGTCAAGCAGATCGTTGACCTCCAGATGAAGGAGATCAGCGCGCGCCTTGCCGAGCAGGGTTTGACGGTAGAGCTGACCGAGGCGGCACGGGAGTGGCTGGCCAAGGAGGGATACGACCCCCAGTTTGGAGCCCGTCCGCTCAAGCGCACCTTGCAACGGCGGGTGGAGAGCCCTCTGTCTGTGCAACTGCTGAACGGCGTCTTCCAATCAGGCGATACCGTGGTTATAGATGCCAGTGAGGAGGGGCTGACTTTCGCCCAGAAGGGAGTCCCGGTCGGGGAAGCGGTCTTCGCCAAAGAGCAAGCCTTGGTCGAACAGG
>JBHIEC010000270.1:0-2510 GCA_046760425.1 Anaerolineae bacterium
CTGCGTGGCCAATACACCTAACCTGAAGGCGGAAGTTGCTTTTCCCGGGCAAAAACCCGGTTTCTCCGGTTCATGGAGATAGATGATGAAACTCACTGGTCGCGTCTGGAAGTACGGCCACGACGTCAACACCGATGTTATCATCCCCGCCCGTCACCTGAGCACCACGGACTCGGCGGAGCTGGCGCGGCACTGCATGGAGGACCTGGACCCGGGCTTCGCCGGAGCGGTGCAGCCAGGCGACATCATCGTGGCCGGCAGGAACTTCGGCTGCGGCTCCTCGCGGGAGCACGCCCCCCTGGCCATCAAGGGTGCAGGGGTGAGCTGCGTCATCGCCGAGAGCTTCGCCCGCATCTTCTTCCGCAACGCCATCAACGTGGGCCTGCCCATCCTGGAGTGCCCCGAGGCGGCCCGGGCCACAAGGACGGGGGACAGGCTGGAGGTGGACCTGGAGGCTGGCGAGATTCGCAACCTGACCAGGGGCCAGACCTATCAGGCCCGGCCTTATCCGCCCTTTATGATCAGCATCATCCGCGCAGGCGGGCTCATCGAGCACACCCGCCGGCGATTGGGTGTTGCTGACCAATGACGAGGTGTCTCGGGAAGTCCTCTACAGAGTGATGATGCATGCTTGACGAAACACGGAGCACGCAATACGGATGTGTTGCATATTGCGTATTCCGTTCTACTGCAGATACGCACGGCACTTTCCGAGAGATCTCTTACAGTAGAGGAGGTACCCCATGGTTCTCCAACTGTACGACACCACCCTGCGCGACGGTGCCCAGCGGGAGGGCATCTCCTTCTCGGTGGAGGACAAGCTTAAGATCACCCGCAAGCTGGACGAGCTGGGCATCCACTACATCGAGGGAGGATGGCCGGGCTCCAACCCCAAGGACGCCGAGTACTTCGCCCGCGTGCGGCACCTGCCCCTGCAGCACGCCGTGGTGACAGCCTTCGGCAGCACCCGTCGGGCGGGCGTCGCCCCTGAGGAGGACGCCAACCTGCGGGCCTTGCTGGAGGCCGAGACATCCACGGTGACCATCGTGGGCAAAAGCTGGGATCTGCACGTGCGGGAGGTGCTGCGGACCACGCCGGAGGAGAACCTGAGGATGATCGCCGACAGCGTCCGTCACCTCAAGGCCCGGGGGCGCCAGGTCTTCTACGACGCCGAGCACTTCTTCGACGGCTACAAGGCCGACCCTGACTACGCCCTGCAGACCCTCCAGTCCGCTCAGGAAGAAGGTGCGGACGTCATCGTCCTGTGCGATACCAACGGCGGCACCCTGACCTGGGAGCTAGAGGCCATCTTCGCCCGGGTGAGGGAAGCCATCCCCACGCCTCTAGGCATCCACGCCCACAACGACAGCGAGTTGGCCGTGGCCAACAGCCTGGCAGCCGTGCGCCAGGGGGCGGTGCAGGTGCAGGGCACCATCAACGGCTACGGCGAGCGCTGTGGCAACGCCAACCTGTGCTCCCTCATCCCCGACCTCAAACTCAAGCTAGGGATTGACTGCGTCAGCGACGCTCAGTTGCAGCGCCTGACCGAGATCTCCCACTACGTCAGCGAGGTGGCCAATTTGGCCCCCGACTCCCATCTGCCCTACGTGGGAGCCAGCGCCTTCGCCCACAAGGGGGGCATCCACGTCAGCGCCATCCTGCGCTGCGAGGACAGCTACCAGCACATCCGCCCGGAGCTGGTGGGCAACGTCAGGCGGGTGCTGGTCTCGGAGCTCTCCGGGCGGGGGAACATCGCCTACAAGGCAGAGCAGTTCGGCCTGCAGGCCGAGAAGGAACAGGTGCTGGAGGTTCTTCAGCAGATCAAGGAGCTGGAGAGCCAGGGCTTCCACTACGAGGGCGCCGAAGGCTCGGTGGAGCTGCTCCTGCGCCGCCGCCAGCCTGACTATCGGCCCCCCTTCGAGCTGGTGGACTTCATGGTGGTGGTGGAGAACCGCCAGGGGCGGGGGCTCCTGGCCGAGGCCACGGTCAAGGTGCGAGTGGGGGATCAGATAGTGCACACCGCAGCCGAAGGCAACGGCCCGGTCAATGCCCTGGACCTGGCCCTGCGTAAGGCTCTCCTGCCCTTCTACCCCTCTCTGGCCAGGATCCAACTGACGGACTACAAGGTGCGCATCCTGGACGGGGAAGCGGGCACGGCGGCCAGGACACGGGTGCTCATTGACACCAGCGACGGAAAGCAGAGCTGGAGCACGGTGGGCAGTTCTACCAACATCATTGAGGCCAGTTGGCAGGCCCTGGTGGACAGCCTGGAGTACGGGCTTCTGAATGACCAATAAAGGAGACGAGATGCGAGCCAGGATCGCTGTGCTTCCCGGCGACGGGATCGGGCCCGAGGTAGTGGCCGAAGGGGTGCGGGTGCTGGAGGCCGTGGGCGAGAAGTTCGGACACCATTTCGAGTTGACTGAGGCGCTGGTCGGCGGCTGCGCCATAGATGCCACGGGCCAGCCCCTGCCCCCCGAGACCCTGGCTCTCTGCCGGCAGAGCGACGC
>JBHIEC010000271.1:0-2488 GCA_046760425.1 Anaerolineae bacterium
TGCGAAAAGCCTCTTGCAGAGCAGCGAAGACGTCAGCGTCGTCGCCGGTGATCACGGTGCTCATAACGCCCGGTTGCACGTCCAGACCATGCTCCCGGAAGATGCGAAGCGCCTCGTTGATCGCTGGCGACAGGGACTGTTGGCGCAGAGGATACAGGCTAACCTGTGCTGCGATACCGATCACTTGCTCCCTCCATGGTTAGGCCAGTCTGACGGCCATGCCGATGAACCCACCCCCTGGCAGTGGCAGGTCTCCAGGCCAGATCGGCCACAGGGTCGTTCGCCAGACGATTCTCACCCCTCTCCCGGCGGCAGCACGCTGCACCAGGCAAACCAGCTCGGCCGGCGTGAAGAAATGGGCCATCTGCCACAGCATTTTCCCCGAACGCTCCAGCCGCCAGGCCAGCAAACTCCGTCGGTTCAACACCCCCAGGATCAATCCATGCCGGGCCACGCGGGTTGCCTCGGTCAGGACCTGAGCTGGATCGGCCACGAACTCCAACGTGGTGATCAGGGCGACCAGGTCGAAGGCGCCGCTTGGGAAGGGCAGCGCCAGCGCGTCGCCCTGCACGCACGCTGGACTGTCCAGCCGGACGGACTCGGTCAGCATGGCCGACGACAGGTCCAGACCCACCGCCCGCAAGCTCTGGTCACCAAACCAGCGGGTGAAGTGGCCAGTGCCGCAGCCCACCTCCAGGATGGTGCACACTTGCGGGAAGCCGGCCAGCAATCGCCTCAAGAGCGTTTTCTCCAGGCGGTCGGCCCGGCGGCCCGTGGTTTCGTACCAGGCCTCATAGCCAGCGGCCGTGGCAGGGTCGGTGAAGGGGTTGACAGGCATGTGTCAAACTCGTCCCCTCCGTCGCCGGGGCGACAGCAGGGCGCTGAGGGTGAAAAACGCTGTGGCCGTCAGCACCATGGTCGCTCCGGAAGCCGTATCCAGCCAATAGGACAGGAACAGGCCGACCACGGCCGATAGGTTGCCGATGACCACCGCCAGGAGCATCATCCGCCGGAAATCCTCCGTCAGTTGGTAGGCGGCAGCAGCCGGGATCACGATCAGCGCCGAGACCAGGATGATGCCCACCACCTTGATGGATAGCACGATGGTCAGTGCCATCAGGCTGAGGAGCATAACGTAGAGCGCGCCAGCCGGCAGCCCGCTCACCCGGGCCATCTCCGGGTCGAAGGTGATGAACAACAGTTCCTTGAAAAACAGCCCCACGGTCAGCAGCACGCCCGCCCCCAGCAGCAAGCTGAGCCACAGGTCCTGCCGGGTCACGGCCAGCACTGAACCGAACAGGTAGCCGAACAGGTCCACGTTGTAACCGCGCATCAGCCCGATGACGAGGATGCCCAGGGCCATGGTGGAGGCGAAGAAGATGCCGATGGCGGTGTCCTCCTTCACCTCGGCCCGCCGGCTGGTCCAGGCGATGCCCCAGGCGGTCAGCAAGCAGAAGACCACCGCCGCCAACAGCGGATTAATGCCCAGCAGGAAACCCAGCGCCACGCCCCCGAAGCTGGCGTGGGCGATGCCGGCGCCGATGAAAGAGAGCCCCCGCAGCACCACGTAGACCCCGATGACGGCGCTCACCGTGCCGATCAATACCGAGGCCAGCAGCGCCCGCTGCATGAAAGTGTAACTCAGGATCTCCAGCATGCCTCATCCCTCCCGAGGCTTATGGCGCCGCACCACCAGGTGGGGCACCTCGCCGTGGCCCACCAGAGCCGCCTCCGGCCCGTACATGCACTGCAGCACCTCACCGCTCAGCACCTCCTGTGGCCGACCATGAGCCACCAGGCGGCGGTTCAAGCAGGCCACCTTGTTCACGTGCTGGGCTACCACCCCCACGTCGTGGGAGGCGACCAGGATGGTCATGCCCTGGCGGTGCAACTCCTCTAGCAAATCGAACAGCCCCTCGGTGGTGCCCACATCCACGCCGGTGGTGGGCTCGTCCAACAGGAGCAACTCCGGCTCGGTAGCCAGCGCCCGAGCGACCAGTACCCGCTGGCGCTGCCCGCCAGACAGCCGACCGATGGGTCGCTGTGCCAGATCGGTCATGCCCACTCGTTTCAACGCCCGCCAGGCCGCTTTCCGGTCGCGGCGCCCCGGCCGGCGGATCAGCCCCACCTGGCCGTAGCGGCCCATGAGCACCACGTCAAAGACCCGGATGGGGAAGTGGGGGTCAATCTGGGCGATCTGTGGCACGTAACCAACCCGCTTCCACTGCCCGTTGAGCTGCTGAGGCAGCTTGCCGAAAAGCTGCACTGTGCCGGCCACCGGCGCCACCAACCCCAGGATGGTCTTGATCAGCGTCGTCTTGCCCGAACCGTTGGGGCCGATGAGGGCCAGGAACTCGCCGGGCGACACTTTCAAACTGACGTCCTCCAGCGCCACCAGGTCCTGGTAGCGGACGGTGACGTTCTCCAGCTCAATCACGTAGTCCATAGTGTTCCTCCTCAACGCAGCGCCTTGGCCATCTCCCCTGCT
>JBHIEC010000272.1:0-2465 GCA_046760425.1 Anaerolineae bacterium
GACATTTCAGTCGTTGAGCTTTTCCTTTGCACCGCCGTAAAACAGGCGGTGCTGGCCCCATTTTCTCTCCCAGCACCGCCTCTTCCAGGGCGGTGGTATTTTCTCGAAGTGAGCGTGACCGCTTGTCAGGATAAACGGATTTTAGGGATATCGCCAAAGGAGTTCTTCGGCCAGCCTATTCTTCCTCCAGCGGCGGTACGTTGGATACATATAGCTCCGTCCCGTTCAGGAAGTACACTTTCCCTCCAGATTCATCGACCCACATGCTCCAGAGCTGATCAAACGCCTCGGAGCCCGGCGGGGGATGGAGCTGGCGTTGGAACACGCCCTCCTTGCTGAACTGGACGATGCGCCGGTTGCCCGTGTCGGCTACGTAGAGGGACTTGCTTTCAGGGGCCGCGAAAAGGGCCATGGGGCTGCGCAAGGGCTCGTCCAGCCCCTGTTGCTCGAAGGGTTCCCGCAGACCAGCGTTGAACTTGAGCACGGTGCCGTCGGCCAGGAGGACATAGATGAAGCCATCAATGGCCATATCCACGGCACCGCCCAGATCCGCCTCCGTCTCGGGCTTGAGCCATTCCTCCGGCGGGGCATCGTAGCCCTGGGCCGTGGGCACATACTTCAGGATCTGGTTCAGTTGGGGGTCCAGCAGGTAGAAGTTGCCCTGGAAGCTCCCTGTCAGGAGGGGCCGCTGCCAGGTCTGGCTCTCGGCCACGGGCAGGACGGTCACGCCCTGCGTCGGTTCAACCTCCAGCAGGGAACCCCCGCTCTCCAGTACCAGGAGCCCCTCGCTCTGCCGCGCGCCGCCGGCCCTCACCCACACCATGTCCACCAGTTGGCCCACCACGATGCCCCCCAGCTCCTGCCCCTGGCTCACGACGATTTCTTCGCCCGGCGCCGCCAGGGCGTCCCCGGCCCCGGTGAGGCGATAGCGGTAGACCCGCTGAGCGCCCCGGTCCAGGACGTACACCTCGTTAGCATGGACCAGCACCCGTTGAGGTCGGCTCCCGGCTTCAGGGAGCGTGGCCAGGGGCGTGATCCCCGCCAGCCTCACCACAGCGCTAAGCTCGTCCAACCGGGTTTGGATCTCCGCCTGCAGGCTCCTGGCCGTAGTGTCGTCCGGCCGCAGGCGGAGGGCCTTCTCCACCCTGGCCTCGGCCTCCCGCAGCAATGTCCTGGCCGCCGCCCGATCCGCCGACGCTGCCAGGGCCTCGGCTCTCCGCTCCGTCGCCTGCTGGATGAGCGCCTCGAAGCGGGTCTGGCGTGCCCCCTGTTCCTGATAGTAAACGTAGACGACCAGGGCGGCGATGAGGATGGGGATGACCAGGGCGATCCCGGCCAGGAGCATCCGCCTGACCCTCTCCTCGGCGGGCCGCTCCCGAGGCGGGGCCTCCCGCTCCGGCAGGGTTCGCCGCAGCACAGTGGCCATGCCCCTCAGCAGCGTGCCAAGGGTGCCGGCTACGTCCAGGCGGGAGAGGAAATCCTGCACCCCCGCCAAGGCCCCCGCTTCCGCCTCCTCCCCCACCTCCGCTGGGACGGGCTCAGCCTCTTCTGCCTCAGCGGCGATCTGAACCACCAGGGCTGAGAAATCCTGGCCTTGACGCGCCATCACGCCTGGTCGAGCTCTAGCCCCGGTTGAATTCAGGGCGGCGTGATGGCGCGTCACCGCGCCCAGAGCGGCCAGGTCCTTTATGGCCACATCGGCCTCCTGGTCCATGGCCTCAGCGATCTCCTCGTCTGTGGCCAGGCGGATCAGGTTGCTGGAGGACAGGAGGATGACGTCGCCGGGTGCCACGCGGCAGTGGAAGAGATTCACCTCCGCGTCCTTCCTGAGTCCCAGGGGGGTCCAGCCTGATGGGGCCACTTCCTGAGGCGGCGAGGGGGCCAGCCAGGGGGAGTGGCCGGGGAAGCGCTGGAGGGCGTCCTGCTGGAGGACGTGAACCACAGCCGGGCCCGCCTGCCCGATGTAGACGTCATTGCCCTTGAGGGCGACGCAACTGACGCCCGCGCTGCGCCACTGATCGCGGGGCGCGTCCCGGTTCTCCTGGAACAGATGGGCGTTGGCGGCCTGGATGGCGCGGCGCAGGCGGAGGGTGACGCTCCCCGGGGCGCGGTAGTATTCCCGCTGGATGATCTCTACGATCTGCTGGCAGGTTCTATCGTGACCATCTGCCATCTCCACCAGCACGTAGAGGTTACCCTGATCGCGCCTCAGGGGAAGGCGGGGGGTGGGTTCCACCACCGCCAGGTTCCTGGCCTCCGCCTGCCACTGCCCCGCCACCAGGCTGAGTTGGCCAACCACTGTCTTCAGTCTAATGCCCATAGCTTACACCTCGCTAGCTCCTGGCATTAGAAGTATACCAGATTACGGCAACTCTGTAAACCCCAGTGCTTTGATCCCGATTATTCCCATTCAATTGTCGCTGGCGGTTTGCTGGTGATGTCGTAGACCACCCGATTGACCCCCG
>JBHIEC010000273.1:0-2443 GCA_046760425.1 Anaerolineae bacterium
TCGTTTCTGCCCGGGCTCGGGTAAAGAGTTTCAAGGACAAGCCGAGCCTGTTATTTCTGGCTTGGCTGCTACTCATCCTTGCCCTGGCCAGGGGTGCCCCTCCGTCCCCGGGGATGGCGCGGGCCCAGCCTCCCACGCCGACGCCTACCCCTTTTGTCACCCCCAATGACCCGCACTTCCCTGAGCAGTGGAATCTGGCCCACATCCGAGCCCCTGAGGCCTGGGCTTTTACAACTGGACGCAGCGACATCGTCATCGCCATCCTCGATTCGGGTGTGGACCTGGATCACCCGGATCTGGCGGCCAAGATCTGGACGAACGCGGGGGAGATTCCGGACAATGGCCTGGACGACGACGGCAACGGATACGCCGATGACGTCCACGGCTGGGACTTCGTTAATGATGACCATGACCCTCGGGATGACAACGGGCATGGCACCTTTCAGGCGGGAGTAGCGGCGGCGGCAACGAACAACGGGGAGGGCATCGCTGGCCTTTCCTGGGGGGCGAAGATTATGCCCCTCAAGGTTCTGAACGAGAGAGCTCTCGGTGTCTACGGCAATGTCATTGAGGGCATCCGCTATGCGGCGGACAACGGGGCCGGGATCGTTGTCATGAGCTTCTGGGGCTTTGACTACTCAGCAGAGATGCAGGAGGCGGTGAACTATGCCCATGGGCGCGGGGTGCTCCTCGTGGCTGCGGCGGGCGACCTGGCCGAGCAAGGCAACCCCACCACTTACCCGGCCGCTCTGGCCAACGTCGTGGCTGTGGGAGCGAGTAACAGAGAGGACGATCGCCTCAGCTCATCGGAGTATGGTCCCTACCTGGACCTGATGGCGCCGGGCGTGGCCATCCCGAGCACCTACTGGCAGAACGGCCAGCACGTCTACACTGCGGGTCAGGGCACTGAATTTGGGCCCGCCCCCCATGTGGCGGGGTTGGCCGCGCTGGTCTGGTCCGTGGACCCTAACTTGACCGCCGATCAGGTGGAAAATTACATGGAGAGCACAGCCCTCGACCTGGGGGATGTGGGCCGAGACGAGTTCTACGGCTTCGGGCGCATTGACGCTCTGGAGGCGGTGAGGGCCGCGCTGCCGCCGACGCCCACGGCCACCCCCACCAGCACTGCAACAGCTACCCTGACGGCCACCTCCACCAGCACCGCAACAGCCACCCTGACAATCACCCCCACCAGCACCCCCACGGCCACCCCGATGGCTACGCTAACGATGACGGTCACCCCCACGGTCACGCCCACGCCCGGCGGCCTGAAGAGCTATCTGCCCTTGATCGTGAGGGGTTGACGGCTTCCTGGCTCTGTGATAAAATTGAGGCGCTCCATCCCTTCTCCAACCCCCTCTTGGCGTGACTGACCTCTGAACCCCAACCTGAGGAGGTCCAATCATGATGGAGGCCACCATAAGACTGCTCGGCCTGCTGTTGCTGATCCCCTTACTATTGATCCCCCTCCTGGTCACTGCATCCCCCTCACCTCAGGCCGTCATCCATCCCTGGAGCACCCCTGTGCCAGACATGAACTTCCAGCCCGGCCAGGTCCTGGTCAAGCTCAAGTCAGAGATGCCCAATGCTCTGACCTCGATTCTGGCCATGGGCAACTTGAGTGTGGAGGATCACATTCCGGGCCTCGACGTCTATGTTCTGACCGTGCCCAGGGGGGAGGAGTTGGCCATGGTGGAGGCCCTGCGGGCCAATCCCGCTGTGCAGTACGCCGAGCTCAACTATCTGGTTCATGATGTTCCCGTCGAGCCTGAGAAGCCCTGGCCGGCGTCAGAGGAGGCAGGTTTTGTCCTCCTGACGGAGACCATCACACCCACCCCCACGGGCACCTGGACCCTCTGGCCGACTAGCCTCACTAATAACCTCAATGCTGTGGCCGTCGTCCCGGGGAGCGATGAGGTCTGGGCGGTGGGCGATGAGGGGGTCATCCTCCACTACGCCGATGGCCGCTGGAGCCTGGCTGAGAGACCCTCGTTGGAAAACCTCTACGATGTCCACATGGTCTCAGCCGATGAAGGCTGGGCAGTGGGGGATGGGGGTAGAATCCTGCGCTATCAGGGGGATGGTTGGTCCAGATGGCCAGCGAGCCCCACCCCCCGGAACCTCAACGCGGTGCACATGCTCTCGGCCGAGGAGGGCTGGGCGGTGGGGGAGGAGGGCACTGTTATCCATTACACTGGCGGTGGCTGGTCTTCGGTTGCCAGTCCGACTGCGGGGAGGCTCAACGCGGTTTACACGGTCTCAAGCAGCGATGCTTGGGCGGTGGGGGATGGAGGGACCATTCTTCGCTATGGGTACGGCCAATGGTATCGCTACCCATCCCCTGTCAAGGACAACCTCTACGCGATCCACATGGTTTCGCCCAGCGAAGGTTGGATCGTGGGGGAGGGGGGTGTGATCCTGGAGTATAGTGATGACGTATGGG
>JBHIEC010000274.1:0-2422 GCA_046760425.1 Anaerolineae bacterium
CGCTGCCCAGGGTCAGCGCCTGTCGCCAGGCCCTGACCAGCCCCTCCCCCTTGGCCAGCTCAGCCTCCGCCTGGGCCAGGGTGGCCGCCGCCTTCTGGTGGTCCGGTTGGAGGGCCAAGACCTGCTGGAGGAGGGCAATAGCCTCCCGCCACCGTGCGGCGGCCATAGCCTCTTTGGCCTGGCTGTAGAGGCGGGCCACCTTTCGCTCCCGAGCCTCCTCACGGGCCCTGGGGGGCACCTGGAAGATCATCCCGTCAGGGGCGCGCATGTACAGCACCGGCGTGGCCCACTCCACAGTGTTCTTGAGGGTGTAATCAATGGCTTTCCGCGCCTCGGCCACGGCGGCGTCAACAGGGTAGTTGTCGGCCAGGGCAGCGTAGAACTCCCGGGCGAAGAGGATGGCCGCCTCGTCGGTGATCTCAAACTGCATGGCCACCACGGCCGGTATACGCTCATAGACCAGGGTCTCAGCCACACCGGAGAAGGACTCGTAGGGTCCTACCTGCAGGCGCGAGGTGCGCCCCGCCTCGCAGGCGTTGAGGACGGCCAGGCGCAGAGGGAAATGGTCGCCCAACAGCTTGCCCAGGTGCTCTCCCCGCACAGGCTTGCTCCTCTTGCGCTCATCCTCCAGGATCAGGACACCCTTGCCCTCTTCCTCTTCGTACCCTCCATGGCCGATGAAGTGGAAGATGTGGAACTCCCCCTCCCGCAGCCGGTTCTGCAGGGCCGGCAGCGTGGCCTCGGCCATGAACTCGAACTCCACCAACCCCTGCGCCTCCAGCTCCTTGAGGGCTTCCCGCAGACGCCTCTTCTCCCGCTCCACGTCCAGCGGCTCCAAGTCCAGGGGGCTGGAGATCATAACCAGAAAGCGCATGGGGGGGTGGACATGCAGCGGTTTGGCTGAATAGGGCAGTTCGAGGTAGCGGACCAGGGTGGTGCGGATGGAGAGGGCCAGGAACTTGCGGCCCCCTTTGTCGTAGAGGAACTCCCAGGGCACGTCCGCCAGGTCGGGCGGTTCCAGGCGCAGCTTCAGGCGAAGCCCCTTCCCCTGGCTGTAAGCCAACCGCAGGCTGGCCTCATAACAGGAGCGGATGTCGTCTTTGAACAAGGCATCGAAGAGATCGCCACCGAATTTCCTGATGCGCCTCAACTCTTTGGCCAGAGCGGCGCGGGTGCGCAGCCGCGAGCGCAGCATGGCCAGCTCGATGATGGTTTTGATCCCTTCCAATTGCCCAGGGGTGAAGGGCCGCACGAAGGTGCCCTTGGCCTCGCCGGCGGGCGAGGCGATCACCCGCACAGGGTATCGCTTTCCCCTGCCCTGCTCGATCAGCAGCACAAAGTCCAGAAGAGCGATCTTCCTCATAGAAAGGTCCTCGGAACTTAACTCTCTACCATAATCATAACCAAGTTCGCTCACGAAACGCTCACGCACACTGTCTAACACGTCGTCACGCTCCTTCAACCTGGGGAGGCATGATGACGTGTCAGAGCGAAGATCCAGACCGCCCCGTTGGAGTAGGCCAAACGGTACCCAGGGGCATCGAGGAACATCTGGGGGGTGAGATTCCCACCCCGCGCCCCCAGGTAGACGTGGGTAACCCCCTCGTCCTGGAGAAGACGACCTAGGCCCTCATCGTCCAGGGATTTGGCCTCAGCGACCGCTTCCGCCAGGGCCCTGATCCTCATCTGGTAGGCCAGAGGACCGTAGATGTAGACGGCCGGCGGCAGGGTCGTCCGCCGCCCCGTCAGCAGGGGGATCCAGTAGCCCCCGTCGCTGCCCACATAGGTCCCCTCCTGCCAGTGGCGAGCATTGATCAGGAACTTGGCCCCAGGTGAGGTGTGCTCCCGAATCCAGGCCATGGCTGCCACATCATCCCGCGTGGCCAGAATGGTGACAGGGTTCACGATGGACAACATGCTCCACGCCCCCCACAGGGCAACCAGAGCGATCAGGCCGCCCAGGGCATACCGGGCCCTGGAGCGCCCGCCGACGTCCAGCCTCGACTCCAGGACCTGATACAGGGAAGCCACCAGGTAGCCGCACAGGATGGCCAGGGGCAGGAACAAGGAGATGACCAGGGACGAGTTGCTCAGCAGCCAGGTGCTGGGCAGGCCCAGGACGTTGGGGTTAGTGATCAGGAGCAGGAGAGCAGCCCACAGAAGGATTAGAATGGGTGCCCGCTCCCTCCTGAGCAGCCCCCACAAGAGACCCCAGGCGGCCAGGAAGATGAGCGGACGGTCGTTCCCCGCCCCGATGAAGCCCCGGGGGACGGCGTTAAAGGCGGGGCTGCCGTGCAGGTAGCCCTGCAGCAGGCCCGTGGGCAGCAGGTAGGCGGCCAGGTTCAGCAGCCAGGGCAGGGTCAGCACGAGCCCGACCAGCCCAATGCCCGCACCCCCCAACCACAGCCCTGCCACCCCCCTC
>JBHIEC010000275.1:0-2411 GCA_046760425.1 Anaerolineae bacterium
ATGTGGCGGCAAATTGAGGCTTCTGTCGCGTGTGGGATTATTCGATGATTGGGGTCGCTCTCGCGTTGCCCGCCGCGTGGCTCAACTTAGTCTTATGCGCTACGCGTCCGCCCATCCGACGCAAAGCCCCAACCAAGAGTGTCCCCGGTTGGGATTTGCTCATGCAGTGCGATGAGACATGGTACGGGATGGGTCTCGTCAATAAAAAGGAACTTGTTGAAGCCGTTTGCGAGATCAGCGCAGGCGGCTTTTTCGTTGTTGACAGCTGGGGCCTTTTGGGGTAGTATTAATGAAAGATACGTTCTGAGAGAAAGTTTGAGGTGATTAGAGATGACGGAAAAAGATGAACTGCGGCGCCTCTTCATCGCCCGGGGCGAGATCGACTACGAGTCAACGCCAGTTCCTGAAGCCGGTCTCGAGGACATCGATCCGGCTGAGGTTAGAAGATATGTCGAGCGGGTGAAAGACCGGACAGGTTTCGAGATCACCCTCCCCCTTATAGATTTGCTCAGATGATCGAGAAGATGCGGGAATATGGCTTGGCCGATCCAGTCTTCAAGGACACCGACGGCTCGTTTATCGTAACTTTGTATGGACCCCGGACGGGGAGTCTATGATGTCGGTACTGAGGGGGAATGATGCAAAATAAACCGAATCAACGCTTGAGTCTAATCCAGCAGATCGAGCGAGAACGGAGCTCGCGGCTCCTGGTCTACTTCCTGCACGACAAGGCCATGATCGCTGATGACGCCGTGCTCCACCTCTACGACAAGCTGGGGGCCATGGGGCGGCAACCGCGCCTCGACCTCTTCCTCCAGAGCCGGGGCGGCTTCACCGAGATCACCTGGAAGATCATCAGTCTGCTGAGGGAGTTCGGCGATCACCTGGGCGTCCTCGTCCCCTACCGCGCCCACAGTGGTGCCACCCTCATCGCCCTGGCCGCCGACGAGATCGTCATGGGCCCCATCTCGGAGCTCAGCTCCACGGACCCCGCTCGCGGCCACTACCTCCTTCCCAAGGGCCCCGACGGCAAACCCGTCAACGTCTCGGTGCAGGACCTGCGGCGCTGCGTGGAGTTCGTGAAGCGGGAGGCCGGGGAGGAGACCGACTTCATCTCTGCCCTCTTCCAGCACATCCACCCTCTGGCCATCGGTGCCCTGGAGCAGTCCCACGAGCTGGTGCGCCTCATCGCCCGTAAGGCTCTCCTGACCCACTGGGATGAGGGGGAGAAGGGCGAGGCCATCGAGAAGATCGTGGACACCCTCAACGGGCGGCTCTACTCCCACATCTACCCCCTCAGCCGGCGCGAGGCCAAAGAGGACCTGGGCCTGCCCATCGTCTACCCTTCGCCGGGGTTATGGCAGCGGATGTGGCAGCTCTACGTGGCCTGCCAGCAGGTGGTCTACACTGAACGGCCTGTGAAGGGCAAGGCAGGGGCTGTGCAGCGCACCCTGTGTCTCATCGAGACCAGGGAGCGGACCACGACCTTGCGACAGACCCTGGCCCGGGAGAAGGGCAAGGAGCGGGTGCTGGAGGTGCGCTGGGAGACGGCGGTGAGGGGTTGATCTTCAGGTTGCAACCCGCTGCGAAAAGGGTTATCCCCATCCTGTCGAAGGTGAAAGGTTCATGGCGTTGGTCAGGAATGGGCAACTGGAGGTGCTCAGGGAGTGAAGAAAATCGCGGACTGAGAGGCCAGATGCCCGTAATATAACCATAAAGGGCGGAGAGCGATTCCTCTGCCCTTTTGGCTAAAGGAGGGCGCATTGGACGAGCTGGACACCATTGCCAGAAAAGTTCTGGAGAACCTGGAGGCCAAGAACGCGGTGCGGGAGGCGGCCCTGACCATGTCCCGTCGCCTCGTCCAGCGGTCCGCCAAGGCCATCCGGGCCACCCATCGGGAGGAGTGGGAGGAGGCGAAGGCCCTCCTGGCCGAAGCGGGAGCCATCGTCGCCGCCATCCGGCGGGAGACCCGGGACCATCCCGACATCTACTTCGCCGGCTACATCCAGGATGCCCTGAAGGAGTTCGCCGAGGCCCACATCACCTACGCCTTGATCACGGGCCAGCCCCTGCCCGATCCCGACGACCTGGAGGTGGAGTATGCCGCCTACCTCAACGGCCTGGGCGAGGCGGCGGGGGAGATGCGGCGCCACGTCCTGGACCTCATCCGCCGTGGATGGGTGGAGCGGGGCGAGCGCATCCTGGCGGCCATGGACGAGATCTACGGGCTGCTGGTCACCGTGGATTATCCCGACGCCATCACAGGGCGGCTGCGGCGCACCACCGACATGGTGCGGGGGGTGGTGGAGCGCACGCGAGGGGATCTCACCATGGCCGTGCGCCAGGAGAAGCTACAGGCGGCGCTAAAGGAGTTTGAGGGGAGGATAAACGCAGAAGAGCGAGCTCAAGGG
>JBHIEC010000276.1:0-2398 GCA_046760425.1 Anaerolineae bacterium
AGAGGCCCTTGGTCACGCTGGGGCAGGCTGTGGGCTCCACGGCGATGAAGCGGATGTCCTGCCCCTCCACGATGCGGTCGCGGACGAAGGGCAGCGTGAAGCCAGCGAAGCTGGAGCCACCGCCGATGCAGCCGATCATGATGTCCGGATACTCGTCTATCAGCTCGAACTGCTTCTTGGTCTCCAGCCCGATGACCGTCTGGTGCATGAGCACGTGGTTCACGACGCTGCCCAGGGAGTACTTGGTACCCTCGTGGGTGACGGCGTCCTCTACTGCCTCGCTGATGGCAATGCCCAGGCTGCCCGTCGAATCGGGGTCCTTTTCCAGAATGGCTCTTCCGGCCTTGGTGTCCTGACTGGGGCTGGGCACCACCTGGGCGCCCCAGGCCTGCATCATGCTCTTGCGGTAGGGTTTCTGCTCGTAGCTGATCCTGACCATGTAGACCTTGCACTCCAGGCCGAAGAGGTTGCAGCCGAAGGCCAGGGCGCTGCCCCACTGCCCGGCCCCCGTCTCCGTGGTCAGGCGCGTCTGCCCCTCCTCCTTGTTGTAGAAGGCCTGGGCCACAGCCGTGTTGGGCTTGTGGCTGCCCGGCGGGCTCACCCCCTCCCACTTGTAGTAGATCTTGGCCGGAGTGTCCAGGGCCTTCTCCCAGCGCCTGGCGCGGATCAGAGGCGTAGGACGCCAGAGTTTGTACACCTCTCGGACGGGCTCAGGGATATCAATCCAGCGCTCCTGGCTCACCTCCTGCGCGATCAGCGCCATGGGGAAGACAGGAACCAGGTCATCCGGTCCAAGGGGCTGGAACGTCCTTGGATTCAGGACCGGCGGCAGGGGCTCCGGCAGGTCGGCCTGGATGTTGTACCACTGCTTGGGGATATCCGCCTCGCTCAGCATGATTTTGGTCTCTTCCATTTTTACTGCCTCCTTTGTGCGTTGTGGGTGGTCTCCCCCTATCGAGTTGGTGGCGCTGTGAGGGGGTGCTGGCGTAGCGGCACCGCATAAATGACGGTGCCTGGGCGTGTTTTTCCCAGGCGGCGTGATTTATCCGCCGCCCCCTTTTCGGCCATCAACACGCAACCGGGAGACTACCTCCGTTGTGGTTTCGCATGAAATGGTCTCCAAGAGATTACGCCACTATAGCCATCCCCCCTTTCTCTAATCGGCGAGTATAGGTCAGGCCCATGGCCTCCCGCACCAGGGCCATGGTCTCGGCCGCCTCGACCCTCATGCGGCGGATGCCTGCATCCAGGATCTCCTCCACCAGGCCAGGTCGGGACGCGTAGCGGGCCCGGCGCTCGCGGATGGGCTCCAGGAAGGCATTGAGGGCCCGGGCCAGCTTGGCTTTGACCTCCACGTCGCCCACCTTGCCCTTTCGATACCGCTCCTTTAGGTCGTTGACCTCCTCCAGGTCCGGGTTGAAGGCGTCGTGGTAGATGAAGACCGGGTTGCCCTCCACGGTGCCCGGAATGTCAGCCCGCACTCGCTGGGGGTCGGTGTACATGCTGAAGACCTTTTGAGTGACCGTCTCCTCGTCATCGGCCAGGAAGATGGCGTTGCCCAGCGACTTGCTCATGCGGGCCCGGCCATCAATGCCCACCAGAGTGGGCACATCACCGATGAGGGCCTGCGGGATGGGGAAGACCTCGCCGTACAGCCGATTGAAGCGCCGGGCGATCTCGCGGGTGACCTCCACGTGGGCCTGGTTGTCCTTGCCCACCGGCACCAGGTGGGCGCGGGGCAGCAGGATGTCGGCTGCCTGCAACACCGGGTAGCCCACCAGCCCGAAGGGCACCGTTTCGTCGTCCATGTGAGCGGCACGGGCCATATCCTTGATGCTGGGCAGACGCGCCAGGCGCGGCAGCGTCACCAGCATCTCGAAGATGAGATTGAGCTCGTAGGTCTCGGGGATGGCCGACTGGACGAAGATGGTGCTCCGCTTAGGATCAATGCCCACCGCCAGGTAGTCCAGCACGATCTCGCGGATGTTCCGGGGGATCTGGTCAATGTGCTCTTTCTCCGGCCGGGTGGTCAGGGTGTGCAGATCGGCGATGATAAAGAAACACTCGTACTCGTCCTGCAGCCGCACCCGGTTGCGCAGGCTGCCCACGTAGTGTCCCAGGTGCAGCCTGCCCGTCGGCCTGTCTCCGGTCAAGATACGCTTTCTGTTCGCCATTTCCATTATCGTCCTCGCTTAACGCAAAAGCGCCCATCCCCCTTGGGGACGAGCGCTCGATGTTAAAAGCCCGTGGTGCCACCCCTCTTAGGCCCTTGCCCGAAACAAAAATCCGCCGTGACGGCGGAAAACGAAGGCAAGCCAGCCTCACTCATAGCAGGTACGGGATCTCTCATGCGTCGCCGCATCTGAGATCCGATACCCTCGGCCCTGATAACGGTGGC
>JBHIEC010000277.1:0-2391 GCA_046760425.1 Anaerolineae bacterium
CATAGCACATAAAGTCATGGGCGTCAATTCGACAACGAATTTAGGGCCACTTCACTTGACATTTGGATATTGTCGTATTATACTTGTCTCCCGCAATGGTTTGAGGAGGTAGCGAGAAGATCCAGGCTCAGAAGAGTGCTGACCTGAGAGATGACTTGACCGAGGCCCGCTGGTTGATTTGCCAGGGGTGGGAAGAAGTGGCGGCCGAGTACGCCAAAGACCGGCTGGGCATCTTTGGGCGGTTTGCCGGACGGCTGTTGGACCTGCTTCGTCCGCCGCTGGGGAGCACGTTGCTCGACGTCGGGGCTGGAACCGGCGAGGTTGCGTTGCGGGCAGCCGCGTGGGTCGGCTCCGGGGGACGGGTGATAGGCAGCGATATTGCCGCCGCCATGATGTCCCTGGCAAGACAGGCGGCGCGGGAGCAGGGAGCGACCAACGTCACCTTCTGCCGAATGGACGCGGAGCAATTGGGCTTCCCCGATGCCTCCTTCGATACCGTGACCTGCGCCTTCTCCCTCTTCCAGTTCCCAGATATGGGCCGGGCGCTGGCCGAGATGTGGCGAGTGTTGAAGCCAGGAGGCCGGTTGGGCCTCTCCAACTGGGGGCCGGGCTACTTCAGCCCCATTGCCTCGCTTCAACGGGGTCTATTTCGGGAATTCGGGCTCAAACCGCTGTTGACCAACCCCATCGTCTTCAAACCAGCCGCACTGCGGACACTGTTACACCAGGCTGGATTCACTGCCGTGGAACTGATCGAGGAGACGGACGAGGTTTGGTTTGAGAGCTCTGAGCAGGTCTGGGCCTTCAACCTGGATATGGGGCCCTTCCCGGTGATGCTGCGGCAGCAGTTGTCGGCCCAGCAACGGGGAGAGTTGGTACGGCAGTTTATGACCATGCTGGGGGACCTGATGACAGAACGGGGGATCGAGGGCACGTTTCATCTGCTCTACGCCCTGACTGAGAAAGGAGGCACTGATTGAATTCTGCCCCAGAGAACTAGCTCAACATCCCACATCCAAAATCAAGTTAAGGAGGAATATCAATGGAGTTTCGATTAAGTGCAGAACAGGAACTGTTCAAACGAATGGTTCGCGAGTACTGCGAGGAGTACGTAGAGCCTCGCTCGCGGGAGATTGACGACAAAGAAGCGGGCATCCCCGATGAGATCATTCAGGGCCTGGCTGACCTGGGCGTCTTTGGGGTTACTATCCCCGAAAAGTACGGCGGCTCGGCCCCTGAGGGCGAGGAGATGACCTACGCCAGCATCGCCGTGCATGAGATCGCCCGCGCCGAGATGAGCATGGCCCTGCCCGTTTACACCCTGCTGTGCCTGGGCTGGGGTTTCCTCATCGCCAAGTACGGCACCGAGCAACTGAAGGAAGAGGTGCTCACCAGGATCGCGGCGGGCGAATATTTCGCTGGCATCAACACCACCGAGCCGGCCGGCGGCTCCGACATCGCCAATATCCAGACCAGTGGCGTGTACAAGGACGGCAAGTTCATCGTCAACGGCGAGAAGGCCTACATCAGCGGCGTCCTGGAAGCCACCGAGCAGCGCGAGGGCGGCCACATCACCCTCATCCGCACCGATCCTGAGGCCGGTCACCGGGGGTTCACCTTCATATTTATCCCGGCCAATCTGCCCGGCATCTCTTACAGCGTGTACGAGGACATCGGACGAATGGGCCTCTCGACCGGCGGCTTTGTCTACAAGGACGTGGAGGTTCCGGAGTACTACGTGCTGGGCGAGGTCAATCGCGGCTTCTACCTCAACATGGAGGGCTTCAACCTGGCTCGCATCCTGGTGTCGGCCGCCTGTGTCGGCATGGCGGAGAAGGCACTGGAGATCTCCCGCGATTACGTGACGCAGCGGGTGCTCTTCGGCCGGCCGATAGCCAAGTTCGAGGGCATCTCCTTCGAGATCGCTGAGGACCATGCCCGGCTGGAGCAATTGAAGCTATTCCTCCAGTACACGGCCTGGGCCGCCGACACCTGCTACAAAGAGCCCGGCTTTATCACCCAACGCGAGCTCAGCCGGCTGGTATCCATCTGCAAGATGACGGCACCCAAGCTGGCGGCGGCGATCGCCCAGCGCTGCATGACGCACCTGGGGGCGTTTGGCTACACCAAGGATTGCCCACTAGGCCGTGGCTTGCGCGGGGTCATGTCCTACGTCGTCGGGGCCGAGGGGGGCTACCACATCCAGAAGCTCATCATCGCCCGCGAGTTCATCGGCGACGTGGCAGTGCCATATCGGTAGAGAATAACGGGTAACGAGGACCCTTGCGAAGGTTGCGAATAGTCCTGGCGGCAATGGGGCGACTCGCGGAGGTCAAGGCACTCTTGGCCCGAAAGCTGCTATCAAACCTTCGCAAGGGCTTGCCTCTGACA
>JBHIEC010000278.1:0-2382 GCA_046760425.1 Anaerolineae bacterium
GAAAAGCGAGGAGTGGGCGCTCTTTAGCGCCGCTTCCGGCAGGTAACATCAAGGAAGGAGGAAAGCATGATTGAAAAGACTACCGCTCAGATTCGTGTGCGCAATGCGCTTGGGGTTTTGTGGCGCAGCCTGGTGATTGGCCTGGGGTTCACCCTGGCCACGATGGTCGGGGGGATGGTCGCCCGAGTCATAGGGCTGCCCCTACCGGCAATGGCCAGCAGGATGGACCCGACGCAGGCTTTGGTGACCACCTTCCTGGCCGGCGTGGTCATCGGTCTGACGCTGGGGCCGCTCTCGACCCGGCTGACCCTGCCCACCGCCGAACGTGCCGGCCTGTTGTTCGTGGTGATCTTCGTGTTGAACAGCCTGATCAACGTGATCGAGGCCCTCTTCTTCACCACCATCCCTGCCGCCGAGCAGCTCTACGGCCTGGTGACGTCGGCCATCGGCCACGTCGGGCTGGCCGTGCCCCTGGCTCTGCTCTTTCGGCCGGCGTCCGTGGAACGGGGGCTGCTGACGGCGCTGCAGGAGACCCTCAGCCAGCGACGGTGGACATCGTGGGCCTGGCGGTTCGGCCTGGCCGGGTTGCTCTACGTGCCCACCTACTTCTTCTTCGGTATGCTCATCTACCCCCTCGTCCGGCCCTACTACGAGGACCCGGCTCTGGGCCTGAGCCTGGCGCTGCCCGGCTTCGAGGTGATCCTGCCCCTGGAGGTGGGCCGTGGCCTGCTCTTCGTCCTGACGGTGTTCCCACTGATCGCCGTGCTGCGCCGTCCCCGCCGGTCGCTGGCCTTCTGGCTGGGGATGACCATCGCCGTGCTGGGTGCGGTGACGCCTATGCTGCAGGCCGGTTGGCTCCCGCTCACCATGCGCCTGGTGCACGGGTTGGAGATTACGGCGGATTCCATCGTGCACGGGCTCATCATCGCCTGGCTTCTGGGGAGGGGGCGGTGAGCAGGGGAGCGAGACCTTAACACTCAGGGAGGGTGATGAACGATGCAGAAAGCATTGCTGGCGGCGCCATTGGTGCTTTTGCTCACCACATACTGGACTTCACCGACACGGCCCGCAGGGTAGCCCGCAAGGGAGCGCAACTCATCGCTGTGCCCTCGTTCGATTGGCCGGCCGTGGCAGCCAAGCACTACAGCCATCGTGGACCCCTGCGGGCGCATCTTGGAGCGAGCGGTCACTCGGATCGCTTCCTGGAGCTCTAAGTTTTCGAAAGTCTCTGCCGGTTCATAATCGGCCGCCCCACTGGGGGTACCGCCGCAGGCCATGGCCGACCCGGCCGACGTGGGGCACAAGCTGGCGAGGAGCTCAGAGGAGATGTGAGCGATGAAAGGTGCAAACATTTGGAGCAAGATTTTCATCAAAGAGGGGCGGCTGCGCCCAACCTGGCGCGTGGTGGCCTACATCCCTCTTCTCCTGACGATGATCGTGCTTTTCAACCTGCCGTTGATGGTGTTTTCGATCTTCCTGGGGCTACCGCCACAGTCCGTCAAGCTGCCGGGGCTGCTCACCTATCTGGCAGCCGTCCTGGCGGCCACCTGCCTGGCCAGGCGTTTCCTCGACCGGCGCGCCTTGCGGGACCTGGGCCTACGTCGCCGTCCAGGGTGGCTGGTGGAGCTGGCTGCAGGGGTAGGGCTGGGGGCGTTGCTCATGGTCCTCATCTTCGCGGTAGAGTTGGCCGGGGGCTGGCTCGAAATCGGGGGCTTTGGCTGGCAGAATGCCGCCCTCATGACCGTGCTCTCGTCGCTGGGTGCGGTCTTCATCGGTCACGTGGTGGTGGCTGTCAACGAGGAGTTGATAAGTCGGGGCTACATCCTGCAGAACCTGGCCGAGGATTGGGGGATGCCGGTGGCGGTTGCCGTTTCCTCCATCCTCTTCGGGCTGACGCATCTGGCCAACCCCTACGCCGACATCCTTTCCACCGTCAGCCTCGTCCTGGCCGGAGTCTTCCTGGCCGTCGGGTATCTCGTCACCCGCTCCCTCTGGTTGCCCATCGCCCTGCATTTCTCCTGGAACTTCTTCCAGGGCCCTGTCTTCGGCTTCCCCGTCAGCGGGGGAGTTCCCAGCTTCCGGCTGCTCCAGACGGAGGTGGCGGGGCCGGAGCTGATCACCGGTGGCGCTTTCGGGCCGGAGGGCGGACTGCTCGGCCTGGGAGCGACGGTTTTGGGGATAGGGCTGCTCTGGTTGTGGGGCCAGAGGGTCAACCGGTATGGGGAAGTAAACCGTGATGATGCCTGGTAATCCGGACGGCACCCGCTCATTCTTTGGGGATACACTCAAACCCCTGTTCTACAAAGTGGGGGTCGAAGGCGAAGGCTGTCTTTATCCCCAGTTGTCGCATCACCTCAAAGCTGATGCAATCCACCAGGCTGA
>JBHIEC010000279.1:0-2376 GCA_046760425.1 Anaerolineae bacterium
AAGTTGCGGCGTCTGGGCATGGAGGACCCAATTTGCTGGGGTGGCGAAAACAGCCTAAGGCTTCCTTATGGATTCAGGTATGTCCTTGGTATGACAGCCTGGCCAGCACCGTATTCGGTAATATCCAGAATAAAGGGTATAAGGGACCTCCGTAGGCTCGGGGGTTGGCGTGGGACGAGGCTTTATGGATTCAGGTATGTCCTTGGTGTGGCAGCCTGGCCAGCACCGTATTCGGTAATATCCAGAGTAAGAGGTGTAAGGGATATCTGTTGGTTCAGGTGTTGGCGTATCGGCTGGTTGTGCGGCTTGAACCGCCGTCTCTGCGTCAGGTGTCAGAATAACAGCCCCGACGATCAGCAGCAAGCAAGCGAGCGTTACGAAAACTGAGAGATGCTTCATCTGTCACACCTCCTGGCCCGTGACGGGTGCTGCCCTACTCGGTTCCTACACCCCCTGTAGCGCAAGGGCGACTAACTTCCCGGGGTCTGTGAAGTGCTGTTTGCCCTACCCTGAAGCGAATTAATATAACCAACAGGCCGCCCAACGGCCGGGCCTGATCTCTTTCATCGGTGGCTCCTTCTGAGAGCACACGTCCATGACATGGGGACAGCGAGGGTGGAAACGGCAACCGGACGGAGGACTTATCAGGTCCGGTGGGGAGCCCGGCATGGTCTCTAGCTCCTGCTGGACCAGGCTGATGTTGGGAATGGACTTCAGGAGGCCCTGGGTATAGGGATGCAGGGGCTCCTCGTAGAGGGGGATGGCATCGGCCACCTCCACGATCTTGGCCGCGTACATCACCGCCACCCGGTCGGCCAACTCGGCCACGACGCCCAGATTGTGGGTGATGAGGATCAGGGTCAGGTTATAGGCTTGCCGCAGCTCTTTGAGCAGGTCGAGGATCTGGGCCTCGACGATGACATCCAGGGAGGTGGTCGGTTCGTCGGCGATGATCAGGTCGGCGTTAAGGGCCAGGGCCAAGCCGATCATGATCCGCTGCCGCATGCCACCGCTGAGCTGGTGGGGGTAATCGGTGAGCCGATCCGAGACGATGCCCAGCTTGTCCACCAGCTCGGCGGCCCGCTCCCGGGCGGCTCGCCGGCTCACCCCCTTCTCGTGGGCCTGGATGGCCTCGATGATGTGGTCGTCAATGCGCTGCACCGGGTTGAGGGAGGTCATGGGGTCCTGAAAGATCATAGAGATGTGGCGCCCCCGCAGGTCGCGCATCTCCGCCTCGCTCAGCGCCAGAAGGTCCCGGCCGTTGAAGAAGATCCGCCCGCCCACGATCCTGCCCGGAGGCGGCACCAGCCGGAGCAGGGCCATCCCCAGCGTTGACTTGCCACAGCCCGACTCGCCCACCAACCCCAGCACCTCACCACGGCGCACATCCAGGCTGACTCGATCCACGGCTTGCACTAACCCCATTCGGGTGGCGTAGTGAACCTCTAAATCTCTGATCTGCAGCAACGTTTCCGTCATATTCGGGATTTGGTCATTGGTCATCGGGATTTGTTACCTTATGCCTCCGTCAGGCGGGGGTTCAGAATCTCGTTCAGGCCCTCGCCCAGCATGCTGAAGCCCAGGGCCACCAGGGCGATCATCATGCCCGGGAAAGTGATGATCCACCAGTAGCCCCCCGGCAGGTAGGCTTTGCCCGCGCTGAGATCGAAGCCCCAATCCGGGGTGGGCGGGGGCAAGCCAAGGCCGAGGAAGCTCAGGCCCGCTTCGGTGAGGATGGCGTCGGCGATGTTAAGGGAGAAGACGACCACCACGGAGGGGATCACGTTGGGGAAAACGTACAGGCGTAGTATGGTGGCCGCACGGGCCCCCAGGCTTCTGGCGGCCTCTACGTAGAGCTCCTCTTTCACCGAAAGGGTCTGTCCCCTGACCATCCTGAAATAAGTGGGGATGTAGACCACGGCGATGGCGATGGAGATGTTGATGATCCCAGGCCCCAGCATGGCGGCCATGGCGATGGCCAGGATGAGCCCTGGAAAGGAATAGATGCTATCCATGATCAGCGAGAGGACCCTGTCGGCCTTGCCACCGACAAAGCCGGAGAGGAGACCGAGGGGCACGCCCACCAATGCTGAGAAGACCGAGGAGATCAAGGCGATGGTCAACACCACTCGGGCTCCGTATACCACCCGGCTGAAGACGTCGCGGCCCAGGTTGTCGGTGCCCATGGGGAAGTGGGCGTTAGGGCTGGTGAAGGGTTTGCCCACGAATTTGATGGGGTCGTAAGGGGCTATGCGGGGGGCTAGCAGGGTGACCACGACGACGGCGATCAGGATAAGCGCCCCGGCCACGGTGATGTACCACTCAGCCCCGTACCATCTGGCGCCTCTGAAGAAACGGGCGAGAAGCCCGGGTCTG
>JBHIEC010000280.1:0-2346 GCA_046760425.1 Anaerolineae bacterium
GGGGCATCACCACTGGCGGTGAGCACGTGACTATCGCCGTCCTGAGCACAGGGGTGATGTTGGATCACCTCGATCTGGAGGACAAGATCTGGACCAACCCCAGGGAAATCCCGGAGAACGGCATTGATGACGACGGAAATGGGTATGTGGATGACGTGCACGGATGGAACTTCGTCAACAATGACAACGATCCATCTGATGATAACTGTGCCGATCCATATTATGGCCTCGGCACCCAACTGGCTGGCATCGCTGCCGCAGAGGCCACCACCAACAATGGTATGGGTATGGCCGGCGTCTCCTGGGGGGCCAGGATTATGCCGGTCAAGGTTCTGGATAACCACGCTGCCGGCTATTGGCCCCCCATCAGCCAGGGCATCAGATATGCCGCTGATAATGGGGCACAGATCATCCTCATGGGCTTTTACGGCTTCGATTATTCCGAAGAGCTCCGTGAGGCGATAGACTATGCTTACTCCAGGGGCTCATTCCTCGTCGCACCGGCAGGCGACTGTGGTCAAAAATGGGGTCGTTGTCCTGATGACAATCCTGTGACATATCCTGCTGCGTATGGCCCTCACGTGGTGGCCGTGGCAGCTACTGATGAATACGATGAACGGGCCTGGTTTTCGGAACATGGTCCTTACATTGATGTAGCGGCCCCAGGGTGGTACATTTATGGCACCGCATGTTCGCCCAAGGATTACTATGGCCTGCATGGCACATCCCGTGCGGCGGCTTATGTAGCAGGGTTGGCAGCGCTGGTTTTGTCCGTCAATCCCGATTTGACCCCGCTTCAGATTGAGACGATCATCAGACGCTCAGCCGTTGATCTGGGGCCGTCGGGCAGGGACGACTACTATGGAGACGGGCGGATTGACGCCCCTGCTGCTCTATTGGAGACGCACCACGACCTGCGGGTGACCCCGACCAGTCTCAGCTTCCTGTGTGATGATGAGGGCTATATCGGCTCGCAATGTCGGCGGGTCACCAATCCTAACACCAGCCACTGGACCTGGACCGCCCCCTCGTCGGTTCCCTGGCTTTATGTCCTGGGGCCCATCGGCGAGAGTGATTCCGGCTATACACCCTCCTGGATCGAGGTTTGTGCTGATGTCATCGGGCTGCCCGACACGCACGGCACCTACACCACCACCCTCACCCTCAACAGCACCATGCCTCTCGTCGATGCAAACATTAATCCCAGGCTGGTTCCTGTCACCTTCTCTTACGTTTCCCAGGCCAAGAGGCTTTATCTGCCGCTGATCACAAAAGATCACGGTAACCCGTGAGGCCCTGCTCATGCCCTGCAGAGGTGATCGATGATGAGAGCCAGCAAAAGACTGCCCGGGTTCTTGCTCCTGGCCCCCTTGCTGCTCATCCCCATCTTAGCCACTGCATCCCCCTCACCTCAGGCCACCATCCATCCCTGGAGCACCCCTGTGCCAGACATAGACTTCCAGCCTGGCCAGGTCCTGGTCAAGCTCAAGACAGAGATGCCCAATGCCCTGACCTCGATTCTGGCCACGGGCAACTTACGCGTGGAGGATCGCATCCCAGGCCTCGACGTCTATGTTCTGACCGTGCCCAGGGGGGAGGAGTTGGCCATGGTGGAGGCCCTGCGGGCCAATCCCGCTGTGCAGTACGCCGAGCTCAACTATCTGGTCCACGAGCCGCTTGTCCAGCATTGGAAACCATGGCCGACACCTCAAGGGATGAGTCCTGTCTTGGTGATCGAGACCGCCACCTCCACGGCCTCGCCAGCGGCGACCCCCACCGGGACCGTCGCGCCAACGGACACAGCCACGCCCACGGAGCCCCCCACTGAAGCCCCGACACCCACGGCCTCGCCGGCAGTGACTCCCGCTGAGACCATCACGCCAACGACCTCGCCGATGGCAACCCACACTGGGACCATCACGCTAACGACCACAGCCACGCCAACGGAGACCCTTACACCTACGCCGACGATAACGGTCACAGAGACCCTCACCCCAACCCCGACCCTAACTCCTACTCAGCCTATCATTCCCACGGCCACGGCGACGCCGACAGAGACCATCATGCCCACTCCGACCGAGACACCTACGCTGACGGCCACCCCCACCCAGACACCTACGCCCGAGCCGACGCTGACCCCCACACCCCTGCCCACCATCATCCCTGACGACCCACTCTACGTTGGCAAGCCATTCTACCAATGGGCTCTGAGGAAGATCCGGGCCTCTGAAGCCTGGGGCATCACCACCGGCGGTGAGCACGTGACCATCGCCGTCCTGAGCACGGGAGTGATGTTGGATCACCTCGATCTGGAGGACAAGATCTGGGTCAACCCTGGGGAAATCC
>JBHIEC010000281.1:0-2298 GCA_046760425.1 Anaerolineae bacterium
CGTCTGACCGCCTAAAGGCTCCACTCCGGCGTCTGACCGCCTAAAGGCTCCACTCCGACGTCTATCCCTTATCCTCCGCCCGCGACTGGGGGGACGTATGTCCCCCCAGACCCTTCGGCTGCGCTCAGGACAAAGCCCCCCTACAGGGGACAGAAGACAGGGAACAGAGGAGCTATTTTGAGGAGAAGCTCCTGGCGCAACGAAACCCGAAGCTGTAGTCCCAGTAGCCGGGATTGAACCAGAAGCGGTAGGCGCAGCGCGCGTAATCCCGAGTGCTGCCCCACGAGCCCCCACGCAGCACCGGGGCCTCTTTCGTCTCTTCGTCGTACCAGGAACCAGTCCACTCCCAGACGTTCCCGGCCATGTCCCAGACACCATAGGGGCTGAGCCCGTCGGGGTACATGCAGACTGGCGTAGTTTGACCCAACTTGCTCTCAGCAGTGTTGCCCAAAGCCGGGTCGAATCGCTCACCCCAGGGGTACTTCCGGCTCTCATGCCCCTGCGCGGCCAACAGCCATTCCTCTTCGGTGGGCAAACGCACCTTCCCCCCTTCGGCCAGCTTACCTGCTTCGCCCAACCTCTCCGTCAACCAGTGGCAATATGCCTCAGCCTCATACCAAGACACGCCCACCACCGGCTGCAAGGGGTTGTTGAAGCGAGCGTCGTCCCAGTACCTCGGCCGCACCGCCTGAGCCCCACGATGCCAATGCCACCCCTCTCTCGACCAGTACCGCTCCTGGCTGTATCCACCGGCTTCGACAAAGCGGGCGAATTGGCTGTTGGTCACCGGGTATTTGGCAATCCAAAAAGTTTCTACCTCTTTCGTTTTACCCTCAATCGTCACTCTGCCGGCCGGAATCTTGCACCAGGCATCCAGGTCCTCAGGCAGCCAATTCAGCTCTCCCAGCAACAGTCCGGCCTCGGCACGGGTGCGGGGCATGATAGAACTGTCTTGCATCACCCCCACCAGTTCATCCACCACCCGCTCCCACAGCCGCCCCGTGACCCCGTCCCGGCCCACGTCCACCAGGCACTGGCCGGCCAGAACGATGTTCTTGCCCCGTTCCTCACCCTCGGCCGGGGCCTTCAGGATGGACTGCACCAGACGCGTGGCCTCCCGCCGCGGGGAGGCCCCCACCGCCAGCAGGATGACCTCCTTCCAGCCGGGGTCGTACAGGTGTTCCCCGATCAGCTCCTCCGGCTCCTCGACCAGGTCGGCGATGGCCCTGGCCGCCAGGTACTCCTCGAAGGTGAGGTGCATGAAGCCGTAGAGCCCTAACCCCCGTTCCACCAGGAGCCCGCTCTGCTCCCGGATCAGGTCGGTGAAATCCGTGGCTAACCTCGTGGCCTCCTCCCGACTCACCCCCTCCTGCTCCATAAAGAGATGGGCCAGACGCTCCTCCAGTTCGGCCCGCTCCACCAGACCACCGGGCCTGGTCTCGTGCACCCACAGGGCGATAGGGGCCAACAGGTTGACCACGTAGCGGGAGTCCAGGGGTCGCCCACGTAGTTGCAGGTCAATGGGCCGCCCGGAGAGGCTGCGGGCCAGGTTCCAGGTCTGGGCCAGGGCCTCTACCGACAGCCGGTAGAGTTCCACCCGGCGCTGGGGGAGACGGGTGCCCTGGTAGAAGATCAAGGCCAGGATGGTCAGAAGCAGAGGGTTGGCCGCCAGGCGCTGGACGCCGGGAGCGGAGCGGATGGCCTTCACCAGGTGGGCCGCCCGCTCCTCCGCTCGCTGGTCGGCCTCAGCCATACCGCTGGGCTCTACTCCTATCCTCTCGTAAGCCCGGCACCATTGGGTAGCGAACCACTCGATCTCCTCGGAACCGAAGGGAAGGATGGTGAAGTGGGTAAAGTCATCCTGCAGGGGTGCGGCCGAGTAGCCCGCAATGCGCGAGGTGACCACCGCCCGGTTGCCGGGGTAGCGGTGGAGGAAGGCTATCACCTCCTCCCCCACAGCCTTGCGCTCGTCAAGCAACAGTACTTCATCCAGCCCATCGAACAGGATCAGAGCCTTTCCTGCCTCCAGTTCCCGGAAGAGCAAAGAGGACAGATCGGGCAGACCCCGTTCGGCGAAGTGGGCGGGCAGGAAATCGGTCAGGGTCAGGCCAGGCCGCCTCTGGCGAGCCAGAGCGTAGGCCGAAAGGGGGAGGAGGACAGGCAAGATGTCCTCCTCCAAATGAAGCCTCTCCTGCACCGCCTCTGGACCGCGGGCGAAGGTCAGGGCCAGATACTTCACCAGGGTAGACTTGCCCGACCCCGGGTCCCCCAGGACCACCATCCGTTGATGCTGCTTCA
>JBHIEC010000282.1:0-2286 GCA_046760425.1 Anaerolineae bacterium
ACCATCCGACTCAGGTCGGCGAGGAAGTAGAGGATGAGGATCAGGCCGACGATGACCAGGACCTGAGATGACAGGGATATGCCTGAACTGCGCTTCTTCTTGGCCAAAGGGTCCCCCCTTCCTTTACAGTGAACTCGTTAGTAGTATAACACTTTCTGCGGCTATGGTTAAATGGCCCTATGCGACACGGGCTTTGGCCATCAGCGCCAAAGCCCGCTTTACATGCCGAGGAAGGGAGTCGAACCCTTACGGGCATAAGCCCACTGCGCCCTGAACGCAGCGCGTCTGCCTATTCCGCCACCTCGGCACACGTTGATGACTCTTTAATACTTTACCACGAATCGCTGAATTTGTCAACCCCCCTGGCTGGCCTCGGTCAGGATCACCCTCTTGGTCTTGATGTACCAGCGGGCGATGTTGCGAAAACGGTCGCTGGGGGCGATGATCACGCGCCCTAGCTGAACGTCCCTGACCCTCTCGTCTACGGCGTAGTGGTAGATAGGATGGTACAGCAGCAGGGAGGGCACCTCCTCAGCGAAGATTTCCTGGAACCGTCGGTACATCTCGGCTCGCAGAGCCTGGTCGGTGGTACGCCGCGCCTCCTCCAGGATGGTGTCCGCCTCACTGTTAGCGAAGCCAGCGTAGTTCTGCCCTTCGTCCTGGGCCTGAGTGGAGTGCCACAGGGGATAGGGATCAGGGTCGAAAGAAAGGCTGTTCCAGCCGAAGAGCACGGCCTGGAACTGGCGGGGGCGGAGGAACTCCGCCTGCAATTCGGCCACGCCCACCGTCTGGGTATGGGCCTTCACACCCACCCTCTCCCACTGCCGGCTGATGGCCTCGATCATTCGCGCCCGGATGGGGTCGGCATTGGTCAGAAGGGTGAACTCCAGCTTAAGCCTCCCCTTCTCGCGGATGCCGTCTTCATCGGCGTCCACCCAGCCGGCGCCATCGAGTAGAGCCCGGGCCCCCTGGGGATCGTAGGCGTAGCGCTTGATGGCGGGGTCATAGGCCCAAGAGTGGGGCAGGAGGGGACTATGGGCCACCACGCCCTGGCCGCCCAAGAGATCGTCAATGAGCCCCTGTCGGTCCAGGGCCAGCAGCAGAGCCTGGCGCACCTCCTGCTCCTGGAAGATGAGCTCATCCAGGTTCAGGAAGATGAGGGTGCAACCGGCTAGTTGGGCCGAGTACAGGATCAACCCCTCATCTTCCCCCACCCGGGCCAGGTCCTCGGTCAGCACGCGGCTCAGCCCCTGGATCTCACCCCGTTGATGGGCGCTGAAGAGGCTCTGGTAGTCGGGATAGAACTTGAACTCGATCTTGTCCAGGTACGGCCTGGGGCCGTAGAAGTAGGGGTTCGCCTTCAGGAGAATGTGAGCGGCATTGCTATCCTCGACCATGAAGGGCCCCGTGCCCACAGGGTGGCGGTTAAAGGGATCCTCGGCCAGCGCCTCAATAGGCACATCTTTCAACAGGTGGGCAGGCAGGATCCCTATCGTGGTGTAATCCAGGAAGGGGGCGAAGGGCTCGCTGAGGGTGAAGCGGACGGTATACTGGTTAACCTTTGTCACGATGACACTGCGCCACAGGTCGGCCAGGTCGGGGTGAACCTCGTAGCCCGGGGCCTGCATGGTCTTCAGGGTAAAGACCACGTCATCGGCCGTGAAAGGGGCGCCATCGTGCCAGCGCAGGTCTTCACGCAGGTGGAAGGTGTAGGTGAGGCCGTCGTTGGAGATGTCCCAGCGGGCTGCCAGATCGGGGATGATCTCCCCTTCGTCGTTGCCCCGGGTCAGGCCGCCGAAGATGAGGGAGGCCAGGTCCCGCTCCGTCTCATTCTGCCATAGGAGAGGATTGATGTACGTGGGGCTGCCGGCCAACCCCTCGATGTAGGTACCGCCGTGGTCGGGGACGATCACCGTGGTGCGGGTATAGGCCAGATTCCCCAGGAGCAGGCCCAGCACCACCACCCCCAGGAGAGCGATGGCAGCCTGCCAGCGGATATGCTTGATCAAGTTCCTTCCCCCAGGGCACGGATCACGTCATGGGGAACACGGGAGGTCCCTTGCCCCCTCAGAAGCCGATGACGCTGAGGAGGGAGATGAGGAGGAAGAGCACGGAGAAGACGATGGTGAGGTTGAAGAGGGTCCTCTCCATACCCCGGCGGCTCTTGTAGATGGCGCTATCGCCCCCGAAGACCCCTCCCAGACTCGAACCCTTGGCCTGTAGAAGGATGAGGGCAATGAGGGCCACGGAAACCAGGATCTGGGCGATGTTCAGATAGACTCCCAA
>JBHIEC010000283.1:0-2251 GCA_046760425.1 Anaerolineae bacterium
GAGATGAGGCGAAGCCAGTCCCGCTCGCGCACCAGGGCGGCGGTTGGCCCGACTTGTTCGTGGATGAGATGGCGGGTGTATGGGGAGGATGTGACCTGGGCCATCAGTTCCTCGCTGGAAAAGCGCAACAGCACCGCTCGCTCCAGCCGGACCTCCGCTCCTCGAGCCTCCCAGCGCGTCAGCGCCGCTTCGGCGAAGCGGGGGACGGGCGCGTTGGTGACCTCACCCAGGAACTCCAGCACGCGGGTCACAGGGATGCCCTGCCGCCGCGCGCGCTCCAGCGAGGTAGGGGTGAGCCGGTAGACGAAACTCCCCTCAGTCCCCCCTGCGAGGGGGGAGGATACCCAGTCGGCAACACGGGCCAGTTGGAAGCGCTCGTAGCGCCGGGCCGGAGGTACGAGCAGGGTGAAATCGGAGCGCAGGACCAGTGGCGCGGGCTCCGGTTCGGGTGGAAGTTCGGCCAGGCCGAGGAAGGCTGCCCCCGCTAGCGTCAGGCGAAAGGCGGTGGGTGGGCCGTCGGGAGTGGACGCCCCCAGATCAGTCAGGCCCAGCCAGGCCAGTGGCCCTGTGATCAGGTAGCGGATGAGCGCTCCTTCGATGGCCTCCCAGCTTTCGAAGCCGGAGAGGTACGTGCCGGTGGCCGCATCGCGGATGTACCAGGTGGTGTAGTCACCGTCAGGCCGTTGAAAGTCAGGGTCTACTCGCTTGACAGCAGCGGCGAAGTCGTCGAGCCCGTACCACGTATCTGGAACACACCGTTCACTTCGACGAGGCTCAGTACAGGCGACGGGTCCACGGTAGACTGCTTCCAAATGGCACAAGACGGCCTTTCGCGCCAGGAGCGGGTCGTTGCGCCAGGCCCCGGTATCCTCGGGGTGGAGGGTGGGGACGTGAAACAGGTCGTTCCAGGTCGGGTCGTCCTGCCATGCTTCGGCGAGCACGCGCTGCTGCTGGCCAGACGGGGATTGGAGCCAGGCGGCTACAGGCTCGGGATCAGGGCGCAGGCGGCCCGCATCGGTCACGCGCAGCCATCCAACATGCTGAGCCAGGTGGCGCAGGAAGATCAGCCGTGCTGGATCAGGGTCGAGCAGGCGCTGAACCAGGCGTACCTCGTGGCGAGTGGGCCAGCCACCGTTGGGGCCGGGGCGCAACCGTTCGTTCTGCAGGTAGGCCAACAGCGTGCAGGCGTCGTCGAGAAGCGGCAGGAGCGCGTCGCCAGTCGAGCGCACGACGGCAGGCTCGCTGGCCGGTTCGAGGGCGATGGTGGGCGGTGGGGTGGGAGGAACTGGCAGGTGGGCCCGCAGTTCGGGAGGGACGAAGACGACCTCGTATGCTCCCTCAGGCCCCTGCTCGAAGACACGGGAGATGAAGCCTCTGTACCAGAGTCCTTCGGCGGGGGAGAAAGGCTCCTGCCATGGCTGCTCTCGCTCCAGCCGGCCTGGCCCCATCGTGCGTATCTGCCCCCACCCGCGGGCGAAGACCCGCAGTGGCATCTTTCCCCCGGCGGCAAGCAGCGCCTCCAGCGCCCGGCGCTGCTCATCGGGAAGCGCGTCCCAGGCGGCGACGGTGGCCTCGGGCGTGGCCATCGCCTCGGCCAGTTGGGCGGCCACGTCCCGCTGGCGGCTGGCCGTCAGTTCCACGTCCCAGAAGCGGGCGATGACCCGCAGCCGGGCCAGGTCGGTACCCAGCAGGCACTGATGGAGCGGGCGCATAGCGGGTTTATTATAGTCTGACCTGGAGGAAATGACCAGTGAAAAATGAGAGGGTCGGACCAGGTTTAGCCGGTTACGAGGTGGTTACGGAGTAGCTACGAAAAAGCGTAACCAGTTTCAACCTGGTTACGCCGAGGTGGTGACACCAGACCAAGGTGGTTACGAGGTGGTTACGCCGGGCGCGAGGAGTGCACAACGCCGTACTTTATACAATCGAATCAGGCTGAGGAATTGCGCTCAGCCTTCTTCCGCCGCACGCGCTGCAAAGCGCGCAGGTTGATCAGCACATAGATGAGCGAGTTCTGGTTGGCGATAGCCTGCCCGTTGCGCAGCCTGGGTCGCTCGCTGCCCAGTTCCACCGCCTGGGAGTTGATGCGCTCGGTGGCGGTGCGCTGCCTGTAGATTTCCTTGTAGATCTCGCTCTCGCGGTCGAGTTGGTGGCGGATACGTGCACCGACGCTGGTAGCGAGCGTGGTGACGCAACCTTTGGGCCAGTTTTTGTGCTGGATGGGGCAAGCTTCACCGGTCGGTTCGGGGAA
>JBHIEC010000284.1:0-2250 GCA_046760425.1 Anaerolineae bacterium
GCCACGTTCTGCAGCACGTTGAAAGGCCACTCGGTGAGAGCCTGGGGCGGACCTCCCCACATGGCCGGAACGGAATACTCCCCCACGAAATAGAGTCCCACCATCACCACCGTTCCCGCCAGCCAGCCGAGAAGCATCCGCAGACGGACATCTCCCTTGCCCACAAAGCGGGCCATCGGGCTCCCCTCCCGGCCCAGGTAACCGGCCACCAGGCCCTCTAGGCCATGAGCGAAGAAGGTCAGGAGGGCGAACTGGCTGTAACCCAGGCTGATGTCCGCCAGAGCAGCCCCTACCCCTCCCGCCGCAAACCCGATCCAGGGCCCGAAGGCGAAGGCGGCGAAGTAGATGGCTACGTCGGAGAAGTTGAAAAACCCGGTGCCAATGGGGATCACGACAAATCGCGTGAACACGGCCACCACGGCGATCATGATGGCCGTCACGGCTACCGTCCTGGTGTCAATTCCCTCTCTGGTCATGGTCTGCCTCCTCCGGCAAATGAGAGAATAAATTTACCCTTATTGCCTATAATTGTACTATCATTCGGCCTAATTGACAAGTGCTTCCTCTGCTTCCGTCAAGTTGTGAAAAGGCGGTCACCGTCGTCTGGACGGCGGCCGCCTGCCAAGCCCCGTTAGCTTCTCTCGAACATCAATCCCCAGGGTTCGAGTCCTCCTCCTCTTTGACCACGTAGGGTATCTCGATGTAGCCGCCAGGCCTCTCCTGGGCCGGCTCCTCCCTGGTCACGACCCTGTAGGAGCCCGCCACCGAGGTCATCTCCATCAGGTGCTGCCGCACGATTTCCTCGGGACACAGGTCAATGAAGAGTTTGATGCCCAGGAGGATGATGGCGATGTCATCCAACTGGCCCAGCCCCAGGATGGGATCCGGGGCCAGATCAATGGGCGAGAGGAGGTAGAGCAGCGTAGCGAAGGGAATGGCTTTCAGCCAGGGCGAGATACGCCCGTCCCGCAGCAGGCGCCACGTCAGGCGGGCATTCTTGATGATCTCAGCCAGAATGCCGGCCGTCTCCTTGGGGTTAGGCGTCCTCTTCTGTCTGGCCATGATCATTCCTCCCATCTCCGGACCTGGAGATATTATACCTCTTCCCGCCCTTTTTGACAAATTGGCGAAGGCCTGGTTTGCCCCTACTCCTTAGCAAGGGTATAATTGGCCGAGACAAAGGATCCCCTGGAGGACAAGGATGAGCTCCCTTCCTGATATGGCGACTTATGTCAAAAACAGGTTCGAGGCTCTCTTCGGGCGCCCACCGACGATAGTCGTCCGCGCCCCGGGCCGGGTGAACCTCATCGGCGAGCACACCGACTACAACGAAGGCTTCGTCCTGCCCGTGGCCATCAACCGCAGTATCCTGATGGCCGCCGCGCCCCGCCACGATCGTGAGGTGCGCCTCTACGCCCTGAACTTCGAGGAGGGGGCGGCATTCTCTCTGGATCACATCGAGCATGACGAGAAGAGGGTATGGAGCAACTACCAGCGGGGCGTGGCCCAGGTCCTGCAGGAGCAGGGGCTGCGCCTTGTGGGCCTGGAGGCCTGCATCTGGGGCGACATCCCCATTGGCTCGGGCCTCTCCTCCTCGGCGGCGGTGGAGGTGGCCACGGCCTACACCTTCCAGACCCTCTCCGGTTTCTCCCTCGACCACGCGGAGATGGCCCTCCTATGCCAGCGAGCGGAGAACGAGTTCGTGGGCGTGCAGTGCGGCATCATGGATCAGTTCATCGCCTGCCTGGGTCGGCGGGATCATGCCCTTCTCCTCGACTGCCGCAGCCTGGACTACGAGCATGTGCCGCTGCCGCCCCCCCTAGCCCCCCCAAAGTTGGGGGGAACGGGGGGAGCCGCCATCGTCGTGTGCGATACCATGGTGCGGCGGGGGCTGGTAGATTCGGAGTACAATGCCCGGCGGCGGGAGTGCGCTGAGGGAGCGCGGCTGCTGGGCGTCAAGGCCCTGCGGGACGTCTCCGTGGAAGCCTTTGAGCGACGGCAGGGGGAGTTGCCTGAGATTGTGAGGCGGCGCTGCCGTCACGTCGTCCACGAGAATCAGCGGGTGCTGGACAGTGTGGAGGCGCTGCGGCGGGGGGACCTGGCCGAGTTCGGCCGCCTGATGAACGAATCCCATCGCAGCCTGCAAGAGGACTATGAGGTCAGTTGCCGCGAGCTGGATCTCATGGTGGAGGTGGCCCGGCAGGTGGAGGGCGTCTATGGGTCGCGGCTGACCGGCGCGGGTTTCGGCGG
>JBHIEC010000285.1:0-2238 GCA_046760425.1 Anaerolineae bacterium
GGAGACCTGGGCCAACAGTTACGGTCGCCGGGGCAACCGCGTCGTCGTCACCAGCCGCATCGTGGGCTACGACGAGGCCCCGCTGGCCGGCGATTTTCGCGCCTACACCCTCAGCGCCCTTGGGCCGGAGGAGATGGAGCGTTTCGCCGGGCAATGGTGCGTTGCCTACCAGCGCTGGGCCGACCCAGACCAGCCGGAAGAGATGGCCGTCGAGCGGGGGCGGACTGAGGCCGCCTCGCTAGTGGCCGAGATTCGCGCCGACCCCAAAGTGGAAAGCCTGGCCAGCAACCCGTTGCTCATCACCATTATCGCCCTGATTCACTACAAGGGTACACGCCTGCCCGACCACCGCGTGGAATTGTATGACCTGTGCATCCAGACCCTGGTGGAGACCTGGCGTGAGACGCGCAGTGAAGCCGGGCCGGTGGGGAAACCGCTGCGGATCGCCAACGAGATCAAGGTGCTGGCTCCCTTTGCCCTGTGGTTGCAGAAGCAGGCCCCCGGTCCGGGCGGAGCCGCCCGGCGCGACGCCGTGCGCGCCCGGCTGGTAGAGCTGCTGGCCCGCCAGTTCAAGGGCGACCGTGAAGCGGCAGAGACTGAGGCCGACCTGTTCCTGGAACTGGGGCAGCGACAGACCGGGCTGCTGGTGGAGCGAGGTGAGGGCTGGTTCGGCTTTTTCCATCCTACCTTCAAGGAGTACCTGGCCGCCCGCGCCTGCGTGCTGGAAGGGCAGATGAAAGGAGTGACCAGCACCTGGAAAGTGCTGCGTCCCCACCTGGACGACGCGCTGTGGCACGAGGTCATCCTGCTTACGGTGGGCTACAAGGCCATCATCGAGGCCCAGGACGAGGCGGCGGCCTACCTGGTACGGCAGATCGCTGCCGAGCCCGACGAGCGCGGCGAGAACGTGGTGCTGGCCGGCCGCTGCCTGGCCGACATCGGCCGCGGCCTGGTGCCCGACGATTGCTGGGAAGAGACTGTTGAGAAGCTGATCCCTGTCATGCAGGACCTGGCCCCCGACGGTCTTCCTAACGAGCCACCAGTAATCCCCATCCCCACCCGCTACGCCGCCGCCGAGACCCTCGACCGCCTGGGCTGGCTGCCCCCAGACCTCAATGCCTTCGTCGGAATCCCAATTCCCAATCTCCAATCTCCAATTTACGTGGCCCGCTACCCGGTGACCAACGCCCAGTTCGCCCTCTTCATGGCCGCCGGGGGCTACGAGGAGCGAGGAAGGCGCTGGTGGTCCGACCAGGGCTGGGAGTGGCGCAAGCAAGGTAAGCGTCGCTGGCCGGAAAGGGGTACTGACCAACCCAAGTATTGGGATCACCCTCGCTTCGGCAAATCTCGCCGTGGCTACCCGGTGGTGGGTGTCTCCTGGTATGAGGCCAATGCCTACTGCGCCTGGCTGAGCGAACTTCTGGAACGACACCGGGCAGGAGAGGAACTGGAAGCCGCCCATCGTGACCTCATCGCCGATCTGCCCGAGGACGCTGCCGTGGTGCGCCTGCCCACCGAGGAGGAATGGGTGGCCGCTGCTGGCGGCGCGAAGGGAGAGCGCTACCCCTGGGGTCCGCAGTGGCACGAGAGCCATGCCAACACTTACGAGGGCGGCATCGGCGGCACCACGCCGGTGGGGATGTATCCCTCCGGGCAGAGCCCGCCCGGTGTCTGGGACTTGGGGGGCAACGTCTGGGAGTGGATGGCATCCTGGTATGACGAGAAACAACGGTACCGTGCCTTGCGCGGCGGGTCGTGGCTCAACGATCATAAGGGTGCCCGCGTGGGTGGTCGCATCGGGGACTATCCCGGCGACTCCAGCAACCTCAGCGGGTTTCGGGTTGTGGCGTCCCCCGCTTTGTTCTGATTTCTGAGATGCTGGTTGCTGGTTGCTGAAACGCGAGCGAAGGGAGCGTCCCCTTAATCCCGCCGAAGGCGGGTCGCCGCTGGCGGATTCCGAGGTTTTCGCGAACTATCCAATCTGAACGCGGAAACGCGGAGGCGCGGATTGGAATCACTGAAGCACTGAGTCGAAATGAGAACACTGAAGAGGGCGCTCAGTGTTGTCAGTGCCCTCAGCGTTTCAGTGGTCCTGGAAGCACTGAAGCACTGAGTCGAAATGAGAACACTGAAGAGGGCGCTCAGCGTTGTCAGTGCCCTCAGCGTTTCAGTGGTCCTGGAACCACTGAAGCACTGAGTCGAAATGAGAACACTGAAGAGGGCGCTCAGCGTTGTCAG
>JBHIEC010000286.1:0-2217 GCA_046760425.1 Anaerolineae bacterium
TGGCCAATGGCTACCGAGCCCCCGTTGACGTTGACCAGTTCCGGGTCCACGCCCAGTATCTGGATAGCGGTCAGGGTGACGGCGGCGAAGGCCTCGTTGATCTCCCACAGGGCGATGTCGCCCACGCTCAGGTTGGCTTTTTGAAGCGCATTTTGGGCTGCCAGGGCGGGCACCACGTTGATAAGTCGTGGCGCGGCGGCGGCAGCGGCCGTGGCCACGACCCGCGCCAGCGGCTCCAGGCCGTGCGCTTCGGTCGCCTGGCCGGACATCAGAACCAGGGCGGCTGCTCCGTCGTTGAGGCCCGGCGCGTTGCCAGCCGTCACCGTTCCCTCAGGCTCGAAAGCGGGCGGCAGGGCGGCCAGTTTCTCGTAGGTGGTGTCGGGGCGGGGCTGCTCGTCCTCGTTCACCACGACCTTGCCCTTGCGGGTCTCGACCTCGATGGGCACGATCTCGTCGCTGAACTTCCCCGCTGCCTTGGCTGCCTGGTAGCGCTGCTGGCTCCTCAGCGCCCAGCGGTCTTGCGCCTCACGTCCGATGCTGTACTCCTGGGCCACCTGGCTGGCGAAGACGCCCATGTGAACCCCGCTGATGGGGCAGGTGAGGGCGTTGGTGAGGGCATCCACTACCTGCCCATGCCCCAGCCGATACCCCCAGCGGGCCTGGGGCAGGGTGTAGGGCACCTGGCTCATGCTCTCCATCCCGCCGGCGACAATGACCTCGGCCTCGCTGTGGCGGATCAGAGCGAAGCCCAAGCCGGCCGCCTGGAGGGCCGAGGTGCAGGCGGTGTTGATAGCCATGGTGGAGACGCTGTGGGGAAGCTCGGCCTTGAGGGCGGCCTGGCGAGCCGGCACCTGACCCAGGGTGGCGGCTCCCACGCAGTTGCCCAGGATCACGCGGTTGATGGCTTGCCCTTCGATGTTAGCTCGCAGCACCGCTTCACCTATGGCCGCCGCGCCCAGTTCCACAGCCGTCAGGTCCTTCAAGATTCCACCGAAGCGACCAAAGGGGGTGCGAGCTGCCGCGACGATGAAGACTTCTCTCATGCTCTGTCTCTCAGCCAGGAGTGACAGATATGATACCACATTCCCACTAGATAAGCAAAAACGGGCAGATGGAGCGTCTGCGCATCTACCCGTTTGCTGTTTTGTTGTCTGCTTATGGCTGGCGAGGGTACTGTCAACGGATTCAGGGAACAGATTGAACGGATTGGAAGTGATCAGTATCCGTTCAATCCGCTCCGGGAATCCGTTTACAGCGCTCTCAACTCCGCCAGCAGCGCGGGGATGATTTCCTTAGGATGGCCTACAATACCAACGTCGGCTGTCTTGAAGATGGGAGCATCGGGGTCTTTGCTGATGGCCACCACGAACTTGGCTTCCTGCATGGCGAAGTAGTGATAGACGTCTCCGGATATCCCGCAGGCGATGTAGAGGTCAGGCTTCACCGTGACTTCACGCGGTCCCACCAGGTGCTCTTTATCTATCCAGCCCTCGTCCAGGGCCCCCCGTGAGCCGGCCACCTGGCCGCCCAGGGCCTCCGCCAACTCCTTGACCAGGGCGAAGCCCTCCGCGTCGCCCACGCCCCGCCCGCCGGCCACGATCACCCTGGCTTTGGACAAGGGCACCTGAGGCCGAGCTTCCTCAGCGGATACGCTCAGCACCTTGACTTGGCTCTCGATTCCCTCCAAATTGACAGCTATCTCCTCCACCTCGCCGGAGCGGTACTCATCGGCAAAGGGGAGACGGAACGCGCCAGGGCACACCGTCGCCATCTGGGGTTTGGTTCCCAGGAAGGCACTGACGTGGAAATACTCGCCACCGTAGACTGGGTGCTTGGCCAACAACACGCGCTCGGTTTCATCAATGAACAGGTCCAGGCAATCGGAGATCAAGCCCGTTCCCAGGCGTTGCGCCAGGCGGGGGGCCAGCTCCTGGCCCAATTCGGTGGCCCCGAAGAGGATGATCTCAGGTTTCTGTTCCTGAAAAAGGTCGCTCAGCACTTTGGCGTAGGTTTCCAGATGATACTCAGCCAGGCGAGGATCGTCGGCCAAATGGACACTATCGGCCCCACGCTGGATCAGCTCCTGAGCCAAGCCCTCCAGGCCCTCACCCGGCAGGACGGCCTGAACGTAGGCACCCAGGACAGCAGCCAGCTCCCGCGCTTTGCCCACCATCTCCAGGCTGACCGGCGTCAGAGCGCCATCCTCCGCCTCGGCCA
>JBHIEC010000287.1:0-2215 GCA_046760425.1 Anaerolineae bacterium
TCCAGTCCTACGCCCTCTATCCCCACATGAGCGTCTACGACAACATGGCCTTCGGCCTCAAGCTGCGCAAGACGCCCAAGGAGGAGATCGACCGGCGGGTGAAGGAGGCGGCGGAGATCCTGGGCATCGCCGACCTCCTGGACCGCAAGCCCAAGCAGTTGTCGGGCGGGCAGCGGCAGCGGGTGGCTGTAGGGCGGGCCATCGTGCGGGAGCCCCAGGTGTTCCTGATGGACGAGCCCCTGTCCAACCTGGACGCCAAGCTGCGGGTTCATGCCCGGGCGGAGATCAGCAAGCTGCACCAACGGCTGGGGACGACCTTCATCTATGTGACCCACGATCAGACGGAGGCCATGACCATGGGCACGCGCATCGTGGTGCTCAAGGATGGCATCCTGCAACAGGTGGACACGCCCCAGAACCTGTACGAGCGTCCAGGGAATCTCTTCGTGGCGGGCTTCATCGGCAGCCCGGCCATGAACTTCTTCGACACCACCGTGGTGGAGGAGGATGGCAACCTGTTCGTGGATGGGGGCACCTTCAGGCTGAAGGTGCCGGAGGACAAGTACGGGGCGCTGGCCGCCTACAAGGGACGGGAGGTCATCTTCGGCATCCGGCCCGAGGACATCCACGACCCCGAATTCACCCCGCCTAACATCGCAGCGGGGCGCATCAAGTCCAAGGTGGACGTGACGGAGCTGATGGGCAACGAGGTCTTCCTCTATCTGTTGACGGGCGCGAAGACGTTCATTGCGCGGGTGGATCCACGCACCAGGGCGCGGGTGGGGCATGAGATCGAGGCGGTGTTGAATATGGACAACATGCACGCCTTCGATCCCCAGACCGAGAAGGCCATCATCTAGCCATTGCTATATCTTCGGCCCACGATCATCGTGGCCGAGGCCAGGAGTATCGTGGCCAGCAGGAGAGCGGCTTCTATCTGACGTAGCAGGCTGAGCCTCCGCTCCTCAGGGGGTCTGGGTGGGGCCTCCCGTAATTGCTCCGGCGTGGCTGGCGGTGCGGGGGCCTGGACGATCTCAGGTGCGATGGTTTGAGGGGGGGTAGGGACGGCTTTGGCTGACGGGGCCAGGGCCTTCTCTACCTCTTTTTCCACAGGGGTGAGATCTTTGACCTTCTGCGCCTCCAGCGCTCGAAGAGGGGTCTCTATCTCTTTAACGACAGGAGCCAGGGCTGGCGCTGGGGCTCTGAGGAACCGTTGGGACAGCAGGTCTCCGGAGAGGACCAGGACGAGGAGGGCCGTGGCCAGGGCCGTGGCCCCTCTGAGGAAGGCGTAGCCCCAGCCCGGCTGGAAGAGGCCGGCCCGCCTCTCGGCCACGGGCGCCGGGATGGTGAAGGAGCGGGGAATGGGCAGCGGTGGCACTTCTTTCATCAAGCCCACGGTCCAGCGCAGCGTCCTCAGATCCTCGGCGCAGGCGGCACACTCTCCGAGGTGCCTCTCCACCCTGGCCCTATCCCGCGGGGTTAGCTCCCCGTCGAGGTAGGCCGAGAGCATTTCTCTGATCCGTTGGTGCTCACTCTTCCGGAAACCCAACATCGTCCATTACCCCGTAATCGTGCGTAGCAGGGCTAGCAACGGGATCTTGCGTTGCTAGCCGTCACCTTTTAGACGGTAGCGGGCGGGCAAAAGTTCCTCCTGGGCCAGGAGATAATCCCGCAGGCGCGCCCGCCCACGGCTCAGGCGGGACTTGACCGTGCCCAGGGAGACCTGGGTGACCTCGGCGATCTCCTGGTAGCTCAACCCCTGGACATCTGACAGGACGAGGGTCATGCGTTGGTCAGGAGGCAGCGTCTGGAGCCCCTGCTGGATGATGCGGCCTAGTTCCTGGCGCAGAGCGTAGTCCTCGGGTGCCTCCCCCTTGTGGGTGAAATACGAAGATGTATCGGGTTCGGGCAGGAGGTCTTCTAGAGAGCTGGTGGGGCGGCGCTGTTGGCGTCGCAGTTGATCGTAGCAGGCATTGGTGACGATGCGCAATAGCCAGGCCCTGAAGGAGCCGCCGCGAAACCTGCCCAGGGCCTGGAAGGCAGACAGAAAGGCATCCTGGGTGGCGTCAGCGGCGGCCTCAGCGTCGCCCAGGATGCGGTAGGCCACGTTGTAGGCCAGGCTCTGGTAGGCCCGCACCAACTGGTTGAAGGCGCGGGCATCGCCTTTGCGCGCCGCTTTGATCAGCGCCTGCTCATCCATCGTGATCTCTAACTT
>JBHIEC010000288.1:0-2185 GCA_046760425.1 Anaerolineae bacterium
AGTTTCATGAGCTGCTGAAACTCGGTAGTCTCCCTGTGATGAATTACCGAACACTTTCGACCCCGCTAACGACGAGGAGGACCTGCGATGGGAAGAGGATCGCGACCCCAGCTTCTGTGGTTGGCGGCCCTGAGTGCCCTGATCACGGTGGGCATATCCGTCATCGTTCCGGCTGCCTCAGGGGAGCTCCCTGCGTCCACGCCCCCTCCCTGGCGTTCCGTCTCGGCCAGCGAGGGGGCGGATCGGATCGAGCGCCTGGCCAAGGGTCACCCCAAGCTGGAGTCGGTTCTGAGCCAACTGGCCGCCGCCCAACGGGAAGGGGGGCTGGCCCAGGCTGCCCGGCTGGCCCGGAGCCAGGGGCTGACGCTTAAGGGTGATGCGGTGCGCGTGGTCGTGGAGGCCAGGTCAGGCAAGGTCGCCTCGGCGGTTCGGGCGGTGGAGGCCCAGGGCGGCAGGGTGGAGACGACCTACAAGGACCTGGTGCAGGCCCTGGTCCCCCTCCCGGCTCTGGAGCCTCTGGCTGATCTGGAGGCCGTGCGGTGGGTGAGGCGGCCCTGGCAGCCCCAGCCGGCCGTCGTCAGTGAGGGGGTGGGCATCATCAACGCTCCTGCCTGGCAGGTGGCTGGCTACAGGGGCCAGGGGGTCAAGGTGGCCATCCTGGACGGTGGCTTCCAGGGCTATGCCGCCCTGCAGGGCACCGAGTTGCCCTCGAACCCCGTCACGCAATCCTTCACCGCCGACGGCTGCATAGCCTGCGGCACACCCCACGGCACGGCCTGCGCTGAGATCGTCTACGACATCGCTCCCCACGCCCAGTACTACTTTGTCACCGCTCACACCGATGTCGAGTTCGGGAACGCCGTCAGCTACCTGGTGGATCAGGAGGGGGTGGACATCGTCTCCCACTCGGCCAACTGGTCCGTGGCCGGGCCCGGCGACGGGAGCGGTTACCTGGCTGATCTGATCAACCACGCCCAGAGCCAGGGCGTCCTGTGGGTCAACTCAGCCGGCAACTTCGCCGACATGCACTGGGAGGGGGCCTGGCGGGATGACAATGGCAACGACCTGCATGATTGGATCCCGGGCGATGAGGGTCAGACCATTTACCTTGAGGCGGGAGAAGAGATCCAGGTGGGCTTGCGCTGGGATGATCCCTGGGGGGCTTCTGGTAATGACTACGACCTGCTGCTGTGCACCGGCGGCTGCGACGGCGACGCCCTCAAGGCCTGCGGCTGTGACACCCAAGATGGCGACGACGATCCTGTGGAGTTCATCAGCTATCGGGCTACGGAGAGCGGCAACTATTGGATCGCTGTAGAGAAGTACAGAGCGAACAGGAACGTCCACTTCGAGATCTATAGCTATTACCATCCCCTGGAGTACCCGATTGCCTCCAGCAGCCTGGGCATCCCCGCCGACGCCGCCGGGGCGCTGGCGGTGGGAGCCATCCACTGGAACAGCTTGGGGCTGGAACCCTTCAGCTCCCAGGGGCCCACCAACGACGGCCGCACCAAGCCCGACCTGGTGGCCCCAGACGGGGTCAGCACCCAGTCCTACGGACCCAGCGATGGGCGGCCCTGGGCGAGCCGCGGGACGGGCTTCTTCGGCACCTCAGCCTCTGCCCCCCACGTGGCGGGGGCCGCCGCTTTGGTGAAATCGGCCTACCCCTCCTACGGCCCTGCTCAGATCCGGAACTTGCTGGAGGGGCGAGCCATTGACATGGGCAGCGGGGGCCAGGACAACCTGTACGGATGGGGCAGGCTGACCCTGGGCCAAGCTCCGACCGGGACGGCTACCCCCACGCCGACGGTCACGAGAACGCCGGGCCCCCCGACGGCCACGCCCGGGGCTTTCAAGAATCAGTTGCCGCTCATCATGAAGGTCTGGCCTCCCATCCCCGATGTCCCCGTGCTGCACGAGATCAGCAACCCCGATGGCGACGGCAACTACACGGTGAGCTGGGGGGCGGCGGCCAGGGCGACCAGCTACACCCTGGAGGAGGATGACAACGCTCTCTTCTCCAGTCCGACCGTTGTCTATTCGGGCGTGGAGACATCCACGGTCATCACGGGCAAGGCTATGGGGACCTACTACTATCGTGTCAGGGCCACCAACTCTTACGGCCATAGCGCCTGGAGCGCTCCCCAGGCGGTCACGGTCATGCCGCCGACGCCAACCCCCACCC
>JBHIEC010000289.1:0-2176 GCA_046760425.1 Anaerolineae bacterium
CGGCCTCATCGGCGGGGCGGCCGACCCGGCCTCCCCATCCTTTGCCGGCATCCTCAGCGCCCTGCGGCCGCCCGAGGTCGGCCACGCGGACCTGCTAGACCGGGACGGCATGGTCCTGACCAGCACCGACTTGGCGCACGTCTCGAAGGAGAGTGGCCACAAGACCTGCCTGGAGCCGATGTTCCGGGAGGAGAAGGCGACAGTGGGGACGTACCCGCACATCGAGGCCGGCGTAGAGAAATGGAAGGACGTGGTCGCCTTCGCCCCTCTCTCGGCGGCCCCCTGGGGCGTCTCCATCGAGCAGCCAGAGTCCGAGGCCCTAGCTCTGGTCTACCACCTGCGCGAGCGGCAAGTCGCCACCGGGGTGGTAGCCCTTGTGGTCGCCCTCCTCCTGACCTGGGTGTCCACTCAGAGCACCATCAGCCCCCTACGCCAACTGCTGGCCGCCTCCCGCCGCATCGCCACGGGCGACCTGGCCACCCCGGTCCCGCCGCTGGGGGAGGACGAGGTCGGCGAGTTGGGACGGGCCTTCGATGAGATGCGCCAGCGGCTGGCCCGTTGGGGGGAGGAACTGGAAGCCGCAGTACAGCAGCGTACGCGCGAACTCGCCGCGCTTTACGCCATTGACCGCGCCGCGGCCCAATCCCTGGACCTGGACGAGATTCTGAATGACTCGCTGGACAAGACCCTGGAGGTGCTGGGAGTCGAGGCTGGCGGCATCCTGCTGATGGAACCCGACGGGGAGACGATGACCCTGCGGGTCCACCGTGGCCTCTCAGAGGAGTTCGCTGAGGCCGTCCGCCACATCAAGCTGGGCGAAGGGATTTCCGGTCAGGCCGCAGCCCAGCAAAAGCCGGTCGTCCTCGATGTGGCCGAATACCCCAGCGAGCGGCTCGCGCCCTTCATCGTCAAGGAGGGATTCCAGACCATCGCCAGCACGCCGCTGATGGCCAAGGGCCGGGCCCTGGGAGCGATGACCCTGGGGACGTACCGGCCCCGGGCCTTCCCGCCGGGGGAACTGGAGCTGCTGACGGCCATCGGCCAGCAACTGGGCCAGGCGGTGGAGAATGCCCAACTGTACGAAGCCGAGCAACGGCGGCGGGAGGTGGCCTCGGCACTGTTGGAGATCGCCAAGATCACTAGTTCTACGCTGGAACTTACCCCACTGCTCAAGCACATTGCTCTACGCACGGCCCAGGTGTGTCGGGTGAACCGCTGCACTATTTTTCTGCTCGATGAGACCAGGGAGTACCTCCAGCCCATCATGTCGCAGTTTGCCGATGGCCACGCCGACGCGGAGCAATGGCAGATATTCAAAGCGACGACCGCCGACCGGGTAGACGCGGTCCCCCTCTTCCGGCAGGCGGTGCGCGAGCGGCGACCGTCGGTACTGGAGGACACCTCGCGGACCGACCTGATCCCGCTCAAGTGGACCCAGCCCTTCGGCATCCAGAAGTTGCTGACCGTGCCCCTCGTCCGCCACGACCGCGCCATGGGACTGATGGCACTGGACTACACAGATACGGTCCGGGGGTTCACCCAGGAGCAGATTGACCTGGCGATGACCATCGGGAGTCAGGTGGCCGCGAGCATCGAGAACGCCAGGTTGTACGAAGAAACGCAGCGGCGCGCCTCGGAAATGACCACCCTCAACCAGGTGGGCCGCGCCCTGGCCACCACCCTGCACCTGGACGAAGTGGCCGAGGTCATCTACCAGGAGGTCACAACGGTGATGGAGGCTGCCGCTTTCTTCGTCGCCCTCTACGACCAGGAGACAGACGAGCTGGACTACCTCATCCGGGTGGATCAGGGGGTGCGGGAACCCCCCGAGCGGCGGCCTGCGGCCGGGCTTTCGGGCCTCATCGTCACCAGTGGGCAGCCGATCCTCATCCGTAACTTCGCCCAGGAGAAGGAGCAGCACCCCCAGGCCAAACTGTGGGGCACCATGGAAGCGCCCGACTCCTGGCTGGGGGTGCCGATGAAGGTGGGCGAGCGGGTAGTGGGGGTCATCTCGGTGCAGGCCTACCGTCCGCAGGCCTACGACGAGGGGCACCAGGCCCTCCTCTCCACCATGGCCGACATGGCCGCCCTGGCCGTGGACAACGCCCGTCAGTACGCCGCCGAGGAACGGCGGGCGGTCCGCCTGGCCCAGATGGTGGAACTGGGAGCCGAACTG
>JBHIEC010000290.1:0-2168 GCA_046760425.1 Anaerolineae bacterium
CTCTTGTTTGTCTCGCTCTTGCTGGGCTTGAGGGCCATCACGGGCAGGTAACAGAGGCCTTCGGTGACCATTGTGGCACCGGGTGGACTTGAGCACTCCATCATTACTAAGCCTAGAAGGAGACAGGAAATGGACTTCAAGGAAGTGGAAAGCAAGTTTTACGAGCTGCGAGGCAAGCGGGACCTGGGGGCCATTAGCCAGGAGGAGTATCAAGCTGAGCTATCGAAACTGATGGTCCAGGATGAAGAAGGCCGCTGGTGGACGATAGACTCAGAGAGTGGCCAATGGCTGTACCACGATGGCCAGCGGTGGGTGGCGGGAGACCCGTACCGCGCCAAACCTGGGGTGCCACCCCCACCTCGTGTCCCTCCCCCGCCTGTAACGCCAGCCAGGCCCAGGGGGAGGATAAACTGGCTGGCCATTGCCCTTGGTGGTCTGGGGCTGCTGCTGGTTCTTGGTCTCCTTGGCGGTGGGGGATTCTTCTTGTGGCGGGGTTTTGTCTCGTTGCCGGGTGAGGGGCGGCCTCCCACGGTGGTCATCAACTCGCCAGCCAGCGGCAGCCAGGTGCAGGTGGGGCAGGAGGTGGCCATCCAATCCACGGCCACCGACGAGCAGGGGGTGGTGCGGGTGGAGCTGTGGGTGGATGGAAGCCACTACCGCACCGAGGCCAGCCCCAGTCCTGAGGGGCAGCCGGTCTTGTCCATTGCCCAGCGGTGGACGCCATCAGAGGCTGGCAGCCACACCTTGGAGGTCAAGGCCTACAACGTGGATGGGATGATGAGCCAAGCGGCGCCGGTGACGGTGGATGTGGTGGGAGTGATGGCTGAGGCCACGGCTGGGCCTACCCCTACCGGCGTCGGGGCGACGCCCCCGCCAGAAGCTACCCCTACCACGGTGCCGCCAACTCCTCCATCCACTTCCCCGCTGTCACCCGGCGCAGTGGAAGTGGCCTACGACGACGGCGTGGCCGAGCGTGGTCGCGGTTCGGCGCTGACAGGACACGGCCGTGCTGTGGGGTTTTCGCCGGCCGGGCCGGTCACGGTCCTGAGGGCGAAATACTATATACACGGCTTTAGAGGCTCCCCCGCGCCCATCGAGGTGCATGTATGGGATGCGGATCGCCAGGACCTGATCACCCCCTTCGCTGTCACTCCCACCGAGAAGGGGTGGTTTGAGGTGGACCTATCGCCCTACAACGTGGTGGTAAGCGGGGAGTTCTACCTTGGATACGTTCAGACAAGCGGCGAATCCTATCCCTGGATAGGACTCGATACGACGGCACCAGACGGTCGGAGCTTCGGTGTGGCGCCCGACCCCGACGACTGGGGCACAGTAAGGGATGGGGATATTATGATCCGGGCTGTGCTTAGCGGAGAGGGCGCCGCAGCGACGCCACCACCGACCCCACCCACCGCTACGCCAACTTCTCCGCCCCCTGCAGGCACCGAGACACTCCCGGCGCCGACGGCCACGCCCACCTCATTACCGCAACCAGCCGGCCTGCCCGATCTCACCGTGACGGACATAACCCTGGTGGATGGGAACAAAATCAGGTGCTCCCACAAAAACATAGGGGGTGCCGAGGTGCCGCAAGGGGAAGTGTGGATTGTGATTTACGTTGATGGGGAGCGTGTTAGCCACGCCACCGTCCGGACGCCTATTCCTGCCGGGAGGGAGAGCTGGTTACAGACGGGTCCTCGCGACCTCCCAGCCTCGCCAGAGGTCCGGTGTGTGATAGATGCCGACAACGACGTGGCCGAGGCGGATGAAGGCAACAACGAACTTGTGAAAACCCTCTGAAGGCACTCAAAGGTGGGGGCCAATGTGACTCAGTGGGTCGGTAACTACGGCTCCGGACACTACGCGGTATCCGCGTACAATCAGTATGGAGGGTCTGCGCGCGCGGAGAAAAAAGTTGACTTTGGAACGAAACAGTTAGCGCCCGCCCTGGATGAAACCAGAGACAGGCGCTAGATCAAGACTTCTCAAGCTTGGACCTTGAAAGTGGCTTGCCCTCCCCTGCCGAGCTACGACATCAGTAGCCAATCAAGCTGCCCTACCGCCACATCGGGCTTAACCGTTTGGCGGTGACAGGGCAAATAAAAAGCCCCAACATGGTTGGGGCTTTTTGCTGAAGCCTGACGGCTGTCCTAGAAGTCGTCGGCGAT
>JBHIEC010000291.1:0-2135 GCA_046760425.1 Anaerolineae bacterium
TGCAGGTGATGGTGGTAGAGAACTACGTGGGCTTCGCCAAGCGGCCTAAGGTCCAGCGCCAGTGGACGGTGGTCACCGACATCGCCTTCGGCTACGACCTGGTCTACGCCCACCACCACGAGGAGTTCCACCACCGGGCGGTGCTCATCGGCTTCCGCAAGGACGATCTAAAGGTGCTGAAAGCCGACTCGGCCCTGATCCTGGATGGAGCTCTCGATCAGCGGCAAACAGCCCTCTACCTGGGCCTGTCTTCGGCCACGACGGCCCTGCGGGGCCTGGCGGAGTTGACCCAGCCGACCCTGCCTGTGACCCTCACCATGACGCTCAGCGACACCATGCGGAACGCCTGGCTCCCCAAGCTGGCCGGCCAGGACGGCCCCCCGGATGAGAAGTACTTGGATCTCCTGGGCCAGATCTGGGAGAACTATTCTTCCACTCAGCCCTACACCGCCACGACCCGCATCCTGGACGAGTTGGGCAAGGACATCCCGGACGAGCCGGCCGGTGGTGAGACGCTGGTCTTCACCGACACGGTGCGGATGTGGAAAATCCGCGGCGATGTGGCCTTCGACCCCGTCCGGGACCCTCAGGGTTTTGTCCAGGACTACGAGTTGGGTGAGTTGCGGGTCAGCCTCAAGCTCCAGTACGGCCAGCCCCCCTCGCCAACACCGAGGCCGGGCACCCCCACGCCCACCCCAACGCCGACGCCAACACCCGGGGCCTCCCCCACGCCACCGCCCGCGTTCCTGACGGCCGAGCGGCTCACCTTCGTCGTCAACCGGGACCGGGATTTCCTCCTGCAAGGCCAGGACGTAGAAACCAACTTGTTCCGGCAACAGGTCAAGGGCGACTTCGCCCTGCTGATCAGCGTGGGGGACAACCCCGGCTTTGAGGGCGGGGTGCGTCTGCGGAACCTGGAACTGGAGTCCCTGCGCTTCGAGCAGGCCGGCGCGGCCCTGGGCATCCGCAAGGAGATCTACTACCTGGGGGCCTTCGGCGACGCTGAGCTGAAAGGTGGGCCGCTGGGTCAGGGGCTGAAGGCGAAGATCGGCGGTGCCTTCCTGGTGGGCCAGATTGATACCGGCAGCCCTGTCCTGCGCTCTGTGGGGTTCGGGGATCTCCTGGGCAAGATGGAGAACGACACGGGCAGCACTGTCTTGACCGGCTTCTACGTCCGGGGCTACGGTGACTTCCCCATCTACAACAAGGGCTGCATGCTGGCAGTCAACGCGGGCGGCGAAGCGGCGGTGTGGTACTTCAACGATCGCGATGTGGGGAACGCCTACAGTGGGCGAATCCGGGGCTTCATCCATGGAGAGCTGTTGTGTGTGGTATCAGCCCGTGGCGACCTGACCCTGGAGCTTTCCCACCTTGCCAGTGACGGGTACCAGTTCGAGGGGACAGCCTGGATCGCCGGGGGCCTCGGCTCCTGCGAACCGGGGACGTGGGTCTCTTGGGAGACCCGCTGGTGGGACGACTCCTGGTGCTGGACCTGCGGGGCGTTCATGACGGTCACTTACAACAAGCCCGTCAGCACAGGGTGGGAGGTGGACTACGACGCGGAGTGTGAGTGACTATGTTTTGTCTTGAACAGAGGAGGTTTGAGTGTGTGATCTGGACGGGCTTTACTTTTGATATGGGGTCAGCTATGTGCATGCTGCGAATCACGATGCTTAGGAACCGTGCGTATCGATAAACGATGAAATAGGTGATCTACATGGTGAAAGCTGCCAATGCGTTAGCTGAAAGAAGAGCTTGGGTAACCCGGATGGCCAGGGCTGGCGTCAGCCTGGCGCTGATGGGGGTGATACTGTATCGGATGGACCTCTCGGAGTTCGTGGGCCTGATGCGTGGGGCCGATGCGCGGTTTCTGGCCCTGGCTGCAGGCCTGGTCATCGTGGGCTTGGTTCTCGGGGCCTACCGGTGGCAGAGGTTGCTGAGAGCCCTGGGAATCCCGGTGCCCCTGCGCACCCTGGTTTCCTCCTACTTCGTGGGCCTGTTCTTTAACAATTTCCTGCCCACCAGCATGGGGGGCGACGTGGTCAGGATTTACGACGTGGCCAAATACAGCCGCCGGCCTTCCGCCTCCGCCGCTTCGGTGATCGCCGAGCGAGCCCTGAGCTCCCTGGCCCAGG
>JBHIEC010000292.1:0-2134 GCA_046760425.1 Anaerolineae bacterium
GGGTAGGGGCAGGCGTCGGGCCCTCGCAGGCGGTGAGCCAGGCTACGGCCATCACAGCGATCAGGAAGATGGAAAATGGAAGGGGGAAGGGGGAGGATTTTCCATCCTTCACCTTCCCTTCTTCATCCTCCATTCTCCATCCTCCACCTTCCATTCCCCATTCTCCGTTTTCCATCCTCCATTCTCCCATCCCCTCTACGATTCCCGGCCCATCTTCATCCTCAGATAGGCCTCGATGAACCCGTCCAGGTCCCCGTCCAGCACCGCCTCCGCTCTGCCCGTCTCGTAGCCCGTGCGGTGGTCCTTGACCATCTGGTGAGGGTGAAGGACGTAGGAGCGAATCTGATTGCCCCAGCCCATGGTCACATGCTTCCCTTTCAGGCGCGCCCGCTCCTCCTCCCGCTTCCGCCATTCCAGGTCGAAGAGGCGGGCCCGCAGGACCTTCATGGCCATCTCGCGATTCTGGGCCTGGGAGCGCTCATTCTGGCAGGTGGCGACGATGCCCGTGGGCTGGTGGACGATGCGCACCGCCGAGCTGGTCTTCTGCATGTGCTGACCGCCCGGCCCGCTGGAGCGGAAATACTCGATGCGCAGGTCGTCGGGGTCAATTTCCACATGGACGGCCTCGTCAATGACGGGGATGACCTCTACCTTGGCGAAGGAGGTGTGGCGGCGGTGGGCGGCGTCGAAGGGGGAGAGGCGCACCAGGCGATGCACACCCCGCTCCGCCTTGAGGTAGCCGTAGGCGTAAGGGCCGTCAATCTCGGCCGTCACGCTCTTGATCCCCGCCTCCTCGCCCGGCGTGGTGTCCAGGATGCGGGTCTCATAGCCCCGCCCCTCGGCCCAGCGCAGGTACATGCGCAGGAGCATCTGGGCCCAGTCCTGGGATTCAGTCCCCCCGGCCCCGGCGTGGATGGCCAGGATGGCGTCCTTCCCGTCGTGCTCCCCTGAGAGGAGCAACTGGAACTCGCGGCGCTCCACCTGGGCCTCCAGCTCCTCGACCTCTTGAGCGATGTCCTCGATCACGGCCTCATCGCCCTCGGTCGTGGCCATCTCCAGCAGAGCCAGGTTGTCGGCCACACGTTGGGCCAGGCCGGTCCAGAGATCCACCTCCTCCTTTAGCTCAGCCAGCTCCTGCATGACCGCCTGAGCGGCCTCAGGATCGTCCCACAGCTTCGGGTCCGAGGACCGCTTCTCCAGTTGGGTGATCCGCTCCTTCTTCTCCGCTAGGTCAAAGACGCACCTGGATGTGACGGATGCGCTGGTCCAACTCATTTAGTTTGCTTCTCAGTTCTTCCATAGCTGCTCACTCCCAATTCCGACGGCTTTGATTGTCCGCTTCAGGTTATCTCGACATTGTTAAATCCCGTCAGAAACCAGGTTTTTTGCGTCCAAAATCAGGAGATATGGCTGTTCCAGTCGCGTTCACTGGCTCGAACTCTACCTAATTCAGAGAAAAACCTGGTTTCTTTGCGGAACACATCTCAAATCTAACAATGTCAAGTTATGGAGTGCGGACGCAAGTCCACCCCTGCAGGCTTGCACCCTTCGGGCTGAGCGCTTCGGCTGACGCTCAGTGGAAGCCCTCAGGACGAAGCCTGCACTCCGGTTGCCCATAACGCTACGTGCTGAACAGCCCGTCCACGAAGGCCCTGGCATCGAACTCCGCGAAATCCTCGATCCGCTCCCCTGTGCCCACGAACTGGATGGGCAGGCCCAGCTCTTTGGCGATGGCGAAGACGATGCCCCCCTTGGCCGTGCCGTCCAGCTTGGCCAACACGATGCCCGTCACCTCCACCGCGTCCTTAAAATATCGGGCCTGGGAGAGGGCGTTCTGGCCCGTGGTGGCGTCGAGGACCAGGAGCGTCTCGTGGGGGGCGCGATGGACCTGCTTGGCGGCCACCCCACGGATCTTCTTCAGCTCCGCCATGAGGTTGTACTTGGTATGGAGCCGCCCCGCCGTGTCAATGATGAGCACGTCAGCGCCCCGCGATCGGGAGGCGCGGATGGCGTCGTAGACCACGGCACCGGGGTCGGCTCCGGGCTGGCTGGCGATGACGTCGGCCCCCACCCGCTGGCCCCAGATCTTGAGCTGATCAACGGCCGCGGCGCGGAAGGTGTCGGCGGCGGCCAG
>JBHIEC010000293.1:0-2131 GCA_046760425.1 Anaerolineae bacterium
GATGAAAGCCCAATTGATCCTTAACCCCACCGCAGGCTATAGGGAGGCGCTGCGCGATCTGCAGCAGGCCATCGAGTACCTGGAGGGCCAGGGCTGGCAACTCGCCCTCCGGGAGACGCGGGGGAGGGGCGACGCCACGACCTACGCCCAGGAGGCGGTGGCCGCAGGCTGCCAGGCTGTGGTCGTGGTAGGGGGCGATGGCACCATCAGCGAGGCGGTCAACGGGCTGGCCGGCAGCGATGTGGCCCTGGGGGTGCTGCCCATGGGCACGGGCAACGTCTGGGCGGCGGAGATCGGCCTCCTTCCCACCCCCACACCCCTGCACCGGCCAGACCTCTTGGCCTCCGCCCGGGCTCTCACGGAGGGTCAGATCCGCAGGGTTGATGTGGGGCGGGCCGATGGCCGCTACTTTCTCCTCTGGGCTGGGGTGGGCATTGACGCCCGGGTGACCCAGGAAGTGGAGACCGAGCCCCAGGCCATGAAGCGACGCCTGGGCCCCTGGGCCTATGCCATCGCTGGCCTGACTATCGCCTGGAGCTTCGTCGGCACCCGGGCTACCCTGATCCTGGACGGGCAGGAGGTGCACCATCGCGTGATCCTGATCCTCATCAGCAACGCTCAGCTCTACGCTGGTATGATGCGCGTGGCTACTGAGGCGCGCTTGGACGACGGGTTTCTGGATGTCTGTTGCTTCAAGGGCCACGGCTTCCTGACCACCCTCCGCCACCTGACCAGTGTGGTCACCCGCCACCACCTGCGGGACCCTCAGGTAGAGTACTATCGTGCCCGGCGGATCACCATCCACACCAGCAAGCCCCTGCCCATCCAGGCTGATGGCGACCCCATCGGGGCCACGCCCATGGCCTTCGAGGTTGTGCCAAAGGCGCTCAAGGTCATCGTGCCGCCAAATGTGCCTCGAGGGTTGTTCGAAAAGGTAGACAAGTAAACAAGGGAACAGGGAAACAGGGGCCTTACCTGTCTACTTGTCTACTGTTTCCTTGTGTACTTGTTCTTCACTCTTCCCGAAGGAGGCCCTTTTGAAATACCTCAATCTTCTCCTCATCTTCGTCCCTATCGCCATCGTCGCTGAGTTGCTCCACCTCAACCCCACGCTGGTCTTCTTCGTCTCGGCTCTGGGCGTGGTGCCCCTGGCTGGCATCCTGGGTGAGGCCACAGAGGAACTGGCCATCCACGCTGGGCCCCGGGTGGGCGGGCTCCTCAACGCTACCTTCGGCAACGCGGCGGAGCTCATCATCGCCATCTTCGCCATCCGCGAAGGGCTTCTGGAGTTGGTCAAGGCCTCCATCACCGGCTCCATCCTGGGTAACATCCTCCTCATCCTGGGGCTAGGCATCCTCCTGGGCGGCCTGCGCCATGGCGTACAGCGCTTCAATCGGGAGCAAGCGAGCATAAGCGCCACGATGATGACCCTGGCTGTCATCGCCCTGGCCATCCCCGCCGTCTTCGGCCACACCATCGAGTTGGTGAACCATGATGCTGTAGAGTACCTCAGCCTGGGTGTGGCTGGAGTGATGATTCTGGTCTATCTCCTCAGCCTGGTCTACTCCTTCTTCTCTTCTAATATGGTGGTTACAGAGGCTCACGAGCGGGCCAGGTGGAGCGCCTCCATGGCCCTTGCCATCCTCCTCCTGGCCACCGTCTTCATCGCCTGGTTGAGCGAAATCCTGGTGAGCAACGTGGAGCCGGTGATCGAATCCCTGGGCCTGACGGAGTTCTTCCTGGGCGTGATCATCATCCCTCTGGTGGGCAACGTGGCCGAGCACCTGGTAGGGGTGCAGTCGGCCTGGAAGAACAAGATGGACCTCAGCCTGGCCGTCTCCTTGGGCTCCAGCATGCAAATCGCCCTCTTCGTGGCCCCCCTCCTGGTCTTCCTCAGCCTGGCCATGGGGCGGCCCATGACCCTCATTTTTAACCCCTTCGAATTGGCCGCCCTGGGCGCGGCTGTGGGCATTGCCGCTCTGATCTCCCTGGACGGCGAGTCCAACTGGCTGGAGGGGGCTCAACTCCTGGCCGTGTACGTCATCATCGCCCTGGCCTTCTTTTTCCTGCCGATGTGAATCTTCTTGCCCAAAAGAGCGGAACGTGGTATAATTTGGGCTGCATTCCGAAC
>JBHIEC010000294.1:0-2126 GCA_046760425.1 Anaerolineae bacterium
TGTCCAGGCGCACCATGGCCTCCTCGTCGTCGAAGAGGAACTCGGCCAGGGCCCGCGCCAGCTCGGTCTTGCCCACCCCTGTGGGGCCCAGGAAGATGAAGGAGCCGATGGGCCGATTGGGATCCTGAAGGCCAGCGCGGGCGCGGCGCACGGCGTTGGCCACGGCCCGCACTGCCTCATCCTGATCCACCACCCGCTGGTGCAGCCGCTCCTCCATGTGGACCAGCTTCTCGATCTCCCCCTCCAGCAGCCTGGAGACGGGGATGCCCGTCCAACTGGAAACCACCTCGGCGACGTCCTCGGCATCCACTTCCTCCTTGAGAAGCCGCTGCCCCTTGCTCAGCTCCTCGAGCCGCTGCTCCTGCTGGCGCAGTTGCTCGTCCAGCTCGCGCAGCGTGCCGTAGCGCAGGCGAGCCGCGGCCTCCAGGTCGGCCCGACGCTCGGCCTGCTCGATCTGCAGCTTGGTGGCCTCGATCCGCTCTTTGGTGGCCCGGATGGCCTGGATGGCTTCTTTTTCCTTCTCCCACTGGGCCCGCAGGCGGGTGGACTCCTCCCGCAGGTCAGCCAGCTCCCGCTCCAGCTTCTCCAGCCGCTCCTTGGAGGCCTCGTCCGTTTCCTTTTTAAGGGCCTCCCGCTCGATCTCCAACTGCATGATCTTGCGGTCAATCTCGTCCAGCTCGGCGGGCTTGGAGTCAATCTCCGTGCGCAGCTTGGAGGCGGCCTCGTCAATCAGGTCAATGGCCTTGTCGGGCAGGTAGCGGTCGGAGATGTAGCGGTTCGACAGGGTAGCGGCGGCGATGGTGGCCGCGTCGGTGATGCGCACCCCGTGGTGCACCTCGTAGCGCTCCTTGAGGCCGCGCAGGATGCTGATGGTATCTTCAACAGAGGGCTCATCCACGAAGATGGGCTGGAAGCGCCGCTCCAGGGCCGCGTCCTTCTCGATGTACTTGCGATACTCGTCCAGGGTGGTGGCGCCGATGCAGTGGAGCTCGCCGCGGGCCAGCATGGGCTTGAGCATGTTGCTGGCGTCCATGGGCGCGCCCTCGGCCCGGCCAGCGCCCACCACCGTGTGCAGTTCATCAATGAAGAGGACGATCTCCCCTGCAGACTCGGTGATCTCCTTGAGGACGGCCTTCAGCCGCTCCTCGAACTCGCCTCGGTACTTGGCCCCGGCTACGAGGGCCCCCAGGTCCAGTTGGACGATGCGCTTGTTCTTGAGCCCCTCGGGCACGTCGCCCCGCACGATGCGCTGGGCCAGCCCCTCGGCGATGGCCGTCTTGCCCACGCCGGGGTCGCCGATGAGCACCGGGTTGTTCTTGGTGCGCCGCGACAGCACCTGGATGATGCGGCGGATCTCCTCGTCCCGCCCGATGACCGGGTCCAGCTTCCCCTGGCGGGCCAGTTGGGTCAGGTCCCGCCCGTACTTCTCCAGGGCGGCGTAGGTGCTCTCCGGGGTGGGGCTGGTGACCCGCTGGCTGCCCCGAATCTGCATCAGGGCCCGGAGCACGGCGTCGCGGGTGATGCCTGCCTGGCGCAGGATGCGCTCCACCGCCCCGCCGGCGTGATCGAGCAGGGCCAGGAGCAGGTGCTCGGTGCTGACGTACTCGTCGTGGAACTGCTGGATCTCGTCGTGGGCCCGCACCAGCACCTGGCGCAGCCGGGGCGAGATACCCACCTCGGCCCCAGGGCCGTAGACCTTGGGCAGCTTGTTTAGCTCAGCTTCGCTCTGTTGGAGCAGCAGTTGGGGGTTGGCCCCGGCGCGCTCCAGAACCTGCGGCACCACCCCGTCGGTCTGTTGGAGCAGGGCAGTCAGCAGTTGCTCAGGCTCTACCTGGCTATGATTGTTTTCCTCCGCCAAACTCTGGGCGGCGAAGAGGGCTTGTTGTGCTTTTTCGGTAAACCGATTCAGATTGATGGCCATATCGTACTACACTCCTCGTTTTGCGTGTTGAGTCTTTTTCCTGCTTGCGGTGGATTGCCAAATCCACCGCAAGGCCGCTGGATCTGGCGATCCAGCGGGAGCAAATTGGTCTAGTTATGATGGGCGAAGGTCTCCCGACCGAGCCCCTTCGCCTCGGTCAGAGATTGGGACATATGACCCCTAGGTGGTATAATTGTGTCAAGAA
>JBHIEC010000295.1:0-2119 GCA_046760425.1 Anaerolineae bacterium
TGTGGATGGCCCTCTGAGCTGCCAGGAGCCTATTCCACCAGCACCACCTCCCCCTCCCGCAGCCCCTCCACGATCTCCGTCTCGCTCTCGTTGGACAGCCCCGTCACCACCTCCACCTCGCGGACTCTGCTCCCCTCCAGCACCCTCACCACCTTCTTCCGCCCGATGGGCTGAATCGCCCGGTTAGGCACCAGCAGCACGTCGGTCTTCTCCAGGGTGGTGATCCTCAGGTTGGCCCCCATCCCCAGCTTGAGGGGGAGATCCGTCTCCTCGAACTCGACAACGGCCTGGTAGATGGTGCTCCCCCGCTCCGTCGTGGCCGCCGGCGCCACCCGGATGATCGTCCCCGTCAGCTCCTGCCCGGGGAAGGCATCGAGGCGGATCTGGACCCTCTGGCCCACGGCCACCTCGGCCACATCAATTTCATCAATCTGGGCGAGGATCTCCAGGGTCGTGAGGTCGGACAGGGTGATGAGGGGCACCAGAGCGCCCACGTTCTCCCCCTCCCGCACCTCGATGGCCGTTACGGTGCCGGCGAAGGGGGCGATGATCTGCGCCTCCGCCAGGCGGGCCTTGGCCTCCTCCAGCGCTACCTCGGCCAAGGCTACCTGCTTCTCCAAGAGCTCGATCTCCTCCGGGGTCGCGCCCTCCACCGCCCGCTCGAACTCGGCCCTGGCCCGCTCGTAGTCGGTCTTGGCCTGCTCCAGAGCCACGGCCTCGGGGCTGGTGGCGGCGTCCTCCTCATCGGTGATCTCGTCGTAGGCGGCCTGGGCCGCCTCCCGGGCCACGGTGGCTCGGCGCAGGTTGGCCTTGGCGATCTCGATCTCGGCGTCGCTGGGGCCGGCTCGGACCTCGGCCAGTTGCAGCTTTTGAACCTCCAGGTTCAGCTCCGCCTCCCGTACCTTCCGCTCCAGCTCTGATGTGTCCAGCGTCAACAGAACCTGCCCTTCCTCGACCCTTTCTCCCACCTGGACGAAGATGCGCTGCACCGTCCCCCCCATCTTGAGGGAGAGGTGCGCCTCTCTGGCAGCCCTCACCATCCCCATGGCCTCCACCCTGGCGGTGATGGCCCCTCGACGCACCAGGGCCGTGTTGGCGGGCCGCTGGCCCATCACGGCCCGATAGGCCCAGTACCCCCCGCCCAGCAGGGCGAGGATCAGAACGCCAACGACGAGGTTTCTCACCGTCCCTCCTCTCACGTTTCTCTACTCCCCGAAATCCTGATGGCCATAGGGCCGCGTTTGATGGACGTTGGCGGCTTCGTCCAGCTTGACCGCCGCTCCCGAGATGTCCAGCAGGATCACCTGGCTGACGGTGTAGGGGCCATCAAGGCCGCTCTCCCGGATCAGAGCCCCCTCCAGGGGCACAGCCACTTTCTGATCGCCCGCTGGCAGGGCCGTGGGGAGCACACCCCGGGTGACCTCCCGCCCCCGGGTGTCGGTCAGAACGACGGCCAGGGCGAACTCGCCCGGTGCAACCACATCCACCCCGACATCCACGATCAGCCGATCATAGACCCCATCCCCATCGGTGTCCTGGGGATGGTCGGTGTAAGAACCCGTGAGACGAGCCGTCTCCGGCGAGACGACGATGAACGCCTCCTGAGCCCGCTGGTAGCCCGCCCCCCGCCACTGCCCCGAGGCGGAGACGACGACGGGGTAGTAGCCACCCACCTCGGTGGCGGTGTAGACATTCCCGTAGACCCCGTCCCCAGCCTGGCCGTCGCCGTGGGCTCCGTCGTCGTGAAGGACGAGGGGCTGCGTCACCGCATCGGGGCGGGTGATCTCGGCCCGCACCGTGGCGCCGGGCAATGGCTCTCCTGCTCCGAGCACGGTGGCCGTGATGGTCACCGCCTCCCCACGCCGATACCACTCCCTGTCGGTGGCGATGGACAGGGCCAGATCCGATTCCAGGGCGGCGTAGGCCACGTAGTCCACCCCACCAGCGGGGAGGTCCACCCCTTCGATGGTCAGCGTCCAGGTTCCGGGCAGGGCCTCCTCCACGGCGTAGACCTCCAGGTTGGCGAAGACGTCGGCCTCCAGGCTGAAGTGCTCGATCCCCTCCTCGCAAGCGCTCGCAGCGGGCTCGAGCTCAACACAAGTCGTAGCGGTTGTGCTGC
>JBHIEC010000296.1:0-2116 GCA_046760425.1 Anaerolineae bacterium
GGGAGGCAACCGATGGGGCGGAAGAAGGATAGGTGGAGGGAATTGGATGCGTTGGTCTTTCAGCTCCAGAAGCGCTATGGCCCCCGGGCGCTCCGCAGGCGCGCTTCCCCCGCTGTTGAAACGCCCCACGTGAGCACGGGGTTCGACGCCCTGGACACGGCATTGGGGATTGGTGGCGTCCCTCGGGGCCGGGTCACGGAGTGCATCGGGGGGTACACATCCGGCAAGACCACCGTCATTCTGAAAACCATGGCCCAGGCAACGGGCCTCGGTGATGTGGTGGCCTTTGTTGACCTGGAGCGCACCTTCAACCCCGACTACGCGCAGCGGGCCGGCGTAGACCTGAGCCGCGTCGTCCTGCCCCCAGCCGAGGATCCCCTGCAGGCCCTGGAGATCACGCGTTATCTCGTAACCGAGCAGGGAATCGGCATGGTCGTCTTTAACGACGTGGCTAATTTAACCGGCCAGGACAGCGCTGCGCCCTGGCTGTCGGCGACTTTGCGGCAGATCGCAGCCGCCCTCCATCAATCGCCCTGCGCACTCATCTTTCTGACCACTCCATGGCACAAAAACGTCTCGCCACGGGATTATCCCCGTGGCTTCGCCCTGGCCCATTTCGCGAGTGTGCGGTTGGGCTTCGAGATGATCAGGCCCCTGCGCCGGCGCGATGGGAGGCGGGGCTTTCGCGTCCAGGTTCAAGTCCTCAAGAACAAACTGGCCGCTCCGGCCAGGAAGCCTGTTACGCTCGACATCTTCTTCAACGGCACCGTTGAGAGCAACGGCATCATCTGAGTGGAGAATGGAAGGGGGAAGATGGAGAATGGATTCCCCCTTCCCCCTTCCATTCTCCGATCTCCATTCACCATGTTCATCGGATACCTCCGCATCCCTCAGTTTCCGGTGGTCGTGGCCAGGCGAGATGATCCGGCGCTGGCCGAAGGGCCGCTGATTCTGGTCGAGGAGCACGTCGGCCGGGCATCGGTGTATGCTGCCTGCCAGCAAGCGTCCGCCTGTGGCGTGCAGACGGGTATGAGCCTGGCCCAGGCCGGACGGCTGTGTCCCGAAGCTCGCCTGATCCCAGCCGCTGAAAGCGCCTATCTGGCGGCCTTCGAGGCCTGTCTCGAGGTGTTGGGTCTGTTCACCTCCAAGGTTGAGCCCGAGGGATTGGGATGCGCCTACCTGGACCTTACTGATGTGGTACGAGGCCCGGACGAAGCCGTGGAACTCTATCGCCAACTGGCCAGGCAACTGGGACGTGACCTGGGCCAAACGCCGTTTGGTCCGTTGATGGCCTCGATGGGGATCACCACGACGATGTTCGGCGCCGCCGTCGCCGGCATACACGTGCGCCCCGGCTTCGCCCTCGCCCTGCCGGCGGGGGTTGAGCGCGGGTTCCTATCGCCGTTTCCCACGCGGGTCCTACCCGTGAGTGGGGAAATGATCCGCCGACTCCAACTGCTGGGCTTGCGAACCATCGGCCAGTATGCCGCATTGCCCTCGGGCGTCATCGTGAACCAGTTCGGTTGGGAAGGGCAGCGGGCCCACCGGCTGGCGCGGGGGCAGGATGACCGCCGCGTGCATCCCGGCCGGCCACGACTCATCGAGACCGCCGTTCACTCCTTCGAAGACCCAATTGCCGACACGACGGTGCTGGCTGCGGCCCGTGATCGGCTCGTCAGCCAGCTCGTCAACCGGATTCGGGAGCGGTATCTGGCGCCCCAGGCCCTGCACCTGCAACTGAGTTTCGAGACTGGCCCGCCGCGGGAGGCGCGGGTGATCTTCCCGGCACCGAGGGTTGATGAAGGGGAACTACAGCGCGCGGCGGGCCGGCTCAGCGGGGACATCGCGATCCGGAGTCGGGTGACGGAGGTGAGGGTCGGGCTGGGCAAGCTGCAGCCGCTGATGGGACGCCAACTGATGCTCTTTCCGACCCAGGCCGATCAGGAGCGGCAGATGCGCCGGACACTGGCCAACCTGGCTCGCCGCTACGGTGGCGACGGGTTCCGAAGGCCCCAGGTGGTGGATGCGGACTCACTGGTGTTGGAGCGGCGCTTTGTACTGAATCGGTGGCAGGATGAGCAGGATTTGGCGGGAGCCGGTACCCATCCGGGTCGAG
>JBHIEC010000297.1:0-2113 GCA_046760425.1 Anaerolineae bacterium
CCAAGAGCTTCCATGAGTTCCTTGAGCAGGCTCGTAGGAACTCATAGGAACTCCTGGGGCATCATCCAGTCGGATGGGTGAATGGTTGCTGGGAGAGAAAATGAGGCCAGCACCGCCTGTTTTTACGGCGGTGCAAAGGCGGCGGCTAAAAGCACGCCGCCTGGCTCTCAAAACAAGCCAGGCGCCGTCATGGATGCGGCGCTTATATCGCAATGTCAAATTCCAATCAGGGTGTCATTGCGAGGCGCGCTGTTTGCGCCGAAGCAATCCCCTAGCTGCTTGGAGATTGCTTCGCTCCGCTCGCAATGACATCCTTTGTTGCGCTGCGACAGCAAATGTGACATTGTCCAGATATGCACCAACGCCCTTTTCGTGGACCTCACTTGTACCGCCTCACCTCGAAGCGGTAAAGCTTGATCGGCTCGTCGGGGCCGATCCAGGCCTTACGCCGGGCGATGTCCACCTGCTGCTCCACGGTGTCCACCCCCTCCAGGTCGGGCAGGAGCAGGCCCCGCTTCCAGCCGCTCTCCACCAGGACGCCGTAACGCTTGGGGTCCAGGTCCGCTTCGGAATCAACGGGCTCCGGAGGGCTGAGGACGTCAACGGAGATCTCTAGATCGTCCAGCTCATCGGGCCGCACGGGGGGGAAGCGAGGGTCGCGGGTGGCGGAGGCGATGGCGTTGCGGATGATCTCCTGGGCCACGTTCTTCTCGGCAGGCTGGAAGGTGCCGATGCATCCTCGCAACTGGCCGCGCTTGTGGAGAGAGACGAACACGCCGGCTCGCTCCCGCATCTCCGGAGTCAGATCCTCCGGCGGTTCGATGGTCCGCCCCTCCCGCACATACTTCTCGATCGTCTCTCTGGCCAACTGAACTAACGGATGAGATGCTGGCATCCTCCCCTCCTTCATCACCATACCATCACAGTTTCCCCAGCACCTCCCGCGCGATGACTAAACGCTGGATCTCGCTGGTTCCCTCGCCGATGGTCGTCAGACGGTTGTCGCGATAGTAGCGCTCCACGTCGTACTCTTTAATGTAACCGTAGCCCCCGTGGATCTGGATGGCCTCGAAGCAGGCCCGCTCCGCCATCTCCGAGGCGAAGAGCTTGGCCATGGCCGCCTCCTTCTTGAAGGGCCGCCCATGATCCTTGAGCCAGGCGGCGTGATAGACCATCAGACGCGCCGCCTCGATCTCGGTGGCCATGTCCGCCAGCTTCCACTGGATGGCCTGGAGATCGGCCAGGGGCCCGCCGAAGGCGGTCCGCTCCTTGGCGTATCGGACCGCAGCCTCAAAGGCGGCCTGGGCCAACCCCACGGCCAGGGCGGCAATGACAATGCGCCCGCCATCCAGGACGATGAGGGACTGCTTCAACCCCTCACCTTCCGCACCCAGCAGGTTGTCCGCCGGCACCTGACACTCCTCGAAGAAGAGCTGGGTCGTGACGGAGGCCCGGAGGCCCATCTTGTCCTCGTCCTTGCCCACCCGGAAGCCGGGCGTCCCCGTCTCCACGATCAACTGGCTGAAGCCGTGCTTGCCCTTTGCGGGGTCCGTCACCGCCAAGACGATCACCACATCGGCCACGGAGCCGTTGGTGATGAAGGTCTTGCTACCGTTGATCACCCACTCCTGACCATCCCAGGCCGCCGTAGTCTTCACCGCCCCGGCCAGATCGGATCCCCCTCCCGGCTCCGTCAGGGCCAGGGCGCCGATCTTCTCCCCCCTGGCCAGGGGAACCAGGTACTTCTGCTTCTGCTCCTCGGTGCCGAAGAGGAGCAGGGGCTCACAGGCCAGGCTGGTGTGGGCGTCCAGGGTGAGGGCGATGGAGCCGGAGGCGCGGGCGATCTCTTCCATGAGAAGGGCGAAGCTGACCGTGTCGGCGCCGGCCCCGCCGTACTCCTGGGGGATGGGCAGGCCCATGAAGCCCAGCTCCGCCATCTTGCGGATAATCTCCCAGGGGAACTCGCCCTTCTCATCCATCTCCCGGGCGCGGGGGGCGATCTCCTTCTGGGCGAAATCCCGCACCGTGTCGCGGATCAGCTTCTGCTCCTCGGTGAGCTGGAAGTCCATGACCTCCTCCTCGATTATGCCGCCCGGCGGATCTCCTCTACCAA
>JBHIEC010000298.1:0-2090 GCA_046760425.1 Anaerolineae bacterium
CACCAGGCCTCCTACAGTTATCCAGATTTGTGTTCGTCTCTCGTTCATTTTTCCTTACTCCTTTGCCTTGCGGGATGGTCTCCCCATTTCGCGTTGACAACCCTCCACCGGCCTCAGCCTGGCGATGAATCACCAGGCTGAAAAGCCCAAGCCTGCTGAAGCAGGCTGTTCCAGGGCGGTTTACCGCCCTTTGGCCTCTCAGCCCGACGATTGATCGTCGGGCTGCCAAGCAGCAGAGCATTAACACGATTGGGGGAGATATTACAATAATCAGTAATCAGTGTCACTGACCAGCTAGGTCCAGCGCAATTCGGTGGGTCACTCCTGCCAGAGTGCCATTTTCTCCTCCTTTCCCTCACGCCTCATAGACGACCTCCCCGCCAACCAGCGTCATCACGATGGGGATTTTCCATAACCGCCTCAGCGGTGCTGTGTACGGATCCTCGCTCCACACCACCAGGTCGGCCAGCTTCCCCACCTCGATGGAGCCCTTGATCTCCTCCTCGTGGGCAGCGTAGGCCGAGCCCATGGTGTGAGCCCGCAGCGCCTCCTGGATGGTCATGGCCTGATCGGGCTCGAAAAACTGCTTGGAGAAGGTGACGCGGGTCACCGCTCCGAAGAGCGTCACCTGGGGGGTGTACCAGGGGGTAGTGGGGGAATCGGAGCCCAGGGCCACGGGGACGCCGGCCTCCAGCCACTCGCGGGTGACGATGGCCCGCCGCGCCCGCTCCTCGCCAAACAGGAGCGGATAGGTGTCTCCCGCCAGCCGGATGAACTGGGGCTGGGTGCTGACCACCACCCCCAGGTCCTTGATGCGCTGGGTGGCCTGGGGCGTGCTCAGGATGCAGTGCTCGATGCGATGGCGGGGGTCGGGACGGGGGTTGGCGTTCATGGCCTCCTCGAAGGCGTCCAGCGTCAGATCCACTGCCGCATCGCCCACGCAGTGGACGCAGATCTGCAACCCCGTGTCGTGCAGGGCACGCACGGCCTTCTTGAAGGTCTGCGGGTTCCAGGTAGGCGTATCCCAGCGCACGCCGTTGTGGGGCTCGTGGCAGTAAGCCATCTTGGGCTGGCCGTCGAGCAGGAACTTGAAGCCAGCGAAGCGCATGAACTCGTCCTCGTAGCGCTCGATCTCCTTGAGCGCCCGCTCTACGTCGCCCGGCCACTCCAGGGTGTAGTAGACCGCACCCCGCAGGTACATCTCCCCCCGCTTGCCGGTCTCCAGGTAGGTGCGGACGGTGTCCACGCCGCGCACGTTGTTGTCCTGGAAGCTGGTGACTCCGCAGGCGGCGAAGAGGGGCTGGGTGGAGAGGATGTTGTCATGCACCATCTCGGGGGTGTAGCGGGGGGCGGCCCGTCGCAGCACGTCCATGGCCCGGTGGTTGTAGAAGACGCCGGTGGGCTCGCCGCTTTCGTCCCGCTCGATGACCCCGCCGACCGGGTCCGGCGTGTCGGCGGTGACGCCGGCAATCTGTAGCGCCAGGCTGTTGGCCGAGCCGTAGTGGCCGCCCTGCTGCATGATCCAGACCGGGTGGTTGGGCGAGACAGGGTCCAGGTCGTGCCGGTTGGGCAGCCGTCCCTCCTTGACGACCATGAAGTAGCCTTGGATCCATTCCCCTTCGGGCGTCTGGGCCGCCACCTCGGCCAGCTTGGCCTGCAGTTCCTCGACCGTCCTGACCTCAGGCGGCAGGAAGGGCACGTAGAAGCCATGCATCAGGCCCATGACCTGAAAGTGGTTGTGGGCATCAATCAGGCCAGGGGTCACCGCCTTGCCGCCCAGGTCAATCACCTTCGTCCTCTCACCGACCAGGGCGCGGATGGCCTCGTCGTCGCCCACGGCCTGGATGAGCCCATCTTTGACCGCCACCGCCTGGGCGATGGAGTCGCGGGCGTCCACGGTGATGATCTTGCCGCCCGTGAGCACCAGATCGGCCTCCTCGCCCGGAGGGGCGGTGGGTGTCGGTGGCGGGAGGACTTCGGTAACCGTAGGCATCGGCGTCGGCGACGGAGGAGCCGGCGTGGGTGTGCGAAGCCTGGCCCTCCGCCCGCAGGCCTCAAGCAGCCCTCCCACAACGGCGGCGCCAGCGGCC
>JBHIEC010000299.1:0-2087 GCA_046760425.1 Anaerolineae bacterium
CGTTGGAGTTCCAACAGTTCGTCGGCCCGCTGTTGAAAGAAAGCCTGGGCTTCGGCATCGTGGGTAACCAGGTCATAAAAGAGCTGGCCCGACATCCCGTACTTGGCCAGAGTCTCCTCACCGTGGCACAGGTCACGGCCCTGGCAGGTCTTGCACTCATCCCAGTCCGGATTGCGCATGATCACCTCCAGGTCAACTCATTCCCAACGCGAACGCCCGCACCAACGAGACCACGAACAGACCGTTCATCAGCGCGTGGAGCACCACGCCGGGCCAGATGGAGCCGGTGCGCGCCCGCAGCTCGCCGGCCAGGACGCCGATCAAAGCCACCTGAATGACAAAGCCCCAATCGGCGGCGAAGGGCGATTCGCCCGCGAATCCCAGGGTCACGAGCAGCGCCAGGCTGGGCAGGTGGTTCAGCGCCCACAGCCCGGCGCTGAACAACGAGGCGAAATGGACCCGATACCAACCGCTGCCCAGCGCCCCAGGCCAGACGCTCCAGGCGCGGCGGAACAGATAGCCTCGAAACAGCAGCTCTTCGTACAGCGGCGAATACACCACCGAGAAGCTGGTCGCCGTGAGCAGCCGAATCACCGTCACCTCGCCCCGCACCGGCGACGGCCAGCGCAGCTCGATGGCCAGCCCCAGCAGGAAGGCGGCGCCGACTAAGGCCCACACGCACCAGCCCACCTGGCCTCGCGTCAGGCCCAGGTCGGCCAGGCGGTAGCCGAAGATCCGCCGGCTCATCCACCCGATCCAGGCCAGGGAAACCAGTGTCAGCACGACGCCTACCGGCCAGAAGCGGGGAAAGTCGTGCTTCATGAAAGCGAAGGCATTGAGGCCCTCGACGAACAAGAGCCCTTCCAGCACCAACAGGAGTGCCGGCCGTGCCGCCGACCCGGTGGCCGTGAACGTCCCTTCTCTGTCCTGCGTTCTCATCTGGCCAGCCCCTCCGTCACCACCAAAGCCTCTCCTCTCCGCCCCATCGCCACCGGCCAGAAGTCCGCCGGCCGCTGCGCCGTCGCCCAGCGGCGATATAGCCAGATCGCCGCAGCGATCAGAGCCAACCCACTCAAGGTGGTCGCCAGGCTCAGCCAGCCAGGTCCCTCCAGCCCGGCGAAGAAAAAAGGCTGATGGTTGAGGGTGCCGTGCAGCAGGCCACAGAAAGCCGCGTTGCGCGTCACCTCGTACAGCAACCCGAAGAGGAGCGCAATGGGGATGACGCCCATCGCACTCAAGACCGCCTGGGAGGGAGGCATCTCCTGCACCCAAAGCCGCTGGGGAATGTGCCACAGGGCGAAGAGCGCGGCGGCAGCCACGATGCCCGCCGCCTTGCGCCACCGGCTATGCCCGCCACCTACCAGTGCAACCAGCTTGTTCTGCAGGTAGGCACGTGCCCCCAGTTCCTCGGCCGGCCCGACGAAGAGCCACTGTTCGACCGCAGTGGCGATCCACAACAGCCCAGAAGTCTCGCCCAGTAGCCCCGGCGAGAGGGTGCCCGAGGTCATCCACCCGATTACCGCTGCCAACGCATTCACCCCTGCCCAGATGCCGACGACGGGCAGCAGGCCCGGGAGAGCATGAGCCCACGAGAGGCCGAGGTTTGCCGGGCGGAGCCCCTCCCAGCGCAGAATGCCCCAACTGAGGGCGTAGATGGCGCTGGCGCCCAGCACCGTCGCCCCGACGCCAACCCACGGACTGCGCTCAGGGAACAGCCGGCCAACGGGGCCGAAAAGGCCTATGGGCAGCAAAGCCATCACAAGGACAAACACTGCCAATGGCCATATGCCACCACGGAACAGGATCACCTCATCTCGTCCACTCATGGTTGCATCTCCCCAGTTGATTTTGCATTACGGACTGCCTGAAATGACTACGCGTATGCCAATTTGATCGCTGAAAAGCTCCATGGGTGAGTAGTAACGGAAAGCACAGCGTTCCACCTCCGGATCAAGTATCCAGGAGGCTCCCCGAATGACGCGAGGTCGCGCGAGGACAGGGTCTTCGCGTCCGTCGGTTGGGTCGTAGGGATAGCGCCAGTAACCCAGGCTGCTGGTCCACTCCCACACCTTTCCCGCCATGCCCTC
>JBHIEC010000300.1:0-2068 GCA_046760425.1 Anaerolineae bacterium
GGCCGCCTGCGCGAAGAGGCCGAGATGCTGCAACAGCAGTTGGCCGAGGTGATGGGACGACTGAACAGGTTGACAGCAAGTTGAAATGGCAGTGCTGGAGATCATCACCTACCCTGATCCTGTCCTGTTGAGCGAGTCTCAGGCAGTCCCCAGGGTCACCCGGCGGGTGCGCCGCCTGGCCCGTGACATGCTGGAGACGATGTACGCTGCCCCAGGAGTGGGGCTGGCCGCGCCACAAGTGGGCGTCCGACAGAGGGTGATCGTCGTGGATGTGGGAGAGGGTCCCATCACGCTGATCAACCCTGAGATCACCGCTGCCGACGGAGAGCAGGTGGGCCTGGAGGGCTGTTTGAGCCTGCCCGATCTGGTAGGCGAGGTGCGCCGGGCCGAGTGGGTGGTGGTGAGCGGGCTCAATCGTCGTGGAAGGCCGATCACTGTGGAGGGTGAGGGCTTGCTGGCCCGTGCCCTGCAGCATGAGGTGGATCACCTGGACGGTATCTTGTTTATCGCCCGCATCGAAGACCCCATGCGCCTCTGGAGGGTGAGTGAACTGAGCGCAGCGGCTGAGAAAGAGGTCGTCCACATCTGAAGAGATCAGCCCCGAAACCCTGATTGCGGCCTTGGATGGCCTGCCCGAGGAAAGCCTCCACTGCGCCGAACTGGCGGTGAGCACGCTGCGCTGCGCCCTGGAGAGCTACCTGCTGGAGAAGTAGTACACGGGAGGTGACAAACCGATGCTGACCATCGAGCTGGACCGCTGTGATGGTTGTGGAGAGTGCGTGGAGGTCTGTCCTGAAGGGGCCATCCAGCTTGTCGGCGGATTGGCGCAGATAAACTCTGAAATGTGTACCGAGTGTGAGACCTGCGTTCAGGCCTGCCCCAGCGGGGCGATCAAAGTGGCCAGGCCGGTGGCCCTCAGGGAGGAGCCAGCGGTTGCTATGACAGAGAGGGCACGGCCCAGCGCGCTGGCAACGCTGGCCGGCGCGGCCCTCAGCTTTATAGGGAGCCAGCTCTTGCCCCGCGCGGCCGATGCCATCGTCAACGCCCTTGACAGGCGATTTAGCGGGAAACCTGCAGCCGAATCCCGCCCAGCGGCGCCGACCACAGGTAAGCGCAGTGGCCATCGCCATCGAAAACGTGGAGGGCGAGAATGATCGTCCTTAAATCTTCCCATGAGTTGGAGCTCATGCGCCAAGCGGGCCGCATCGTGGCCCAGGTACTTGAGCGCTTCCGGGAGGTGGTCCGCCCGGGGATCACCACCGCAGAACTGGAGAAAGTCGCCTCCCATATCATCGAGCGAGAGGGGGCGATTCCCTCTTTCAGGGGATATCGAGGCTTTCCCGCCTCTATCTGTGCCTCGATCAACGAGGAGATCGTGCACGGCATCCCCAGCCCCAAGCGGGTGCTGGAAGAGGGCGACATAATCAGCCTCGACGTGGGCGCCATCTACAAGGGCTATCATGGGGATGCGGCCATCACCCTGCCGGTGGGGACAGTGGGCGAGGAGGTCCAGAGGCTTTTGGAGGTGACCCAGGGCGCGCTGAGGGCGGGCATCGCCCAGTCCCACGCTGGCAAGCGACTGGGCGACATCTCCGCAGCCATCCAGCGCCATGCGGAGGTCAATGGCTTCAACGTGGTGCGGGAGTACACCGGCCACGGCATCGGACAGGAGATGCACGAGGATCCCCAGATCCCCAACTTTGGGCGGCCCAATCGGGGACCGCGTTTGCGGCCGGGCATGACCTTTGCCCTGGAGCCAATGGTCATGGCGGGGGATTGGCGGACGCGGACGCTGTCCGACAACTGGACGGTGGTCACCGCCGACGGCTCGCTTTCGGCCCACTTCGAGCACACGCTAGCCATTACCGATGGCGAGCCGGAGATCCTCACGCGGCTGTAGGAGGTGAGGCCGTGACTGTTGTCCAGCAGTGCCGCCTGTTTTGTTCGTTAGCCCAATTGGTCTAGATGATGCGACCTGACCATTTCGACCTCATCGCCCGTTTCTACGACCGTGTGTTCCACTTCCTGGGCCCGGAGCGGCTCATGAGCCTACTCCAGGCCCGGCCAG
>JBHIEC010000301.1:0-2067 GCA_046760425.1 Anaerolineae bacterium
TGGTCAGGGTGCTGTGCTCCTCCACCCGCTGGCCCAATATGTCCTCGGCGATGGCGGTCACGGTGTAGGTCCCATCGGGGGGCGGGACGGCTCCCAGATCCACGCCTCCCTCGTAGTCGTACTGATGCAGACCCACCTCCCCCGGCTTGATCCTCTGCGATACTTTCTCTGGAATGAAGAACTTCTCCCCCGCCTCGCTGAGGAGGTAGACCCGCACGGTGGCCGGCTTGGGGAGGAAGTAGTTGATGGTCACGTGGTCGTCAACGCCGTCGCGGTTGGGACTGAAAACCTGGGGGGAGACGGAGAAGCCCCTCAGCTCAGGGAGGGTGGTGTCGGCGTCAACGATGGTCAGGCTGCCCTCTATTTTCTCGGTGTGGCCACTGTCGTCGGTGGCCTCGATGGCCCAGGTGTACTGCCCGTCGGGCAACATGCGCCTCTTGACCGGACCGCCCTCGTCTACATCCACCACCCCGCTGAAGAGGGTCCAGTAGGGCTCGTCTTGAGCTGAACGGCGCTCTCCATTTCGATGGTAGTGTCGCTCCCCAGCTTGGTCAACGAAGTAGATGGACAGGCTGGCGTTGCGGGAGAGTTTGTAGAAGATGTTGGCCGCGTCGTCGTGCCCGTCGGCGTTGGGCGAGATCACCGGGGGATAGAACTCTACATCATAGAGCAGGGGGCGGGCTGAGCATCCCACCATACTCAGTCCTGCCAGGGTTAAGGCGATTATTAGTGCTAAGGAGAAGTATCTCAAATCGGCGGTACCTCCTCGGTGCTTTTTGAGGCGGGAGTGCGGACGCAAGTCCGCCTATGGGACCCTTGGGGTTTTGTCACCAGATACTGCGAGTTCTGTCGTATTTCGCAACACTGTGGGCGATCAGGGCCTCAGTTTCGCCTGGGAAACCCCAAGGGTCTGAACGCCGACATGAAGTTTACCAGATTGTGGGCGAATAGTCAAGAGAGGGGTACTCCCTCAACCTCCCCAGGCTTCGCTGCACAAGTCCTTTTTGACTTGACAGGGTTGAGGATTGACAGAGGGGCTACATTGTGCTAGAATAGCCGTGATTGGCAGGGTGAAGATGCGGCTAGCTCAGCGGTATGTTCTATTGGGAGGAGGAGCGAAATGCCTCAAGTGGTAACCATAGGCGACATAAACATAGACGTCATCGCCCACGTCCCCGGTTATCCGCAAAAGGGCGGGGAGGGGCTGGCTGAGCAGGGACACATCTATTGCGGGGGCTCGGCTGCCAACACGGCCGCCGTTCTGGCTCGCTTCGGCGTGGATGTGGGCATCATCGGGCGGGTGGGGGAGGACGTCCTGGCGCTACTGGCCCTGGCCGGCCTGGCCGAGGCGGGGGTGGACGGGCGCTGTATTCAGCGAGACCCTCACGCCATGACGGGGATCATCCTCGTCGCCGTCACCCCCGATGGTGAACGCACCATGTTTGGCTGCCGGGGAGCCAACGTCCGCACAGACCCCGCTCTGCTGGATGATAACTACATCACCCAGGCCCGCATCTTCCACCTCTCCGGGTACTCCCTTCTGGCAGTTCCCCAGCGAGACGCTGCCTTGCGTGCCCTGGAGGTGGCTCGCCAGGCAGGGTTAACGGTGACGGCGGACATGGGGCTGGAGGCGGTGATGAGGGTCACCGACAGGGTCAAAGCTGTCCTGCCCAAGGTGGACATCCTGTTCCCCAGCCAGCCTGAGGCCGAATACCTGACGGGCCGTGCCGATATCGAGGAGGCCATAGAATCCCTGCTGGATCACGGTGTAGGGGTGGTGGCCCTCAAGCTTGGCAAGCGGGGCTGCACCATTGCCACTGGTGAGGAGATGATCCGTGTGCCCGGCTTCGCCGTGCCCACGGTAGACACCACCGGCGCCGGCGACAGCTTCGATGCCGGGCTTATCCTGGGCAGGCTGGAAGGCTGGGGGTGGCGGGAGTCGGCCTTGCTGGCCGACGCCCTGGGGGCATTGACCGCCACGGTCGAAGGGGCCGGGACTTCTCTGGCGGAGAGGGGCGAAGTCCGGGCCTTTCTGGAGGCGCACCTGAACCGGGCACCGTGGCAGGA
>JBHIEC010000302.1:0-2066 GCA_046760425.1 Anaerolineae bacterium
ACTTCGCCGATTTCGAATCCTCGCTGGTGAGGTTGGGCAAGGACTATTGCCGCCGGGGGAAATGCGCAGCCTGTCCGGTGGCAGAGGAATGTGAAAGCTGGGTGATGAAGTCGCCCAGCTACGAAGCGGCGCCCGATGAAGTCGGGCTTTTATCCGATTTGCCAGGGTCAAAGTCCCATTGATGGGACGCTGCTCCGTAGCCCGACGACTTTATCGTCGGGCGAGCTTCTCAGCCAGTCATTGCAAGCTGCTCGATGACGTGTCCGCGCTACTCATTGGGCGAGAAATCCGTCAGCGCCGGCTGAGTAGGAGCACAGCGACGTATCGAGGCCAAGCGGGTTATGCAGAGAGCCGCTCGCAATGACAAAAGGGTAAAACGAAATGCGTTATTACCTGCTCTCCCTGGGCTGCTGTAAGAACACCGTAGACTCCGAAGGGATGAGCCAACTGCTCCAGCAGGCCGGCTATGCTCCCACCGCAGACCCGACAGCAGCGGAGGTTCTGATCGTCAACACCTGCGGGTTCATTGACATCGCCCAGGAGGAGTCCTTTGGCGCCTTGCGGGAGCTGGCCGAGGCCAGGAGGCCAGGGCAGTTGCTCATCGCTGCGGGGTGCCTCTCCCAACGCTATGGCCGCCAGTTGGTCGAACGGGTGGCCGGCCTGGACGGCATCATCGGCACCAGGCGCTGGATGGAGATCACGGCCCTGCTGAAGAAGCTGTCCTCGGATGGCGACAGACCCCTGGTGATGATCGGCGACCCGCCCGTACCCCCTCTCCCTCCCCCCCAATCTGGGGGGGGAAGAGGAGGGGCGGCCAGGTCCGCCGTTCAAGGGGCCAGCGCCTACCTCAAGATAGCCGATGGCTGCAGCGCGTCCTGCTCCTTCTGCTCCATTCCGATGATCAAGGGGCCGGCCCGCAGCCGACCGCTGGAAGCCATCGTGGACGAGGCGCGGCAGTTGGTGGTCCAGGGGGCAAAAGAGATCATCCTCATCGCCCAGGACACCACTGCCTACGGGCGCGACCGAGGCCAGCGCGACGCTTTGCCCAGGCTCATCGAAGCCATCTTGAAGGCCGCGCCTGAGCTTCCCTGGCTGCGCCTGATGTACGCCTACCCCCAGCACATCACCCCCCGGCTCATCGAGATCATGGCCCGTCACTCCCAGGTCTGCCATTACCTGGATTTGCCACTGCAGCACGCTCACCCCGATACCCTGCGCCGCATGAACCGCCCCCACGACGTGGATAGGGTGCGACGCTTGATAGCCGAACTGCGCGCCGTCATGCCCGACATCGCCCTGCGCACCTCCTTCATCGTCGGCTACCCTGGCGAGACCGAGGAGGAGTTCGAAGCCCTGCTCGATTTCGTCCAGGAGATGGCTTTTGATAGAGTGGGGGTCTTCACCTACTCGCGAGAGGAAGGCACCCCAGCGGCCAACCTGCCTGGTCAGGTTCCCCATCAGGTCAAAGAGGAACGCTGTCAACGGCTCATGGAGCTGCAACAAGGCATCTCCTTAGCCAAGAACCAGCAGGTGGTGGGACGCACCTTGGACGTCCTCGTCGAGGGCAGTGGCGATGGCCTCAGTGTGGCGCGCTCCTACCGCGACGCCCCTGAGATAGACGGCCTGGTCCTCGTCAAGGAGGAACTGCCCCTGGGGGAGATGGTTCCCGTGCTCATCACGGGGGCCATGGAGTACGACCTGATCGGGATCAGGGGCGGGAAAGGATGACTCTATGCCCGATACCGAACTGTGCATCATAGGCCTGGAAGAACTCAGTTCCCTGCTGCGGGACAGGCGGGTTTCGCCCGTGGAAGTGACCCAGGCATACCTGAAGCATATTGACGTCCTGGATGAGACCCTCAACACCTACATCACTGTGATGGCGGACCAAGCGCTGGCCGATGCCCGGCACTGCGAGGGGGAGATCCTGCGGGGGGACTACCGGGGGCCACTGCACGGCGTCCCCGTGGCCCTCAAGGACCTCTACGACACGGCGGGCGTGCGCACCACGGCGGCCTCCAAGATCTACGCCCATCGCGTGCCCGATGAGGATGCCACCAGCGTGG
>JBHIEC010000303.1:0-2023 GCA_046760425.1 Anaerolineae bacterium
CTACAACGTCAATGTCAACGCCGTCGCTCCAGGCCTGATCGAGACGGAGATGGTCCAACAAGCGCCGGAGAAAGTGCGGGATATGGCGCTGGCGGAGATCGTGTTGGGGCGGCTGGGGCTCCCGGAAGAGGTGGCTTACGTGGTCACCTTTCTTTGCACCGAGAAGGCGCGGCACATCACCGGTGAGGTGATTAAAGTAGACGGAGGACAATATATCTGATGACCCTGCCATTCAAACCCCACATCGCCAGATTGCCGGCCTATAAACCACCTACTGCGCCGCCCGGCGTGGAGCGGGTGGTGGATCTGTCGTGTAACGAGAACCCGCTGGGGCCGTCGCCCAAGGCGGTGACCGCCTTGCAGCAGGCGGTGGGCACAGTGAATCGCTACCCCGACGCGGCTGGCACAGCACTGAAGGCGGCCTTGGCCGAAAAGTGGGGACTGAGCCCGGCCAACGTGGCCCTCAGCAACGGCAGCGACGAATGGGTGCTGCTGCTGTGCCTGTCCCTGACCAACCCTGGCGACGAGGTGGTCATGGCCGAGGGGTCGTTCATTAGCTTTCTGCTACGGGCAAGGGAGGTGGGGGCTGAAGTGGCGCGGGTCTCCTTGAAGGACTACACCCACGACCTGGAAGCTATGGCCGACGCCATCACCGAGCGCACCCGGCTGGTGTTTGTGTGCAATCCCAACAACCCCACCGGCACAGTGGTGAATGCCCTGGCTATGGAAGAGTTCCTGGAGCGCGTGCCGGAGCGGGTGGCGGTCGTGTTGGACGAGGCCTATTACGAATACGCTGTCAACCCCAACTATCCACGCAGTGTGGAACACCTCCGCGCCGGGCAGCCAAACCTGATTGTGCTGCGCACGTTTTCAAAGGTCTATGGACTGGCGGGCCTGCGGGTAGGCTACATGCTGGCTCACGAGGAAGTGATTGATTACGTGGAGCGGGCGCGGCTGCCATTCAACGTCAACCATCTGGCGCAGGTAGCCGCCCTGGCCGCGCTGGGCGACGACGAACAGGTGCGACGCAGCGTGGAGGCCAACGAGGCAGCCAAAGAGTTCTTCTACCGTGAACTGGAGGCCTTGGGACTGCGCTACATCCCTACCCACACCAACTTCATAGCCGTTGACGTGGGCCGGCCAGGGATCGAGGTGAGCAAACCGCTGTTGGAGCGCGGTTTCATCACCACCCCGCTGGACGGCTGGGGTGTGCCCAACCACCTGCGCTTCAGCTTCGGCACGCCGGAGGAGAACGAAGCGTTCGTGGCATCATTGAGGGAGATAGTGATATGAACTTTGAACACATTCTTTTCGAAGTGAGCGACGGCGCGGCGCGGCTGACGCTGAACAAGCCGCCGCTGAACGTGCTGGACATCGCTATGATGCGAGAGATAGCCACGGCATTGGAGGGGCTGAACGAGGATCCTACAGTCAAGGTACTGGTCTTCGAGGCCGCCGAGGGCAGCAAAACGTTCTCGGCTGGGGTGGACGTCTCCGAGCACACCGCCGACAAGGTGGAGGAGATGATCGAGGTCTTCCACCGCATCTTCCGCCTGCTCGACGGACTGGAGATACCGACGGTGGCGGTGGTGGATGGCGCGGCCCTGGGCGGCGGATGCGAGTTGGTGCTCTTCTGCGACATGGTCATCGCCTCGGAGAGGGCCAGCTTCGGCCAGCCGGAGATCCAGGTGGGCGTACTCCCACCCATTGCGGTGGTGGCACTGCCAGACATCATCGGGCCCAAGAAGGCCATGGAGATGGTGCTAACCGGCGACCGCATCCGGGCCGCCGAGGCCGAGCGGCTGGGACTGGTCAACCAGGTCGTGCCGACGGAGGAGCTGCGGGCAACAGCCGACGAGTTCCTGGGCAAGCTGACGAAGCTGAGCGGTGCCGTGCTGCGCCTGACCAAGCGGGCGGTACGAATAGGCAGCGTCGGCACCTTCGCCGATGGACTGACAGCCGTCGAAGAGCTGTACCTGGGCCCGCTGATGGACACTGAGGATGCCCACGAGGGATTAGCGGC
>JBHIEC010000304.1:0-2007 GCA_046760425.1 Anaerolineae bacterium
GGGCCGAGCAGTACCGCCCCCATGGGAATCCCGCCAGCGATGGCCTTGGCCAGGCAGAGCATATCGGGCTCCAGACCATAATGCTCACAGGCGAACATGCAGCCCGTGCGCCCTAACCCCGTCTGCACCTCGTCCACGATGAACAGCGCGCCCCGCCCATGGCAGAGCGCCTGCACGCCCCGCAGGTAATCACCGTCACCGACGATGACACCTCCCTCCCCCTGCACTACCTCCAGAAGGACCGCCGCCGTGTCATCGCCGATAGCTGCTTCAAGGGCATCCATGTCGTTGTAGGGCACGTGCACGAAGCCCGGCACCAGCGGCTCGAAAGGCTGGCGATACTGGGGCCGCCAAGTGGCCGAGAGCGCGCCCATCGTGCGGCCGTGAAAGCTATTCTTGGCAGCAATGATGCCCGGGCGGCCGGTGGCCAGCCGGGCGAACTTGATGGCCGCCTCCACTGCCTCGGCGCCGGAGTTGCACAGGAACACCCGCTCCAGCCCAGGCGGCGCGATGCGCACCAGTTCGGCCTGCAGTTCGGCCCTCTGGTCATTGTACAAGCTCTCCGGACAGGTGATCAATCTCTCAGCTTGCTCCTTGATGGCCGCCACCACTCTGGGATGACAGTGGCCAATGTTGGCCACCCCGTGCCCGCCGACGCAGTCAATGTACTCTTTGCCATCGGCGTCCCAGAGGCGCGCCCCCTGACCCTTCACGATGACTACCGGCCGCTTGGTGTACACCCCGCTGGTATGACTATCCTCTAACTCCATCAACGCCGGGGCGGGGACGCCCCTCTGTAGCAAAGAGTCATTGGTCATTCGATCACCGTTCCTTTCCCGGCCAGCGCCTGGCTGAGCGGCGCTTCGATCCGTCCTTCGCCCAGGATCACCCGGCCCACGCCTCCCTCCAATGCCTCCTTAGCCCCCAGTAGCTTCCTCTTCATTCGTCCCTGGGCGTAAGGGAAATAACTCTCCACCTCCCCACGCCCGATGCGGTGGATGAGCGAGTTCTCGTCGGGGAAGTCCATCAGCAGACCAGGCACATTGGACAGCAAGACCAGGGTCTCGGCCTGCAGTGCCGCCGCCACGGCCGCCGCCGCCCGGTCACCGTCTACGTTGACCATCTCCCCCTCGTGGCTGATGGCCAGCGGGGCGATGACGGGCGTGTAGCCGTGGTCGAGGAGCAGCCTCAGCAGGGAGACGTTGACCTGCTGGATGACGCCGCTCCACTCGCCGCGCAGCACCTTTCGCTTGCCGTTTTCCACGATCTTCAGGGCCGACTTCCGCCGTCCGGCCAGCAGCCGTCCGTCAGGCCCCGACAGCCCCACGGCGTTGACTCCAAGTCCCTGCAACTGCTCCACCAGCAACTTGTTCACCCGGCCGGCCACCACCATGGCGAAGATCTCCAGCGTCTCGCGGTCGGTGTAGCGGCTGACGTGGCCTGAGACCGAGGTGACGAAGCGAGGTGGCTTGCCCAGCTTCTCAGAGATAACGTTGGTCTCATGAGATCCGCCGTGGACGAGCACGACTTGCTGGCCATCTTGGATCAAATGGGCGACATCGGCGCAAAGCGGCTCAATGCTTACCCCTTCTGCGCCGCCGATCTTGACTACGATCATGATTCTACTCCAATGCCTTCACCTCCTCCCCCTGCGCCCCCTCCCCCTCTCCCAAAGTTGGGAGAGGGGGAGGGGGTTGGGGGTGGGGGAGAGGGCTAAACCGGATGCAGCCCCGGAAACTCCAGCCCGGCCGTCTCCGCAAAGCCACACATCATATTCATCGCTTGCACCGCTGTGCCTGCTGCTCCCTTCATTAAATTATCCAGGGCGGAGATGACCACCAGCCGGTCGCTCCCCTCCTCCTTGGCGAAACCGATGTCGCAGTAGTTAGAGCCGGCCAGGATCTTGGGCTCCGGGTAGCGGTAGAACCCACAGCGGAATTTAACGATGCGGATGAACGGTTCGTCGCCATAGGCTTGGCGGTACAGTTGCCAGATGTCCTTTTCGTC
>JBHIEC010000305.1:0-1966 GCA_046760425.1 Anaerolineae bacterium
CCATCACCCTTCATCAACTGGGGCGGATCTCTGAAGATGAGGGGGATAAGGCTGAAGCCGCACGGTTGTTCCGCCAAAGCCTGGAGATTTTCGAGAGGCTCGGAGTCCCTGAGGCAGAGATCGCGCGAAGGTCGTTGGAAAGGGTGGAGAAGGGCTAGGGGCGCGGCGGGATCGGGAGCGGCTGGAGGGCTATCAGCGGATAGGGAGCGGATAAGCGGATAAGACCGTGCGGGTATCCGCTAATCCGTTAGGCATCCGTTGATAGATCATTCTCAAGGCGAAGTGGGATGAACAAGTTGACTTTGGGCGGACAGGAAGTGTTTTACGAGTACGATGAGATCCAAGATATGCTTTATATAACCTTTGCTCCGCTCGGCCCTGCCTACTATCGCGATATAGACGAGTTGGATGGGGTGATGCTGCGATACGACGGGGAGACCGAGGAGTTGGTAGGGGTAACCGTGCACAACGTTAAGCAGAAGATGTACCGGCAACTGGTCGAGGATCTCTGCCGCCGCATCCCCCTTCCTCATAAAGAATGCATTGTAGCCTCTTAACTCTCCATCGAACGCATGAGAAAGACCCACCACACGGTGCCCGGAGAGAGTTCATGTGATGAACATCGGGATCGTCGGCGCGGGGGCGGCCGGGCTCACGGCGGCCTATGAGCTTACCAAGAGGGGCCACGCCGTCACAGTCTACGAGGCGGCGGAGGCGCCCGGCGGCCTGGCCTCGGGCTTCAAGGCCCCCCACTGGGACTGGCACCTGGAACGCTTCTACCACCACTGGTTCACCTCGGACCACGAGGTCGTCGGGCTGATCCGGGAGCTGGGGCTGGAGGATCGGCTCTTCTGGCCCCGGCCCATCACCTCGGTCTGGCACCAGGGCGGGATCTACCCCTTCGACTCGCCCCTGGCCGTCCTCCGCTTCCCGGGCCTCCCCCTCCTCGACAAGCTGCGCATGGGCCTGGTCACCCTCTACCTGCGGCTGACCCGGAACTGGCAGCCCCTGGAAAGCGTCACCGCCCACGAATGGCTCCCCCGATGGATGGGACGCCGCGCCTACCAGGTGGTCTGGGAGCCCTTCTTCATCGGCAAGTTCGGGGAGCACTACCAGGAGGTCAACATGGCCTGGTTCTGGGCCCGCATCTACAAGCGCAGCCCCAAGCTGGGCTACTTCGTGGGCGGCTTCCAGGCCCTCTTCGACGCCCTGGCCGAACGGGTGCGCGGGCAGGGGGGAACCATCCACCTGGGGACGCCCGTCCAGGCCATCGTTCCTGATCCCGAGGGCGGCCTGCGGGTGCGGACGGCCCAGGGCGAGGCCCGCTTCGACGCCGTCATCGCCACCGTCTCGCCACGCCTCATGGCCCGCCTGGCCCCTGACCTGCCGGCGGACTACTTGTCCAGGCTGGGTGCGCTGAGGTCGCTGGGGGCGCTCACCCTCATCCTGGCCCTGGATCGGCCCCTGACCCACGGCTTCTACTGGATCAACCTGCCCGCCGGGGAGTTCCCCTTCCTGGCCCTGGTGGAGCACACCCACTACATCCCCCCGGAGCACTACGGGAACGATCACCTGATCTACCTGGGCCACTACCTCCCGCCCGACCACCGCTACTTCGGGATGACCAAGGAGGAGCTCCTGGCCGAGTTCCTGCCCCCCCTGCGCCGCTTCAATCCGGAGTTCGACCCCGGCTGGGTGCGCGAGAGCTGGCTCTTCCGCGAGGAGTACGCCCAGCCCGTGGTGCCCCTGAACTATTCCCAGATGATCCCCTCCATCAAGACGCCCATCCCGGGCCTCTACTTCGCCAGCATGAGCCAGGTCTACCCCTGGGATCGGGGGACCAATTATGCCGTGGAGCTGGGAAAGAAAGTGGCGAAGATGGTGGTGGAAGAGAAGAGATAACCGCTCGCGCCCTCTCCCTTGCAGGGGGAGGGTTGGGGTGGGGGTGGAAACCCCTTTACCAACA
>JBHIEC010000306.1:0-1964 GCA_046760425.1 Anaerolineae bacterium
TGGGGAGACCAATGACCAATATATGGAAAGCCATCGCCGACCCGAGGCTGCTTTGCTCCTGCTGGATCCCTTCGGCTACGCTCAGGACAAGCGCCAGATCCAGCAGTTAGGCAGCGGATGGTTCGGCTCCGCTCACCACAGGTCTGGCGATCCGCTGCGAGCTTTTGTGATCTACTGAGGCTCCTTGACGGGCAGCGCTTCGTCAGGAATTGACCGGCCCACCCAGACGCTCCACCGCCTCGTTGACGGCAGCCACGCAGGCAGGTAGGTCCTCCTCCAGTTGCTGGGGTGTGAACCAGAGGAGAGACCATCCCTCAGCCGGGGGATGTCTCGGGACGGACGGATCGCCAGAGCAGGCCACGGCCACCTGGCCCTCCCGACAGAAGATGGCGAAATCCACCTGATAGCTGGCCCGGGCCTCGCGGACCACGTACCGGCGCTCGGCATCGAGGCCGCCCCGCTTGAACGCCTCCCACAGCGCCTCCTCGGATGGGCCGCCACACCAGAGGTCGTTGATCTCCCGGGCCGAGAGGAGCCGCCTCAGCGTGGTGGGGATGAAGGTGATCCGGCGCAGCCGCCTGCTGGGGATGGGGTGAGGCAGGCGCTGGAGGGGCCCGATCTCGACCTTGTAGTACTGATCGTGGGCGCGGGGGTGGTCCGCTTCCTCCGGCAGGAGCTCGGCGCGGGTGACGATGCGGTAACGTTTGATGGGAGCGTAGTAGTTCACGGCCCACTTCTCGGGGCCGAAGGCTTTGGTCTGGTAGAAGGCCAGGTAGTCGGCTCCTATCCGACGGGGCGCCCGCTTGAGGGGGATGCGATACCAGCCCTGGTCCCGGGCGATCTCGAAATCCCGCCGGTTGTTCATCACCGCCACCAGGGCCAACTCCTCTCCCTCTTCCCCTTCCTCCTCGTCCTCCTCTGGCCACCCCTCTGGAGCCAGGGCCACGTCCCAGACCAGTGGCGACTCCCGCACCCTCTCCCCCACCTCAGCGGTCAGCCGCGCTGCCAGATCGGGTGCTAGTCGCCCCAGATCCTGGCGCAGGCGCAACAGCGCCAGGTCCTTCCCCTTGACCTCTAACATCACGTCGAAGCCCCGCCCGTCGCCCGCGGCCCGCAGGAAAGCGATGAACTCGAAGGGGTTGACGAAGTCAGCGTGCTGAGTCCACAGGGGCGGCCGCAGGAGCTGGGCCCTGTCCCCCGTCTGGGGATCGGCCCGCTGGATGACCCGCATCTCGGTGCGGGGGGAGCTGAAGTGGATCTTGGGGGTTACATCCGGCGGCCAGGTGCTCAGGGCCAGGGAGAGCGCCTCGGCGGTTGACATCCCCTCAGGGTTGTGGTTAAGGAAGTGGAGGTAGTCGAAGACCAGGCGGATCCCCGTCGCCTGGTGGATGCGGTAGATGTCGTGAATGGAGTAGCTGGACTCGTCGTTCTCCAGGGCCAGGCGGCGGCGAGCCACCTCGGGTAGGCCCTCGTATCGGGCGATGAAGCGCTCCATGGCCGCTCCCTTGCCCTCGTAGACGCCGCCCACGTGGACCACGATCACCGCCTCCGGGCCCAGGCCCATGGCGTCCAGCATCCGCGCCTGGGCGATGACGTGCTGCGCGCTTCGGGCAGCGATGGCCTCATCCGGCGCGTTCAGCACCACGTGGGCCCCGGGGTGGAAGGAGAGGCGCAGCCCGGCCTCCCTGGCCATCTCCCCCACGGCCGCCAGCTCGACAGCGCACTCCTCGATCTGGCGGTGGAACTGGGGCATATCCGGGTGGGTCACGTAGGGCGCTAGATCGGACGACAGGCGGTACATGGGGATCCTCTTTCGGTGCAGGTAGACGAAGATGTCCCGTAGATACGCCAGGCTGACACTGAGGTGGGGCTCGTTCTGCCAGCGGCGAGTATCGTGAGACTTCAGGTTGGGCTGACCCAGCACCTTGACCGCAAAGCCCAGTTTCATGGGAACTCCCTTCCTG
>JBHIEC010000307.1:0-1950 GCA_046760425.1 Anaerolineae bacterium
TCTTGAAGGCCACCAAGGGGTCCTGTTGGCCATAGGCCCTGAGACCTATGCCCTCCCGCAGATCATCGAGGCCGGTGAGGTGCCTGATCCATAGGTTATCCACTGCCCGTAGCATCACCAGCCGCTCCAACTGGCGCATGTCCTTCGATCCCAGTTGCCGCTCCTTTTCCTCGTAGAGCCTCTCGGCCAGGTCCAGAAGCCGCTCCTCGATCTCCTTGGGCGTTAGCTTCCCCAAACGGGCTGAGGTGAAGGAGGGCGGCAGAGGCATGATGGTTCGCAGGGACGCCAGCAATGCCTCCAGGTCCCAATCCTCGCGGTCTCCAGCGGTGTGGAGAGCCACCAGGCCAGCCAGTTCATCATGGATCATGTCCATGATGATGGGCTTGAGGTTCTCCTCGCTGAGCACCCGATGGCGCTGCTCATAGATGATCTCCCGCTGTTTGTTGACCACATCGTCGTATTCCAGGAGATGCTTGCGGATGTCGAAGTTGTGGCCCTCCACCCTGATCTGAGCACTCTCGATAGACTTGCTGATCAAATCGTGCTCGATGGGGATGTCTTCCTCCATCCCCGCCCACTCCATGAAGCCCTTGACCCTCTCCCCGCCGAAGCGGCGCATCAGATCATCCTCCAGGGAGACGTAAAAACGGGAGGAGCCGGGGTCGCCCTGACGCCCGGCTCGGCCCCGCAACTGGTTGTCAATACGTCGTGCTTCGTGTCGCTCGGTACCCAGGACGTGGAGGCCACCCAGTTCCAGCACTTTCTCGCGGTCTCGCTCGCAAATCTCCTTTGCCCTGGCCAGAGCCTCAGCCCACTGCTCTGGAGGGACTGTGGTCAGGTCCACCCCCTGGCGGCGCAGGTTCTCCCGCGCCAACCCCTCCGCATCGCCCCCCAGCTTGATGTCCACGCCTCGGCCGGCCATGTTAGTGGCGATGGTAACGGCGCCGGAACGGCCAGCCTGGGTGATGATGAGCGCTTCCTTCTCGTGGTATTTGGCGTTCAGCACCTGGTGGGGGATGCCCTTGCGTCTGAGCATCTCCGAAAGCATCTCGGACCTCTCGATGAAGACGGTGCCCACCAGCACCGGTCGCCCTCGCTCATGCAGTTCTTCGATCTCTCGCACCACGGCTCGGAATTTGGCCTCTTCGCTCTTGTAGATCAGGTCGGGGTAATCAATGCGTTTGTAGTACAGCTCGTCATTGTCGGGGTTTTGATAGGTTATTACCTCCACCCCGTCTCGCCGCTCTTTTTGGGTGATCAACTCCCCCTCCAGAGCCCGGTACTCGACGTTGGTGGGCAGCACGACCACGTCCAGGCCATAGATCTTGTCTAGTTCCTCGGCCTCGGTGACCGCTGTCCCCGTCATGCCCGCCAGCTTCTCGTACATGCGGAAGTAGTTCTGGAGGGTGATGGTGGCCAGGGTCAGGTTCTCTCGCTGCACCTCCACCCCCTCCTTGGCCTCGATGGCCTGGTGCAGCCCCTCCGAGTAGCGCCGCCCGTACATCAGGCGGCCGGTGAACTCGTCAACAATGATCACCTGCCCGTCTTTCACAATGTAGTTACGGTCGCGATGGAAGAGCGTCTGAGCCCGCAAGGCGTTGTCCACGTAGGGGGTCAGGGCGAAGTTCTCCGCAGAATAGAGGTTGTCCACCCCCAGCCACCTCTCCATCTTCTCGATCCCTTCCTCGGTGAGGGTTACCACCCGGTCCTTCTCGTCCAGGACGTAATCCACCTCGCGTCGGAGGCGGGGGATGAGTTCGGCCATGCGGCGGTAGTTGGGATCCGGTTCCTCGGCGGGGCCGGAGATGATGAGAGGTGTGCGAGCCTCGTCTATCAGAATGTAGTCCACCTCGTCTACGATAGCGTAGTGGAAGCCCCGCTGCACCTGCTGGGACAGGTCCAGCACCATGTTGTCCCGCAGGTAGTCGAAGCCGAACTCGTGGTTGGTGC
>JBHIEC010000308.1:0-1949 GCA_046760425.1 Anaerolineae bacterium
GCCCGCCTCTGACACAGCTCCACCGTGGCCGGTCTGGCCACAGCGTTTGGCAGCGGTGCCATGACCAACTCCATCGCTGACGTCACCCAGGAGGCGCAAGCTTTCTTCATCATCGGCTCCAACACCACAGAGCAGCATCCGGTCATCGGTATCAAGATTCGCAAGGCCGTGCGCAAGCGGGGCGCGAAGCTCATCGTGGCCGACCCACGCCGCATTGACCTGGCAAAGATGGCCGATATACACCTGCGCCATCGGCCGGGGACCGACATCGCCCTGCTCAACGGGATGATGCACGTCATCCTGAAGGAAGACCTGTGGGATAGGGAGTACGTGGAGAGCCGCACCGAGGGGTTCGAGGAGTTTCGCCAGGCCCTGGAGAAGTACACGCCTCGGAATGCGGCGGAGATCACCGGCGTCCCGGCTGAGGACATCATCGCTGCGGCGCGGATGCTGGCAGCGGCGAAGCCGGCCGCTCTCCTCTACGCCATGGGCATCACCCAGCACGTGACCGGGGTGGCCAACGTCCTGGCCTGCGCTAACCTCCAGATGCTCCTGGGCAACGTGGGCATCCCGGGTGGTGGGGTTAACCCCTTGCGAGGCCAGAACAATGTCCAGGGGGCCTGCGATATGGGCGCCCTGCCCAATGTGTTCCCAGGGTATCAGGCGGTGACAGAAGCCGTGACGCGCGCGAAGTTCGAGGAAGTTTGGAGCATCGCGTCCGGCGGCGGACAGCGGTCGGCGGTCAGCGGACTCCCGGCGAAGCCGGGACTCACCGTGGTGGAGATGATAAACGCCGCCGAGACCGGTCAGGTCCGCGCCATGCTCATCATGGGCGAGAACCCGGCCATGAGCGACCCCGACGCCCTCCACGTGCGGGAGGCCCTGCAGAAGCTGGATTTCCTGGTGAGCATGGAGATCTTCCTCAGCGAGACGGCCCAACTGGCCGACGTGGTGCTGCCGGCCGCTTCCTTTGCCGAGAAGGACGGCACCTTCACCAACACCGAGCGCCGGGTACAGCGGGTGCGCAAGGCCATCGAGCCCCCCGGGGAGGCCAGACCCGACTGGTGGATCATCTGCGAGCTGGCCAAGCGGCTGGGCGCCGACCCTAATCAGTGGTCCTTCAATCACCCCTCGGAGATCATGGACGAGATCGCCCGGGTGACCCCCATCTACGGCGGCATCTCCTATGATCGGATCGAAGACGGGGGGCTGCAATGGCCCTGCCCCAGGCCGGATCACCCCGGCACACCTATCCTGCACGTGGGCAGGTTCACCCGGGGGCTGGGGAAGTTTCATCCTATCGAGCACCAGCCGCCCGACGAACTGCCCGACGATGAGTACCCCCTGATCCTGACCACGGGCCGGATGCTGGAGCACTGGCACACGGGCACCATGACCCGTCGCGTGGCCGGCCTGGACGCCTTGAAGCCTGAGGAGCGGTTGGAGATCAGCGCTGCCGACGCCGCCAGGCTGGGCCTGGCCGACGGCGACTGGGCGGTGGTGAGCTCACGGCGGGGTCAGATCAAGGTCCGAGTTGCCGTGAGCGACAAGCCCAAGCCGGGCGTGGTCTTCCTGACCTTCCACTTCGCCGAGGCCCTGGGCAATGTTCTCACCAACCCCGCCCTGGACCCCGTGGCCAAGATCCCGGAGTACAAAGTGTGCGCCGTACGGGTGGAACCTGATGTTTCCACGGCCCTTGCCCATATGAGCCAATGTGACTATAATTAGGAGTGGGTAACAGGGCAAAGAAGTCAGACGGTGACTGAGAGGGGGTACCTGGCCAGACAGCGAAAGGTGATACCAGATATGGAGATCACGCCTGAAGTATATCGAACCATCACTGCCATCGTGGACGCCCGCATGGCCGAGATCAAGGTCATGCGCGAGGATTTCGATACCCTGACCGCTGCTGTGCGGGATTTAGCCCAGGCCCAGCAGCGGACCGAGGA
>JBHIEC010000309.1:0-1941 GCA_046760425.1 Anaerolineae bacterium
CCGGGTAGAGGGTCAGGCTGTAGACGTCGCCCAGGGTGGTGGCCGGCAAGACCAACTCCAGGGCCTCCATGAAGCGGAAAACCTCGGCCCGACCGGCGCCAGCTATCTCGAAGGAGACCATCCCGCCGTAACAACCGTCTCGGAACAGGCGAGTGGCCACAGCGTGCTGGGGGTGGCTGGGCAGGCCGGGGTAGTTCACCTTGGCGATCCTGGGATGTTCGGCCAGCCAAGCGGCCACCGCCGCCGCATTGCGGCAGTGCTGAGCCATGCGCAGGGGCAGCGTCTTGAGGCCGCGCATGGTCAGCCAGGCCTGGTTGGGGCCTAGATTGCCGCCAGTGATCTTGATGAGCTCCCACAGGCGCTCCCGCCTCTCGGCCGAGGTGACCACCACCCCGCCCAGGACGTCGCCGTGCCCTCCCAGGTACTTGGTTGAGCTGTGGACCACGTAGTCCGCGCCGAGGTTCAGGGGCCGGACAAGGTAGGGGGTGGCGAAGGTGCTGTCCACGACCATCTCGGCCCCATTGGCGTGGGCCAGCTCAGCCACGGATGGTACATCGGCCACCTTGAGCAGGGGGTTGGAGATGGTCTCGCAGAAAACGACCCTGGGTTTCTCCTCGACGATGGCCCGTTCCACCGCTGCCAGATCGGTGATGTCCACGAAGCGCACCCGCACGCCCAGGGAGGTGAAGAGGTTGGACAGGAGGGCATAGCTGGCCCCGTAGACATCCTGGGCGGATACTACAGCCTGGCCCGCCTCCAGGCCCGTGGCCAGCAAAGCAGCGTGGATGGCCGCCATGCCCGAGGCGAAAGACAGGGCCGCCTCGCCGCCCTCCAGAATCGCCACCGCTCGCTCCAGGGCCGCATTGGTGGGCGTGCCGTAGCGGGGATAGACGTAGCCCTCCCGCTCGGCAGCGAAGACCGCGTCCAGTTGATCCATACTCTCGTACAGATAGCCGACCGAATTATAGATCGGGGTCACTACCGGAGTGAAATCGGGCCGTGGGCCACGCTCCCCGGCGTGCACGGCTTGGGTAAAGATGCTCGGCTTGCTTGTTGACATGGTTCAGTTATCCTTTCTAGGGCCCTCTCCCCCCTAACCCCCCTCTCCCAACCCTGGGAGAGGGGGGAACCGCGCTCCCCTCCCCTAGAGTTGGGGGTGGGGCTGGGGGCTGCGTACGGTGACTTCCCCGCGCATCCCCCCTTCGAGCAGACTCACCAGTTTCGTCGAGGTGATAGTATTGGCTAAATCACGCTCGCTTCTGGCCATCACTCGAATATAGTTGTCCGTCAGGCCCGACCAGGCGTGTTTGTCATCTCTGCACGCCGTCTCCCAAAGCACTTCCATCCTTCGCCCCAAGAACTTTCGCCAGAAGCGCTGGCTGCTCTCCCGCGCCAACTCCAGCATGGCCTCGCTGCGCCTTTTCTTCTCCGCAAAGGGCACCTGGTGGGGCATCTCGGCGGCGGTGCCTGGCCGGGCCGAGTACTTGAAGACGTGGGTGCGAGCGAACTCCATCTCCTCCACAAAGCTCAAACTGGCGGCGAACTCCTGTGCCGTCTCGCCGGGGAAGCCCACGATGATGTCGGTGGTAACGGCCAGGTCGGGGATCAATCGGCGCGCCGTGGCTACCAAATCAGCATACTGGGATGTCGTGTAGCGGCGTCTCATGCGCCGCAGGGTGGCATCGCAGCCGCTCTGCAGTGGCAGGTGCAGGTGGCGGCAGAGACGGGGGTTCTCCCAGAGGCGCAGAAGAGAGTGTTCCAGGTCCCAGGGTTCGATGGACGAGAGGCGCAGGCGGGGCACTGCGGTCTCGGCCAGGATGTCCTCGACCAACTGACCCAGGCTGGTGCCCAAATCCTTCCCGTACCCCCCGATGTGGACACCCGTCAGCACCACCTCCTTGCAGCCGGCGGCCACCAGGGCCTGGATCTCCGCCAAAATCT
>JBHIEC010000310.1:0-1934 GCA_046760425.1 Anaerolineae bacterium
ATTGGGAGAGCGGAGAATACATCACCAACGCCAACTGGTACCTGAGGGCCAGCCCCTTCAGGCCGGAGCACGTCCAATACCTGCGGGACCTGTACCAGGACCTGGCAGCGTACGACATTGATGGGATCATGTTCCAGGACGATCTGTATCTGGCGTGGAATGAGGACTTCAGCGACTACGCCAAATCAGCCTACCAGAGCCGATTTGGGCGGGAGCTGGACCCCCTGGCGATGTACGACGAGGATGGAGGGCCCACCCCCGAGGGTTGGGAATGGGCCCACTGGAAGGCCGAGCAACTGGTGAGCCTGGTCAGTGAGGTCATGGACGCGGTTCACAGCGTGAACCCCGATGTGAAATGCGCCCTGGACACCTACTACGAAAGCGTGCTGGAGCCCGATAACGGCCTGGTCTGGTTCGGCCAGGATGTGCAGTTGGCCGTGGAACAGGGCTGCGATTACATCGCCGTGATGTCTTACCATCGTGGGATCGCCGAGGAGAGGGGCTTAACCATAGACCAGGCCATCCAGCTCCTGGGGGCCATGACTCAAGAGGCTATGGGGTTGGCCGGGGTTGATGCCGTGGTCATGAAGGTGCAGACCGAGGACTTCGAGACCGGCGAGGTGCTTCCGACCTGGGAGATTGGAGATGTCATGTCCACCCTCTCCGATGCAGGGTGCAGGAACATCGCCTACTATCCCCATAGATCGGACCTGCCTTTTGGTGTCATCAGGTGCCATTTCGCTGGCACCCTGTTCGGCGACCTTGACGGCGATGGCGAGGTAACCGTTGCCGACATCATGCAGGTGGCCAGCCGCTGGCGATGCAGATGCACGGATGCCTGCTACGACCCGCGCTATGACATGGACGGCGACTGTGACATTGACATCGTGGACATCATGCTCGTGGCAGCTCACTGGGGAGACACCTGTGGGGGTACGGCAGCCAGCGTGGGGCCCTCTCCTGACCGCTCAGAGGCAGATGTGAGCCCCACCGTGAGGCTGGACCCCGCCGACCCGACGGTGGAGGTAGGGAGCACCTTCACCGTGACAGTCATGATTGATGAGGCCGTTGATCTGGGCGCCTTCCAGTTCGACCTGCACTACACCCCCGCCATCGTGCAGGTGGAGGCCATAACCCCGGGCGACTTCCTGGCCAGCACCGGACGTGCCGTCTCTTCCGTTGGCCCCAGCATAGACAACGATGCAGGATTCGCCCGCTTTGGTGGCTTCAGCTTCGGTACACAGCCGGGGCCCAATGGGTCGGGCGCCCTGGCCCTGGTGAGGCTGAGGGCGGTGGGCGCGGGTACCAGCCCCCTGGATCTGGAGAGGGTTCAGGTGCTCGATACTCTGGTGCACCCCCAGGTGCCAAGGGTCGAAGATGGCAGCGCCACGGTGGAAGGGGGGGCCGAGCACAGGATCCACCTGCCCCTCGCCCTGAAGGACTACCATGTGCAGCCTTAGCTCGACAATGTTAAATTCCGCCAGAAACCAGGTTTTTTGTGCCCAGAAGTAAAGAGAGGTAGTTTTTCCAATCACATTCGCTGGCCAGAATCCTATCTATTCAGAGAAAAACCTGGTTTCTTTGCAGAACAGTTCAATCTATTATTGTCAAGTTAGGAACCTGCTGCCCCGCCGTCACGCCCATCACTGGACCTCACGGCTGCACCACCACCGCTGTGCTGAGCAAGATCCGATCTCCCACGATTTGCCCCTCTTCGTCCAAGACGGGCAACCGCTGGCCTGTGGCCGCCTGATACATCCCTATCTCGATGACGTACTCGCCCGGCGGGGTGGCAGGGTCCACCACGATCTCGTACTCATCCACCAGCACCTCCCCCGGCACCCAACCCGTGGTAGGGCGGGCGCCCCCCAGGGGCAGGCTGTCCCGCTGACCCCACAGGCGGCTCCCTCCGTCCAGCAGGTGGGTGAAGACGG
>JBHIEC010000311.1:0-1928 GCA_046760425.1 Anaerolineae bacterium
GTCCACCGTCAGGGTGAAAGGGATGGTTTCGGTGAGGGTGTTGTGGACGGTGAAGAACAGTCCGTAGTCCGATGTCCTCAGTCCATAGTCTGGGATCTTGACTGAAGACTGTGGACTGAGGACTATGGACTGAGGACTGCCGAACCGCTCCACCCATACGGCCTCGTCGTCGGTCCAGGCATAGGTGAGCGGTTCCCAGCCGGCGGCCCAGTAGCGCATGACCAATTGCATGGTGTCGGTCATGATCTGCTGAGCCTCGGGTTCCCAGTCGGCGCTGAAGGCTCCACGCCTGGGGACCACGCCGTAGAGCAGGGCCAGGCGGGTGAAAGTGTACACCTCGCTGGCCGTGAGCGCTGGAGTGTGATTAAAAAACAGGTAGGACCGGCCGTAGGCGATAGCCCGCCGGTAGTCCAGGATTTCCGGGTTCCAGTTGACTCCCTCGGCGTTGCTCTCCACAGTGCCTTCGCCGCCAAAGCCGTCAATATACTCGGCCAGGTAGTTGGGATGGCCGAGCCCCCAGCAGTTGACGCTAATGCCCCGATCCGTGCCCCAGTTTGTATCCAGATAGCCGCGTAGGAAGGCCAGGTACTCGCGCATGGCGAAGCCGTTGTGCACTGCCGGCTGGTAGGTGTGGGGCGTGTAGGCCGGGGGCCACTTGGCGACCGCCAGCGCCTCCGGTCGCAGGTCGAAGGTCGGAGTGGCCATGAAGTTATCTATCTGCACACCGTCCAGGTGAGCACCGGCCTCGGTCGTGGCGGTGAAGGCCGGGGTGATGCGCCAGTCCAGGTTCCACGATGCCAGTCCGTTGGTCAGGTCTGAGTCCATGTTAGCCGCCCAGGAAGCCTGCCACCAGTTGTGAGCCCAAGGGGGGGCAGCCACATTCCTGAGAGACCAGTCGCCGTTGGGGTCCACCACGGCGCTCTGGATGATGGCGCGGGCCAGGGCGGCTTTCTTCTCCTGAAGACTGGACAGCGTGTCGCTGACGACGGCCAGAATCTGGTCGAGGGTGGGGCGCGGATCGCTGGCGGGCATGATTTCCAGCGACAGAACGCTCTTGGTGTACTGGGCAGAGTAGACGTTGTCCTCGTCGTGTTCCAGGGCCTGTTGCACGCCGTCTGCAGTGAAGTAGTCGTCCTGTTTGAAATCAGTGTAGTTGTAGAGAGGCAGGTCCGTCGTGTAGGCATCGGGCTGCAGGGCACGGTGGCAGGCGATGACGCTGCGGAAGCCCCAGGCCGGGTCGAAGCGGTAGAGCATGAGGTCGAACATGGTGCGCGGCCCCACCTTGACCGCCTGGGAGGAGATGCCCAGGTGGAAGGTCGCCCCGTAGCGCCCGCCGGCGCCGTCGTAGGCGAGGAGGGCCAGTTGTGGCCGGTCCAGGAACAAGCCAAAGGCCAAACCGACATCCCCATTGCTGATACCTGCGTAGGGATAGAGAGATATGGGCAGCCAGCCGCCGTCGTAGATAGCGCTGACCACGTGGGCATAGCTGCTCATGTTGGTGATGGGGCGAGCGGTGTGGACGTCATCCCACCAGGTCCAGCTCTCACCTCCTCCCTGCGGAGGGGCGAGGGAAAGGGGCACTCCCCAGGTCACGTCCAGCGCGTGGTCCTGACCCGTAGTGTCGGCTATCTCGCCGTGGATCGCGATGTGGTCAGCGTAGGCGGTGTAGGTCACGGTGATGACCAAGCCGCTCTCAGGGAGCGCGGCCATGTACACAAGACAATGGGCGTCTCCCCGTCTCCCTGTCTCCTTGTCTCCTTGTCCCCTTTTCCCCTTGTCTTGCATTGTAGATGAACAAGGAGCCACCACTCCCTGGGGCGCTACCTCCTCCTCCGGGCTGGGCACCAGGACTACGTCGTCCACCCAGAGAATCTCGCCGCACAACTTGGCGCCGATGGCAATACGGGCGAAGGCGGCGCCAGGCGGGG
>JBHIEC010000312.1:0-1920 GCA_046760425.1 Anaerolineae bacterium
CCATTTGGTAGACGTCCTCCGAAGCGATCCACTCGGCATCAACCTGGAAGATGGCGATCGCCTCGCCCGTGGCGCAGTCGCCACGGAATTCGACCCCAGCGTATCTCCCAACCGTTGCATGCACCTTCGGTCCGCAGTCCAGCGTGCCGGTAATGCCCTCGAAGCCAGAGGTAGCCTCGACCGCGTCCCGCAGCGCCTGGCGGCCGATGTATAAGGTGCCCTCGGCGTCCGCTGCGGCCACCTTCTCAATGGCGTCCATCAGGATGTTGATGGCATCGTAGCCGTGCTCGCCGAAGGGCCCCGGTGGCTTCTCACCGTGCATGGCCTCATAGTCAGCCATGAACTTTGCAGCTTTGTCACCGGTGAGGAAGGGACCGGACAGGTACATCCCCAGCGCAGCCTCGCCCGTCGAGGGCGCGAAGGTTGAGACCGTCAAACCATCGGCGCCAAACAGTATCGTATCCTCCAGGCCCGGGATTTCAACCGACTGAGCGGCGATGAAGTTGCCCTCCGGCTCGAAGATGGGGAAGTACAGTACGTCCGGGGGGTTAGCGGCGATGGAGGTCAGGACGGGCCGCATGTCGGTGTCGCCCTTGTTGACTGCCTCAAAGGCCACGCCCTCGCCGCCAAGTTCGATGAAGGCGTCGTAGAAAGCCGTGGCCAGGCCCTCGGTGTAGGGGTCGCCGTCGTGGATGGCGGCCGCCGTACGCGCACCGAGCTCCTCGTAGGCGAACCGAGCCGCCACAGCCCCCTGGAAGATGTCGTTGTGGGCCGTGCGGAAGTAGCCCGGCATCCAGGTTTCGTTGGGGTTGGTCAGCTTGGGCGACGTGTTCGCCTGCGAGATGATGGTCAGGCCCGCCTCGCTGACGGTTGGCATGGCCGCCGTCATGGCGCTGGAACAGGTGGTGCCGATGACGCCCACGATGGTGGGGTCAGCGGCCACTTTGGTTGCTGCTGTCTGACCGCCCTCGGCGCTGCAGCCCGAGTCAAAGCCCGTCAGCTTGATGTCGTGGCCAAGGAGCTGGCCCCGGTCAGCCACGGCGAGCTCGATGGCGCCCTTGAGGGACTCGCCGTAGACCACGGCGGGGCCGGTGAGGGGTTGCATGTACCCGATGTGAATCGGCTCGCCGGGGGCGATTTTCACCACGCCGATGGCGTCCTCGTAGACGAACGGCGTGGGTGCCGGCGTGGGCGTAGCCGCTGGCGCGCACTGAGCAGCCACAAGGCTTAGGGCCAGCACTACAAGCCCCATGAATAGAAACTTCTTCATCTAACTACCCTCCTTTGCTCATCTGTTGACTGGACACCCATTAAAAACCTTCAATTTCAGCTAGGCTCATCACCCCCCTTCGTTAGTATAGAGATTCTGCACAGAACTTCCGAAACACTTTGGAATCACCCTCTAAAACCTCGCACAAAGGTGCCCAGGCCTGGCTTAACCTCAATAAGCCCTATAACCTCCAATGCGCGTAGAACTTCACGGATGGATGTCTAGTACAATCGGAGTCGAGGCTTTAGCCGGAAAATCACCTAAAGGCTCGACTCCATTGTCTGAACTCTGATTGTTATTATATATTATACACATCTCTTAGTTAAAGTCAACCCGTGTCCTAAGGGTGAAAACACCATGAAGTTGTACCCCCTGCTATCCCACAGATACAACTTTGTGAGACAGCCTGGAAGTATCTTCCCTATGGTGGTATAATGTAATAGGCGGACCGGCCCTTAGGGAGCAGTGGCCTTCCTGCTTACCGCCTTGAGCAGAAGGCAACACTGAAAGAGGGAGTTAACATGCCCCGTACGAAGATCGTTTGTACCATAGGCCCAGCTTGTCAGTCGGAAGAGAGGCTGCGGGCTATGATCCGGGCCGGGATGGATGTGGCCCGCTTCAATTTCTCCCACGGCGACCATCCGACCCAC
>JBHIEC010000313.1:0-1910 GCA_046760425.1 Anaerolineae bacterium
GGACGCTAATGCGGCTCGATGACGGTGTCCTTCCAGAGTTGTGTAACCATGGCCGACATGGCATACTTACTCACCCACGGCTTGACCAGCAGGTGGCTCGGTACGTAGGTGAGGGGCACGATCCTCGCCTCTTTCAGCAGGATCTTCTCCGCCTGCCTATAAAGCTTCATCCTCTCCGGCTGGTCTGTAACCCGCCTGGCCGTTTCTACCAATCTCTCGCAGTCTTTGTTGCCCCACCCCATGCACCACGGGATCGTACTGGTCCTCAGGAAGCTGTCAGGATCGGGGTAGTCGGCCAACCACCCCACGACTAGCATTTGGGGCGGGTCGCTGAGCAGCCAGCTCCATGAGGTCTCCGCTGGCACGAACCGCCACGAGATCTCTATGCTCAGGATCTCTTTCCATCGTGCCTGTAGGTACTGGATGCGGGAAAGATTGCTGGGCAACGCTATTGCCTCGACAGTCGGGAAGCCGCGGCCTCCCGGAAAGCCAGCCTCAGCTAGGAGGTGGCCCGCCCGGTCGGGATCGTACTGCAGGCCGATCCCTGGCCAATGGCCCGGCATCCCCGGCGGCACGAACCCGCCCGTGGCGGGCAGATCGTAGCCCCTCAGCACCACGTCAGCGAGGGTCTCCTTGTCTGTGGCCAGGGCGAAGGCCCGGCGTACCCGCACGTCATTGAAGGGCGGTCGCCTCATGTCGAAACTGACATAGCTGGTGGCGAGTCTCGGCACCCGGACGTACTCCCCGGGGTGGCCCTGGCGCGCGGCATCCATCTCCGCCGGAGAAAGGGGCGTAAGGTTCAGGATGTCCAGTTCATCGGCCTCGTACATTTCCAATGCGACCGGCATCTCCCCCGCTGGCAACAGGGTCAGCTTCACCCGATGTACATTGCCCCCAAAGCGGCTATGGTACGCTGGATAGCGCGAGAGGATCATCCATTCGCCTGGACGCCAGGACTCCAGTCGGAAAGGTCCGTTGGTGGCAATGTTCGGCCCCTCGGTCCAGGCCTCGTCCAATCTCTCCACAACATGCTGGGGTACAGGCAAACTGACAGAGTGGGCCAACAGGTAGAGGAAGTACCCCGTTGGTCCCTCCAACTCCACATCTAAGGTGCTCTTGTCGAGAGCCCGCACCCCAACGCAACCTGGATCGGAGCTCTCACCGCGATGGAAGGCTTGAGCTCCTTTTACCTCATATAGCAGATCGGCAACTGTCGAGCCCGTGGCCGGATCCAGGATGCGTTTCCAGGCGTACTCAAAATCGTGCGCGGTCACCGGGACGCCATCGCTCCAACGCACGTCGTCTCGGAGGTGGAAGAGGTATCTGCGGCCACCATCAAGGACGTCCCAGGTTTGGGCTACGTCAGGCAAGACCTCCATCTCTGGGCTCAGTGCTACCAGCCCGCTAAAGAGTTGTTGGACCAGCTGAATTGAGCCTCTTGCATCGGCAAATGCTGGATCCAGGCGCGTCGCCGCGTCTGTCCAGTGTGTCCTTAGGGCATGAGGCGCGCGAGGCAGTGAGGTCGCCCGCTCCACTGATGCCGCTCGCTGCCACAGGGCAAAGCTCTCCCCGTAGGCCTGCCGCGCCTGTGGGAAGTCGAAGGCAGTGTGATGGGTCAGTCCCAGCTTCATCAGCGTCCGCGCTGCCTTTTCGTGCTCCCCCTGCTCCTTCAGTAAGGCCAGCGCCTGCTGGTAGTGATCAATGGCTTCCCTGTGGGCGTAGGCCAGGCGGGCCTGGTCACCGGCCAGCAGTAAGTAGTGTATCGCCTTCTGAGTCAGCGTCTCATCTAATTGTCGGGCCTGCTCGAAGTGGAAGGCCAGCTCGCCAGCCAGATTCTCCACCTCTGGGCCATAGAGGGTCTCCATCGCTGCCCCGACCCGAGCGTGGGCGTGTTGTCGGCGCCGGCGCGG
>JBHIEC010000314.1:0-1901 GCA_046760425.1 Anaerolineae bacterium
GGCGTAGACGAAGACCATGTAAAGCGCCACGATGATGGCGATGGCGCTGGCCCAGCTTAAGATATCGCTCACTCGATAGCTTTTCTCATTCATCGGTTTGTCCTTTCTAGATATTCATCTCTAGGGCAAATAGGTGATCAAGCGACCATCTCCCTCACTGCCTCGAAAGCTTTCCGGGCCGCCTCTACCGTCAACTGAATGTCCTCCTCATCGTGTACCAACGAGACGAAGCCGGTCTCGAATTGAGAGGGGGCCAGATACACCCCACTTTCCAGCATTTTGGTAAAGAAGGTGTTGAACTTGACCGTATCCGAGGTTTTGGCTGTGCCATAGTTGGTCACCGGCCCTTCGGTAAAGAAGGTACAGAACATGGAGCCCAGGCGCGTCTGATAAACAGGCACTTGGGCCTCTTGGGCCGCGAGATGGATGCCCTCGGTTAATTTGGCTGTCTTGGCCTCTAGTTTCTCGTAGACGCCCGGCTCCTTGAGCACCTTAAGGGTTTCGATGCCGGCCGTCATGGCCAGGGGGTTGCCTGACAAAGTGCCGGCCTGATACACGGGCCCTGCCGGGGCCACCATCTCCATGATCTCCCGCTTCCCGGCATAGGCCCCCACGGGAAGCCCCCCGCCGATGATTTTGCCTAAAGTGGTCAGATCTGGATCAATCCCGTAGAGTTCCTGGGCTCCCCCATAGGCCACGCGAAAGCCCGTCATCACCTCATCGAAGATGAGAAGGGTTCCGTGTTCCTTCGTGACTTGGCGCAGCCCCTCCAGGAAGCCCTCCTGGGGTGGTACGACACCCATGTTACCGGCCACCGGTTCGACGATGACGGCCGCGATCTGGTCGGGGTTGGCCTCAAAAAGGGCCTCCACCGCCGCCAAATCGTTGTATGGAGCTGTTAGGGTATCGCTGGCCGTGGCCGGCGGCACGCCGGGGCTGTCAGGCAGACCCAGGGTAGCCACGCCGGAACCGGCCCGCACCAGCAGCATGTCGGCGTGGCCGTGGTAGCAGCCCTCGAACTTCACGATCTTGCTGCGTCCGGTGTAAGCCCTCGCCAGGCGCAGGGCACTCATGGTGGCCTCAGTCCCAGAATTGACGAAGCGCACCATCTCCACCGAGGGCATGGCTTCCACCACCATCTTGGCCAAAGTGGTCTCCAGTTCCGTGGGGGCACCGTAGCTGGTCCCCTTCTCCACCGCCTCCTGGAGAGCTGCCACCACCCTTGGATGGGCATGGCCCAGGATAAGCGGCCCCCAGGAGCAGACGTAATCTATGAACTCGTTGCCATCCACGTCATAGATCTTGGATCCCTGGCCCCTGGCGATGAAGAGGGGCTCTCTCCCCACGGCGCGGAAGGCTCGCACAGGGCTATCAACACCGCCGGGCAGATACCGCTGTGCTTCAACAAAGAGCTCGCTTGACCTGTTAGTTTTCATTGAACTCCCTCCATAAAGTACTTCACCCGTTCCTTCTTGTACTCCGTGGTGCTGTAGAGTATGACGTAATCCTCGATGCCCGTCCTCTCGGCGATGGCCGCAGCTACCTCCTCAACTTCCCCTTTGCTCTGGCCGTGGATCATGGTGAAGAGATTGTAGGGCCAGCGAGGTGGATAGGCCGGGCGCTGGTAGCAGTGGCTCACCTGGGGGAACCCGGCACCGCGCCGGCCCACCTCTTCGATCTCCGCTTCGGGCACCACCCAACAGGCCATGCCATTGGCCGTGTACCCCACCCGCCGGTGGCGCAGCACAGCGGCAAAGCGCCGCATGATGCCCGCTGCGTCCAGTTCCCGCGCTTTGTCCAGCAGGCGCTCTTCGCTAAGGCCCAGCCGTGCGGCCGCCCGGGCGAAGGGGCGGGGGACGAGGAACAGGTCCTCCTGGAGCGCCCGCACGAAGGGGATATCG
>JBHIEC010000315.1:0-1867 GCA_046760425.1 Anaerolineae bacterium
CCCTCCTCGAAATACACGCCCTCCAGCGCCTCTTCCGGCCGGGGCCTAGGGCTAGCCCTGGCGAAGGCCACCGCCTCCTCGAGTTCCCGCTCCACGGCCCGCTCAAGTTCTTCCACCTCCTCGGCGGTGGCGATGCTCTTCTCAAGGAGCCACGCTTTCAGACGAGGGATGGGGTCCCTGGCCCGCCACGCTTCCACTTCTTCTGGGGAACGATAGTGGCCCGGATCGCTGCGGGAGTGCCCCATGTAGCGGTAGGTCTTGCACTCCAGCAGGGTCGGCCCCTGGCCGGCCCTGGCTCGGGCCACGGCTTCTTGGACAGCGTCGTAAACGGCCAGGACATCCATGCCATCCACCACGACGCCGGGCATCCCATAGGCGGCGGCTCGATCGGCGACGTGCTCCACCCGCATGACCTGAGAGACATGGGTGGACGCGCCGTACAGGTTATTCTCGCAGACGAAGATTACGGGCAGGTCCCAGATGGCGGCCATGTTGAGCCCCTCGTGGAAGGCGCCCTCGTTGCTAGCCCCGTCGCCGAAGAAGCAGGCCACCGCGCGATCTGTTCCCAGACGCTTGAAGGCCAGGCCGATGCCGGCGGCGATGGGGATGCCAGCCCCCACGATGGCGATGGCCGGCACCATCCCTACGCCGATGTCCCCCACGTGCATGGATCCGCCTTTGGCTCGGCAGCAGCCCGTCGTCCTGGCGAAGAGCTCAGCCATGAGCGCGTTGGGGGAGACGCCCTTGGCCAGCGCGTGGCCGTGGGGGCGATGGGTGCTGGTAATATAATCGTCGGGGCGCAACGCGGCGCAGGCACCGACAGCCACCGCCTCCTGTCCGGAGTAGAGGTGAAGGGTTCCCGGCAACTCGCCCTGGAGGAACAACAGGTGCGCCTCCTCCTCGAAGCGCCGGATCTTCAGCATCCTCTCGTACATCCAGAGGAGGCGGTCTTTGGTCAACTGATCCTTGCTCATTTGGCTCTTAGAGGCTCAGCCTTCTCCATGAAGGCCAGCGTCTCCTCCATGCTCCGCAGGCCGGCTGTAGTGCCGATGGCAGTGACGCACAGCGCGCCCACAGCGTTGGCCAGACGGCCCGCTCGCTCCAGGTCCCAGCCCATGACCAAGCCCGCCAGGAAGCCGGCCACCCAGGCATCGCCCGCCCCCGTGGTGTCCACCACATCCACCTGCCAGGCGGGAACGTGCAATTCCTGGTCGTGGGTGCGCAGATAGCATCCCTCTGCCCCCATCTTCAGCCCCACTGTTCCGACACCGTGATCCAGGAAGAAGGCGGCCACGTCGGCCGGCGACTCCCGTTTGGCGATCAACTGCGCCTCTTCCAGGCTGGGCAGGAAGTAGTCGAGGTGGGGGAGACAGGGCTTGATGACCTCATAGGCGTCGAGGGAGGCGTTCCAGACGGTATCCAGGACGGTGATGACCCCCATCTCCCTGGCCTGTTGGAGCACCCTGGCCGTGGGCAGGCCGTCAAATCTGGGCAGGACGAAGGAGCCGCCCACGTGCAGGATCCGGGCCTCCTGGATCAGGGAGAGATCAATGTCCTCGTAGACCAGGGCCCCGTTGGCTCCGATGTAGTGGAAGAAGCAGCGCTCCCCGTCGGGGGCGATCATGACGAAGGTGAAGGAGGTGTTGGTCTCCTCGTCCCGCCGCATGCCCCGGATGTCAACCCCCTCCTTCCTCAGGTTCTGGAGGATGAAATCGCCGAAGCCGTCTTGTCCCACCTTGCCCATGGCCCCGGCCCGCAGGCCCAGTCGGGCCAGGCCGATGGCCACGTTGTTGGCGCAGCCGCCCGTTTGCAGCTCCACGTGGTCAATGAGGGCCAGTTGTCGCCAGGGCGGCATGCGCTGGATGGG
>JBHIEC010000316.1:0-1814 GCA_046760425.1 Anaerolineae bacterium
GCCCCGATTTTCAAGGCTAAACGGCCACTGGGCGGGGCGAGGCTTCGCCCTGAGGTTTGTCCTGAGCGCAGCCGAAGGGACGCCCCTTGATAGCAGTTAGGGCCCCCACCTTATCCCGGGCGGGTGGCCTTTTATCGTGCTGGAGAGAAGGGGGGACAAATGGCCAATCTGATCGTCATCGGCGGGGGGCCAGGGGGTACGGCGGCCGCCATCCGCGCCGCCCAGTTGGGCGCTCAGGTCACCCTGATCGAGAAGGCTGAGCTGGGTGGCAATTGCACCAACCGGGCCTGCGTCCCCGTCGAGGCCCTGCAGGCGACGGCCCGGTTGCTCGGCCAACTCAAAACGGCCGGTGACCACGGCATCCAGATCTCCGAAGTGTCCTTCGACCTGGCCCAGGCCGTGGCACGAAAGGACCAGGTTGTCGAAGAGGTTCGGATGGGCATCGAGGGGTTACTGCTCAGCAACGAGGTGCAGGTGATCAGGGGCACCGCGCGGCTGGCCGGCCCTCAGAGCGTTGAGGTGAATGGTCAGTTTCTGGAAGGCGATGCCATCATCATCGCCACGGGCTTCGTGCCGTCCAAGCCCCCCATCGAAGGCATGGATCAGGAGGGTGTGATCACCCCTCCCGAGGCGCTGGCGCTGACCGAGGTGCCGCCCCGGCTGCTGGTCATCGGCAGCGAGCCGCCCCAGATCGCCCTGGCCTCGATCTTTCAGCGCTTTGGCAGCCAGGTCACCCTGGTCGAAGCCGAGCGCCGCCTCCTGCCCGGTGAGGACGAGGAGATCCGACAGCGGATGGGGGCAGCCTTCCGTGAACGTGGCATCGAGATTCTGATCGGAGCGACCGTATCCTCGATCCGACGCCGTGGAGGCGAGTTGGTGGTGACCGTCGTGGATCGCCAGGGCGAGCACGAGGTCGCAGTGGACAAGGTGCTCGTGGCCGACCGCGTCCCCAACGTCGCCGGCTTAGGTCTGGAGACGGCTGGTGTCGAGATAGAGGACGGCCACATCGCAGTAGATGACCAGATGCGGACGAGCTTGCCCACGGTCTATGCCGTGGGTGACGCCGCCGGCGGCTGCTTCTCCTACGTGGCTACGGCCGGCGGCGTTGTGGCCGCCGAGAACGCCCTGGGCGGAAACAGCCGCTTGGATCTGAGCTTGGTGCCCCGTTGCATCTACGGCCAACCCGAAGCGGCCGCCGTGGGCCTGACCCAGGAGGAGGCTGAGGAGGCCGGCTACGACGTGAAGATCAGCGTGATCCCCTTCGCGCTGAACGCTCGGGCGATAGCCATGGGCGAGCCGATGGGCTCCATCAAGATCGTGGCCGAGGCCAGATACGGCAAAATCCTGGGGGTGCACATCATCGGCCCCTGGGCCACCGAGCTCATAGACCAGGCGGTGTTGGCCATCCGATTGGAAGCCCTGGCCGAGGACCTGGCGGAGGCAGTGGCCGGCCACCCGGCCTTGGCCGAGAGCCGGCAAGAGGCCGGCCGCGACCTCTTGGGGAAGGCGCTGTACGTGCCGAAATGGTGAGTCCAGAAAGCGGTAGGAAACGGGTATCCGTGCTCAGGCTCGGCATGGTGGAATATCGCTGGGCCCTGGGGCTCATGGAGCACCTGGCCGAGGCCCGGCGGCGTGGCCGGGTAGGCGACCTGCTGCTCCTGGTCCAGCACCCCCCGGTCATCACTTTCGGCCGAGGCGGCGGCGCCGAAGATCTGCGGGTCTCAGAGGCAACCCTGCGCCGCCTGGGGGTGGGCCTCTTCCAGACGGAGCGGGGCGGACGGGCCACCTACCACGGCCCCGGCCAACTGGTAGCC
>JBHIEC010000317.1:0-1808 GCA_046760425.1 Anaerolineae bacterium
GCCTTTACACCACAAACGCCCCACCGGAATCGGGAAAAAACCCGGTTTCTTGGGCTTTTGTTCCACCGTAGCCAGATTTGCCAAAGTCCAGTTGCCAGAAAGGGTCATCGCACGCACCTTTCAGGGGCCCTGCCGCACGGTCACCTCCCCGAGCAGAATGCTGTTGCCCTGGGGCTGGCCCGTCGGGCTGAGGACCTCCAGCCGCTGGAGCGTCTGCCAATCGTACAGGCCCACCAGAAGGGGATACCGCCCCTCGGGGGTGGCGGGGTTAATGGGCACCACGCAGCGGTCAACTATGACCTGGCCCGGCTGCCACGTCGAGGTCGGCTTTTTCCGGCCGCAGATGCCCGGCGTGTGGTCGCGCTGCCCCCAGATGTGCCCTTCCTCCTCCACGTGGACGAAGACCTGGTAGTCCTGATCCATCTCCGCTAACCCCTGCCAGTAGAGGGTCAGCAGCAGCACCCCACCGGGTTGCACCTGAGGGGAGTCGAGGGAGTAGCCCAGCAACTTGGCCTTGCCGGCCAGGTTCACCTCCAGCGGGTGCTGGAGGAAGGCCAGGGGGTCCCCGAAGGGCAGACCCGGGGCGAAGGTCGGCCCGCTGAGCTCCCGGTCGTAGTAAGGGCCGTAGGCTTCCAGGGGATAGATGGCCCCCCCTCTTTCCCCCCCGAAATCGGGGGGGATGAAAGGGGGGGCGACGGGCGCCCGCTGGTAGATGCGGATTCTGGGCCGGCCACCCACGGTGACCAGCCCGATCTCCTCGTACTGATCGGCGATCACGTCGTAGGGGACCGGCTGCTCATCCTGCACGTTCTCGGCCAGGAAGTAATAGCGGGGAGCTTCCGCGCAGCGCCATGCGCCCCGGGTGTACCAGTTGGTGATGTCCGGCTCCTCGTTGCTGTCGTAGTCGCCCCGCAGCACCCCTAGATCGTACAGGGCCCCGATGACCTTCCAGCCCGCCCGGTAGGGGAACCCGAACCAACCGCTGGCGGGCAACCTCTCATATGCCGTCCAGTACAACGGGTGCTTATTGGCCGGGTAGGTCCGCTTATACTCCACGTCGTGCCGCACGAAGACCAGGTAAGCATAATACCCGAAGACCAGATACAGGGCCGCAAAACCGAGGGTGGCGGCCCAGCGCCAACCGACCCCTTTCAAGCTCAGGCGCACGCGGTCGAGGGCCACGGCGCTGAGCAGGGTCCAGGCAGGGAAAACGATGTGGAAGTGGGTGCGAGGCGAGTGGATCAGGCAGGCGTAGAAGACGAAGGGCACAGCGAACCACAGCCAGTTGGCCTTCCAGGGGATCGAAGGGGAGGGGAGAGCCAGCAGGAGGAGCAGGAAGGCTGTCAGGAAGAAGAGGGTGACGTTGAGGTCGCCGAACTGCCACCACTGGGGGCGGGCCACGGCGGCCGCCAAGCCGCCCAGGAAGAGGAGGCTCAGCAAAACACCGGCCCAGCGGCGCGAGATGGCCCCCAGGTGCCGCCCCACCTCAGCCGCCAGGGTCAGGGCCAGGAAGCCTATGTAGTAGGTGGAGTTGTAGAAAGTGCTGAGCACGAAGGAATTGCTGAGGGTGTTGTACAGGAACCCCCCACCGACCCGCACATCGGTCAGGTAGGCCATGGTGGTGGTACGGAAATAGGGGTGCCGCACCAGAGGGACGTAGAAAGCGGCCAGCAACGCAGCGCACAGGGCGCCGACGCCCAGCCATATCTTCAAGTCGCCTTTAAGGGTCCTGGGCTGAGCCCGCCAGCGGCGGAAGCTCAGGTAGGCCAGGGCGGGGCCGACGAAGGCGGCGTCATAGTGGGCCAGCA
>JBHIEC010000318.1:0-1802 GCA_046760425.1 Anaerolineae bacterium
CTCCTCTTGGCGACCATCATAGTTATGACCGTAGTGCTGGTCGTGCCTCGGCCGATGATCGAGATCGTGCAGGAGTGGCTGTGGAACCTGGACGCGAACCTGGCGCTGGTCGCTCAGCCAATTCTGCTCATAGTGGGCGTCATCCTGGCTCTGCTGGTGGACGTCGTTTGCGCCGTGCTGATCTGGCTTGAGTTCAGGCGGCGGCGTCCCAGGGCCATCAGGGTGCGGAGTATCACCGGCGGCCAGGCGGAGTTGACCGTGGATTCCGTCGCTCGCAGATTGGAGCGCAACATCGGCCAGCTTGAGGGCGTTACTTCCGTCAAGCCGAACGTCTGGGGCAAGAGGGGCGGCGTCGAGGTGGAACTTGACCTGGAGACCAGCCCAGAGGTTGATGTCCCGACCAAGACTGAGGAGGTCTGCCAGGTGGCCAGGGAGGCCGTCGAGGACAAGATGGGGCTGAAACTGCGCAAGGTCAGGGTCAACATCAAGCACGCCCCCTATCCCACAGAGCCGCCGATGGTCTCAGAAGAGATCTCACATCCCGCAGAGCCGCCGATGGCCAACGAGGATGTCTAGTTGGAAGTCAAGTCCCTGATCGAAAGCCTGCTCTTCGTGGCTGATGAGCCGGTGGCTGTGGAACGTTTGGCGGCGGCCATCGGCGTCAAACGGGGGGCGGTCGAGGAAGCACTGCAGGAGTTGAGTGAGGAGTACGAGCAGCGGGGATTGCGTCTCCAGCGCAAAGGAGGGCGGGTGCAGATAGTCACCGCCCCCGAGGCTGCTCCTCACATCGAGCGTTTCCTAGGGTTGGAGCTGACCAGCAAGCTCTCCGCTCCAGCGCTGGAGACCTTAGCCATTGTCGCCTACCAGCAGCCAGTCACCCGGGCCGGCGTCGAGGCCGTGCGGGGCGTCAATTGCGACAGCGTGCTGCGCACTTTGGTCAGCAAGGGCTTGATCGAGGAGGTGGGGCGTCTGCCCCAGGCTGGTCGTCCCATCATCTACGGTACCACCTTTGAGTTCTTGCAGTACTTTGGCTTGCAAGACCTGGCCGAGCTGCCGCCGCTGGACGAAGAGGGGCGAGGCGAAAGCTGATGGAGCGTCTGCAAAAAGTCCTGGCCCGCGCCGGGGTCGCCTCGCGGCGGAAGTGCGAAGCATTGATCCTGCAGGGGCGGGTGCGGGTCAACGGCCAAGTGGTGACTCAACTGGGCACCAAGGTGGATCCGACCCGGGATACCATCGAAGTGGACGGACAGCCCATCGCCCCGGAGGAGAAGGTCTACATCCTCCTCCACAAGCCCCGGGGCTACCTGAGCGACACCCGCGATTTTCGGGGCCGCCCGTCGGCGCTGGGCCTGGTCCCTGATGGGGAGCGGCTCTACCCGGCGGGCCGCCTGGACGCCAGAAGCGAGGGGCTCCTGCTCCTCACCAACGACGGGGAGCTGGCCCACCGCCTCACCCACCCCCGCTATGAGCACCGGAAGGAGTACCTGGCCCTGGTGGAGGGGGAACCAACGGAGGCAACTCTGCAACGGATGCTGGAGGGCGTGGAGCGAGACGGCCAGACACTGCGAGCCGATGCCGTTCAGCGGCTGGAGCACCTGGGCTCGCAGGCCCGCATTCACGGATGGCAGCAGGCTCCCAGCGGAATGACCTGGCTGCGCATTGTCCTACACGAGGGCAAGAAACGCCACATTCGTAAGATGTGCGCTGCTTTGGGCCACCCGGTGCGACGCCTGATTCGTATTCGCATCGGGCCGTTGGAGTTGGGAGATTTGCGGGTGGGGAAGTGGCGGTATCTGACGGAG
>JBHIEC010000319.1:0-1798 GCA_046760425.1 Anaerolineae bacterium
ATCGCGGTCGAGGCGGGGCTGAGGGCGATCGTTCTCCTCCCGCACCACGATGGGGTGCTGCGGGGCACTGGGGAGGCCCAGATCCTGGAGAGGCCCTCGAAAGCTCCGCAACGCTTCCACTACCTCCTCGCGGCTCGCCTCTCGCCCCAGCTTCACCGACACGGCTTCCAGGTGCCCCTCCCGCGTGGCCACGCGGTGACACTGAGCGCTGATAGTCATCTCCGCTTCCCTGATGCCCCCTCCCAGCCCCCCCGAAGCGGGGGAGAGTCCCTCTAACCGCCCCAGGAGCTTCAGCGGCTCCGCCTCCAGCTTCCCCTCCTCGCCGGCGATGTAGGGGATGACGTTATCCAGGATGTCCAGGGAGGGAACGCCAGGATAACCAGCGCCGGAGAGAGCCTGCATGGTAACCACGCTGAGAGCTGTGATCCCAAAGCGATCCCAGAGCGGTTTCAAGGCCAGTACCAGTTGGGCCGTGGAGCAATTGGGGTTGGTGACGATGAAGCCCTTCCAGCCCCGCCGCCGTCGCTGGGTGACGACGAGAGCTAGGTGGTCGGGATTGACCTCAGGCACCAACAGGGGTACGTCGGGGTCGAGGCGGTGGTTGCGAGCGTTGCTGGAGACGGCGTAGCCCGCAGCGGCAAACTCCTCCTCGATGGGCCCCGCTACCTTAGCCGGCAGGGCGGAGAACACCAGATGACAGGATAGGTCGGGCTCACATTCCTGAACGATGATTTCTTTTGCCAGAGCTGGCATATCATCCGAGACGACCCAGCGGCAGGCCTCACCGTAAGGCATCCCCACTGATCGCTCCGAGGCAGCCAGAGCGGCGATCTCGAACCAGGGGTGATCGGCCAGCAGGTGCACGAACCGCTGCCCCACCATGCCCGTAGCTCCCAGAATGCCAACTTTGATCTTGTCCATAGTTCTCCTCACTACTACTCGTGTTCCTCCAACCCTTCGGTCGGAATTCCAGGGCTCTCCAAGGGGGAGGTGCTCCTGAGTCCCTTCCTGGCGCTCATCTCCCCCAGCAGCCTGGACTTCTGATAGGCGGCCCACACAGCCTTGGAGATTATGGTCCGCAAGGCCCCTTTCTCCAACTGGTAGATGGCCTCCGCGCTGGTGCCTCCCGGCGAAGTGACCATGTTGCGTAGCTCGGCCAAGTGCCTGCGCGATTCCCTGGCAAAAAGCGCCGAGCCCAGCACCGTTTGGATGACCAGCTCTCTGGCGACCCGCCTGGAGAAGCCCAGGTGGACGGCGGCTTCGACCAGCGCCTCCATCACTAGGAACACGTAGGTGGGGCCGGTGCCGCTTACAGCAGTGGCCATGTCCAGGGCGTCCTCGTCCTCGACGTGGATCTCTTGGCCCAGAGCCCGAAGGATAGCCTTGGCTTGGGCGCGTTGTTCCTCCGTCACCTCCGGGGTGGCAGTCCACACGCTCATCCCCTCGCCTATCTGGGCGGGGGTGTTGGGCATCACCCGCACGATGGCCCGATGCTGCAATCCCTGAGCGATAGTTCCGATACGCGCCCCGGCCACAATGGAGAAAATGAGCTGCGGGGGGCGGATCAGTCCGCACAGCTCTTCCAGAACAACAGGCAACACCTGCGGTTTGATGGACAGGACAACGATATGGCCCGCCTGCGCCGCCTCCCGGTTATCGGTGGTGCTCTTAACTCCGTAGCGCTCCTCCAACTCCCGGCCTCGCTCAGGGCGAGGGCCACTGGCCATGATCCGACTGGGATCTGTCAGGCCATTGTTGAGGATGCCTTTGATCATCGCCTCGGCCATAGTGCCGCTGC
>JBHIEC010000320.1:0-1778 GCA_046760425.1 Anaerolineae bacterium
CACACTCCTCTCGATAGCCGCAGCTCCGGCAGCGGTTAGGGTTAGCGTGGCTGGGGCCCACGTCGTCGTCGGCGAGGTCATGACGCATCTCGGCCATGACGCTTAGCAACTCATCCCGCAACTGCGCGGTATACTCGACGGCGTAGGTTTGATCGCGGTATTTGATGATGCCATAGGGCGGGGACTGCCCGTACTTGTCTTCCACCAGAAGGCAGTAAGCAGCCAGTTGGAGCACGTGGGAGTGATAGGGGGTCGGCGGACAAGAGGTGGATTTGACCTCAACGGGGATCCTTGCCCCTCCGTCGTCAACGAGGTAATCGGGCCTGCCTGTCAGGAGATAGCGGCGGGAAAAGAGGGGCTTCTCACAGCGATTCCAGGCGCCGGTGTCAGCGTAGATCACTCGGCCCTGGGGCAATCCCGTCTGTTCGTGCAGGCGGCGGGCCCGTCTGAGCAGGAGCAGGCCTCCCACAAACAGGAGGAGAGCACATACCAGTAGAATCAGGCGAGGGTTGTTCACGGTTTTTTCCCCTGTACTACCCGGGCCTAAGCGTACCGGAGTCCCAAACTTGTTCAGGCTTGTCGCGTCCCCCTAACAAGTTAGGGACTCCGACACCTTGAGTACTCCCCAGGTAGGCTAAGTGTACCGGAGTCCCAAACTTGTTCAGGCTTGTCGCGTCCCCCTAACAAGTTAGGGACTCCGACACCCTTAAGTCGCGACTACACAGTTCTAGCTCCGCAAGGCCAGCACTAGCAACAACGCGCCAGTCAGCAGGGCCAGCGCCAACAACACGTACGCCCAGCGCTGCAAGCGACGAGAGCTTGCCACCTTTTGGCCGTGTCGGACGTGGGCTGCTTCGCCGGCCGCCAGCCTCTCCAGGTTGGCTGGGCGGCAGCCTAGCACTCTCCCCAGCCACCAGGCCCTGGCACAGTAGGTATACTCGCCTAGCTCGCTGGCTCGAATAACTTGACTGGTCTTCCTGGCCATCTTCACAGCTCCCGGCGGATGCTTGTCCGCCAGCCGGCCGCCGGACTGGCGTTAGGCGTGAGCAGAGCAGTCCGTCTAGCCATTGGCGTTGACCCTCTCCTCGAAGGCCCGCAGAGCTTCCTGCAGCTTGTCCTGACGCATGGCCATAGTCAAATCGCCTCGCGTTCGCTCCAGCACTCCCCTCACTACGTCGGTGGTGCGGCGAAGCCGGCCCGTGATGGCATCGGGGAAGTCCATGGTGACCAGGACGGCGTAGACGTCGTCCATGGCTGAGAGGATCTCCTCGCCCCGCTCGATCTGGCCGCGCCGGATGATGTCCAGCACATAGCGGCGCAGCTCTCCCACTGCCTCGCCCAGGCCATTGAGATAAGCGGGATACTCTACCCTCAGATCGTCGGGGTCGGGCAGAGGTCCATCGGTGATCAGGGCATAGGTGATGCTGGCCTCGGCTAGCTCCTTTAGAGCATCTTGGGTGTAGCCAGCGTAGTACAGATCCGGATAGTCGGCCACACATTCCACCAACTCGGAGGCCGCCTGGTGGGCCGTAGCCAGGAGTTGGCTTGCCTCCTCGAACTCGGCCCTGTGGGTAGCTCGGATGGTGTTGGCGCAGTAGCGGATCAGCTCTCGCGAGCGCCGCAGCGCCTCGTCCCGCGCCGCGTTCCTGGCCTCGAAGTCCTGACGAATTCTCTCGGCAATGGCGTCCAGTTTTTCCAAAGGGGACCCTCCTTATCCTTGCGTCTACTTTATGAAGCCGATGGGCTTTTCCTCGTCGAACTTGTGTTCAGGCGTCTTG
>JBHIEC010000321.1:0-1768 GCA_046760425.1 Anaerolineae bacterium
CTATCCGGGGGCTGGAGAGCCGCCCTAGCAAGAGTTGGCACGGTGGCAGATGCGGGGCTACGGGGGCAGGTCTGCTTCGCGGTCGGGGGTGGGGCGAACTCTGAAGATCGCGTCCTCGAGCGGCCCGCCCCAGTTTATTGGACCGTGATCTGATCCTTGATCTTCTCGAAAGTGACCTGGCCGATGCCGCGCACCCTCATAACCTCCTCAATCCGCTGGAAGGGTCCGTTCTGCTCTCGATACTCGATGATGCGCTGGGCATAGGTCGGGCCGATGCCGGGCAGGCTCTCCAGCTCCGCCGCCGTGGCGGTGTTGATATTGATCACCCCGCCTGACGGGCTGCTGGGCTGGTCGCTGGACGAACCCGAGGTGACGGGAGAAACCAGAGGCCAGGTCTCCTCGCCCATTTGAGGGACGTAGACCTGCTCCTCGTCGTGGAGCCGTTTGGCCAGGTTGACCCGATCTCGGTCAGCCTGGGCAGTGAAGCCGCCCGCCGCCTCGATGGCCTGTTTCACGCGGCTGCCCTGGGGCAGGGCGTAGACGTCCGGGTTGGCGACTGCCCCGCTGATGTACACCAACACCATAGCTGGGGTGGCCGTGGGTGCTGGCGTGGGCGAGGGTGGGGGGATGATCTCGATGGCCCCCGGCGTCGGACGACGGAGAAGGAAAAGGACCCCACCCAGGGCGATGAGGTTGACCAGCATCATGAAGAGGTAACCCCGGTATCTCTCCAGCCAGTCGGTCACCCTGTTCCCCCTTAAATTGACGAGGGTGGCTCCCCGGGGGTGTTGACCTGGGTCAGCCCCTCTGTCTCGGCTCGGATGTTTTCCGCCAGGCTCTCCCCTTCGGCCGGTTGCCCCGGCTCGATATGAATGGTGACATCGCTGACCCCCTCCAAGTCAGTGAGGAGCTTCGCCTTGACTTGATGGGCGATAGCGTGGGCCCGCTCGATCCCTAGCTGGGGAGCGACCTGGATGTGAAGGTCAATCTGCACATCGTCGGCGTGCCCCCGACTGCGGATGTGGTGACAGTGTTTCACCCCCTCCACCGCCATGACAATCCCCTCGATAGCGGTGATGTCAATAGCAGCGGCGTCGGCCAACACTTGAAAGCTGAAGCGAATGATATCGAGGCCGATCTTGGCAATGGCCACAGCGATAGCCAGGGCCAGCAGGACATCAATGATGGGGTAGCCCGCTCGGACCACGACCAGGCCGACGATGACCGAGACGGAGATGTAGATATCGGCTCGGGTGTGCAGGGCGTCGGCCACCAAAACGTCGCTCTTCAGCGTTCGCCCGCGCCTCTCCTCGTAGGTGGAGACGAAGAGGTGCACCCCGATGCTGAAGAGCAAGGCGGCAAAGCTCCACACGTTCACGTCGGGGGGCAGGGGAGAGGTTAGTCTGATGAACGCACTCCGCGCGATCTCCGTGCAGGTGACGAAAAGCAACATGGCGATGCCCACAGCCGTCAGGGTCTCGAACTTGCGGTGCCCATAGGGGTGTCCCGGGTCGGGGGGACGGGCAGCGATGTAGATACCCACCAGGCCGATGACATTGGAAGCGGCATCGAAAAGGGAGTCGAAGCCGTCGGCCATCAGGCTGAGGGAGCCGGTGAAGTACCCGACCACCAGCTTAGCCAGCATGGCCGCCAGATTGAGGGCCATGGTGACAAGTAGGACGTACCGAATGGCTTGGAAATTCTTCATACCTTTGCAAGGAGACCCCCGGGCGGACCTGGGGCTGAAAAGAGGGGCGGGGCGCCGCCC
>JBHIEC010000322.1:0-1766 GCA_046760425.1 Anaerolineae bacterium
TTGTACAGCAGGTACATGTCCAACCCCCGCCCACCCAGATACAACTTGCGCATCTTAATGGGGATGGGGGCGGTCTTGACCTCGCCGGTGGCAAGGTCTATGTATGCGACTTTTCGTTTTAGAGTCATATTGAGCCTTCCCCTGATTTCTTGTGAATAGGATGTGAGATCTGGCACTGTGAGCCCATTTGACAGTTTGCCAAGGTTGGGTCATAATACTACCAGCAAGGCAGGCTAGGCATCCGAAACATTTGCTTCGTCGAAGCATAGAATGGGCGGGCGTCGGGAGGGCATCCTCGGCTCTACCTCGTTCGCTGCGCCTCAGCCAGCAATCGCTCCCAGCTCTCCCACACCGGCTTTCTGATCTTGGCCAGTTTGCCCTTCCAGGAGATGTACCACTCCCAGCCGCAATTGGGACAGGTGGCCTTCTCCGCCCCCGGCGGGGGCCGGAAGCGAACGAAGCAGTTCTGGCACCGCACCTCACCGATTCTCGATTGCTTCTTGCGTTTCATCGCCATTTCCCCTCCCTTTGTTGCACCTGCTAGCCACTCACCTTGACCACCACCCCCGCGCCTGAGTCCCCGGCGGCACAGCCGACGAACAACCCATATCCCCCACCGACGAGAATCAACTCCTCGATGACCTCGATGATCAAGCGGTGGCCGGTGGGGCCCTGCGGGTGCCCCCACACGATGGACGAGCCGTAGTTGTTCATCGCCTCCGGCTTAACCCCCATCTCACGGCAGAAGTAGATGTCGTTCACGGCGAAGGGGTTGTGGGTCTTGATCACTTTCACGTCCTCGATGCCGATGCCCGCTCGCGAGAGGGCCTGCCGTGCGGCGGGGATGATGGCCTGAGCCATGTACCCCTTCTTCGCCCGTCCCTCTCCGTAGGACAGCAATTGAATCTCGATGTTGGGATCGCGGCTCAGCTCCCGCGCCCTCTCCCGCGTGGTGACGATGACCCCACAATTGCCATCGGCGGGATGGGTCTGGGTCCCGTAAGTGACCGTGCCCTCCTTCAGCACGGGTCTGAGCTTGGCCAATCCCTCGGCGGTGGTGGGATACACCCCCTCGTCCCCGTCCAGGGTGGCCACGACCTTGCGACCCCGCGCATCCTTCACCTCCAGGGGGATGACCATATAACGACGCAGGAAGGCGGAATCGTCCTTCAGCGCGTCGTCGTACTGCTGGTAGCGCAGGAGGGCCACCTCGTCCTGCTCCTCTCTGGTGATGCCCGCCTCCCTGGCCACGTTCTCCGCCGTCTCGATCATGGCGTTCTTGGCGAAGGGGTCGTAGCCGAAGTTGTCCCAGACCCAGTCTTCTTTATCGCCCGTGCCGCCCGGCCCCATCGGATTGGGATAGTAGAGATGAGGGCCGTTGCTGCAACGGTCGGCGGTGATGGTCAGGATGACGCGCTCCTCCCCAGCGTTGGAACTAGCCTCCAACTCGAAGCCGGCCAGCCCCATTACCCGCGCCCCCGTCGCGCAGGCCTGCCCGATCATGGGGCCGGTGACGGTCTCGGCTCCGATGAGGCCGGCCAGCCAGGGGCCGCCGTAGAAGCTGTGCTTTTGCGGCACGGTGATCCCCAGGTAGACGCTGTCGAACACCTGGGGCGAGATGTCCCTCTCCTCCAGGGCTCGCCTGGCGATCTCGGCGGCAAAGGGGATGGCGTTGAGGTGGGCGAAACTCCCTTGCCAACGGCAGAACGGGGTGCTCCAGTAGCCGCCATAAGGGATAAAAGCTTTCTCAAAGAACACGTCAGACC
>JBHIEC010000323.1:0-1750 GCA_046760425.1 Anaerolineae bacterium
ACGCTACCTTGCAGGAGGTGCTGGAGTGGGCTTACCGGGAATTCGTCCTCAAACGCGTCCCCGAACTCAGCCCTCAATTGGTCGGAGCGTAGGGGGGCGTCGACCAGGCCGGCCCCTCGGCCGGGCCATCGAGCAAACGCCACTGGTGGCGGCCATCGGCCCTCACCAGCCACAGCCCCCGCCCCTCCTCGTAATCCACGGCGTACAGGAGATAGTCTCCATCGGGTGACCAGACCAGGTCATAGGGCCCCTCGCCCGTCGGATCGGCCAAGGCGGTTACCCGCTGTTGGAAGGGCTCGCCCGAAGAGGGGGTCATCCACAGCCCACCATTCATGACGTAGGCCAGCAGTGCCCCATCGGGCGACCAGGCCAGGGAGAAAACCTGCGTGGCGTCCTCCAGAAGCCGCAGCCGCTGGTCACTGGCCACGTCCACGAGCCACAGGCCCAGGTCGGCCCAACTGGTGTACCACACCTGCTGGCCGTTCGGCATCCAGCCGTAGGAGATGACCAACTCCTTGTCCAGGGCGCGCTCCTGGCCCGTGCTCACGTCCAGGAGGGCCAGGCTTGGTAGGTCGGCGCCCGACTCCACGGCGTAGAGGATCTGCTCCCCCGTGGGCGACCAGTGAACCATCGTGGCCGTGGGGGCACCGGTCAGGGCTGCCCGCTCGCTCAACACCTGCCGCCCGGTGCCGTCGGCGTTCATGACCACCAGGCGGCCGTCCTCGTTGAAGGCCAGTTGCGTGCCGTCCGGCGACCAACTGGGCACGCCGCGCAGCACACTCTGGCCCGGGCCAGTCTGAGTCAACTGGATGGGGTTTGTCCCATCAGTGCTGATGACCCATATGTCGTGGGGCATGGGCGGGCCCTGCTCGGCGGCCAGGGCGTGGGTGGAGCGGTAGGCGATGCGCTCCCCATCGGGGGAGAAGACGGGATCGGTGTCGAAGGCCCCCTTGGTCAATTGCACCAAGCCGCGTCCATCGGGCCCCACGGCCCACAGGCTGCCCCGGCGGGAGAAGACGATGCGGCCCGGCAGAGCCGGCGTCTCCAGGGTGGGCTGGTTGGCCGGATCCGCCAGGGCCACGGTGCGGACGAAGCGATAGACCTCCCCATCCCATCTGTAGATGTCCGTGTAGATGGCGACGGGTCCGTAGCCGGCCAGAATCTCCGCAAGGCTGTCCCCGTCCAGGTCCTCCAGGCGGACGCCTTTGGCGCCAAAGCTCCCCGTGCCGCCGAAGGCGCCGCCCTGAGGGGTGAGTTGCCGGTACGTCTCGCCGTCCCAGGCGAAGAGGTAGAGGGTCTCGCCGGCAGCGCCCATGGATTGGGTGGACAGGATCTCCAGGACCTCGTCCCCGTTGATGTCCCGAGCCTCCAGCCCCCCGTCCCGTTCACCCATGAGGGGCCCGCTCTCCCAAACGACGGCGTAGGCCTCTCCGTCCCAATCAATGACCAGGAGGCCCACCCGCTGAGTGGGGCCGATGCCTGTACTGAGCCCAGTCGAAGTAAAAGAAGCGACGATCTCCTCCAACCTGTCGTTGTCCAGGTCGGCGATGGCCGTGCGTCCTAGAGTAGCGCCCTGGGGCAGGAAGGCCGTCACCTCCACCTGGGAGGGATCGGGTACTGAGGGGGTCGGCGTGGCCGTGGGGACGGCGGTTGGGGTCGGCGTGGGGATAGCAGTCGAGGTGGGAGGGGGTGTGGGGGTAGGGGCAGGCGTCGGGCCCTCGCAGGCGGTGAGCCAGGCTACGGCCATCAC
>JBHIEC010000324.1:0-1736 GCA_046760425.1 Anaerolineae bacterium
GCCAACGCCTTGACCATCGTCACCCACCTGGCGACGGGATTGTTGCTGACGCTGGCCTACGCCTGGGAGGGCCTGGGGTTGCGAGGGATCGGGTATATGGTTGCCATGGGGGCGGGGTTCGCTGGCTTCGTCTTTTACATGTATCGGTATGTGGAGCGGCAGAAGGACATCTTCCTCGGCCTGAAGCAAGCCATACGCTGAGAAGAGCAACAGGCTCAGCCTGATGATAGGACTATCGTTGGTTAAAATGAACGATGTGATGACAGCGAAGCTTCAACTGAAGATCGGTGGGATGTCTTGCTCCTTCTGTGCTGAAACCATCCGCAGGGTCTATGGGCGGGTGGATGGGGTTCAGGAGGTTCACGTCAGTCTCTCTAACGAGGAGGCGCTCATCGAGTACGAGCCGGCGAAGTGCACCCCGACGGAGCTGAAAGACGCCCTGCGTCAGTTGGGCTACACCGTGCGCGACCCGGACAAGGTGCGCGCCTTCGAGGAACAGGCAGCAGAGCTGCGCCAGGCTCGCAACCGCCTGCTGGCCGGTGGGGCCCTCACCGCCGTGGCCCTGGCGCTGATGATCGCCATGTGGTTGGGCCTCCGCCAGCCCTGGTTTCCCTACGCCATGCTCGGACTGGGCCTGGCGACGGTCTTCGGGCTGGGCGGACACATCCTCAGCATGGCGGTGCAGTCCCTGCGGCGGGGCATCCTCAACCAGCACGTGCTGCTGGAGTTGGGCGCCTTCGCCGGGCTGACTGGCGGGCTCCTCGGCTTCTTCCGCCCGGACTTCCCCGTCTCCGATTTCCTGGCTGTGGCCGTGTTCGTCACCACCTATCACCTGCTCTCTGGCTGGGCCTCGCTCCTGGTGCGGAGCCGGGCCTCGGAAGCGGTGCGCAGGCTGCTGGACCTCCAGCCGGCCGCCGCCCGGGTCATCCGCCATGGCCGGGAAGAGGAGGTGCCCATCGAGGAGGTGAAGTTGTGCGATCGGGTGCGGGTGCGCCCCGGTGAATCGGTGCCGGTGGATGGGGTAGTCGTGGGGGGAACTTCGGCGGTGGACGAGAGCCTGGTCACCGGCGAGCCCATGCCTCAGGAGAAGAGGGTAGGAGACGAGGTTATCGGTGGCTCGGTCAATCAGACCGGCACGCTGGTGATCGAGGTGACGAGGGTGGGCGAGGAAAGCTTCCTGCAGCAAGTGGCCCGCCACATCGAGGAGGCGCGGGCCATGAAACCGGCGGTGCTACAACTGGTGGATGCCGTCTTGAGATTCTACGTCCCTAGCGTGCTGGCCTTCGCTGGGGCAGCGGTGCTGATCTGGACGTTTGGCGCCTGGCTGGTGACCGGACAGCCGAACCTCCCCCGCGCCGTCTTCGCGGCCCTGGCTGTGCTGGTGATGGGCTACCCTTGCGCCCTGGGCATGGCCACGCCGCTGGCCATGATCCGGGGCGGCGGCATGGCTGCCCAGAGGGGCATCCTGATGCGCTCCGGCGAGGCCTTTCAGGTCTTCAAGGACGTGATAAAGGTGGTGCTGGACAAGACAGGCACGATTACCAAGGGGAAACCGGAGGTAGCGGACGTCATAGCGGATGGCCGATGGCAGATGGCCGATAACCCCTCCACCTCGGCCGCGGGCCATCAGCTACTTTGGCTGGCGGCCAGCGCCGAGAGCGTGTCCGAGCACCCGTTGGGTCGGGCCATCGTGGACTATGCCTTGGCACAAGGGATCGACTTAGCCGAGGTCAGGG
>JBHIEC010000325.1:0-1734 GCA_046760425.1 Anaerolineae bacterium
ACGCGGCTGGTGAGGGCCCCCACGGGACAGATGTCCACCGTGTTGCCCGAGAAGATGGAATCGAGAGGATAGCCGGAGAAGGTGTCCACCCGGGTCCGATAGCCTCGCTCGAAGCAATCCAACTGCGGTTCGTCCGCCCACTCCTCCAGGAAGCGGATACAGCGACGGCAGACCACGCAGCGCTCATCATCTTTGACGATGAGGGGGCTGATAGGGTATGCTTTTCGCCCGTGGCGCTTCTCCTCGACGAAGCGGCTCTCCGTGGCCCCGTACTTGAAGGCCCAATCTTGGAGCGTACACTCCCCGCCCTTGTCGCAGACGGGACAATCGAGGGGGTGATTGGTGAGAAGGAATTCTATCATCCCCTGGCGGGTTTTGACCACCTCAGGGGTGTTGGTGTGCACCACCATTCCCTCTCGCACGGGCGTAGTGCAGGCGGTCTGCAGGCCCCGCATCTTCTCGATCTCAACCAGGCACAGACGGCAACCGCCCAGGGGGAGCAACTTCTCGTAGTAGCAGAGGGTGGGGATCTCGATGCCGGCGCTCCTAGCGGCCTCCAGAACCAACGTTCCTGCTGGAACTGTTACTTCTTGATCGTCTATGGTGAGCGTTACCATTGAGTCCATACATCAAATCCCACTTTGGTCAGGTGGTCAGGTGGTCCTTGGTCAGGTGGTCAGATGGTCAGGTGGTGAAGTGGTCCTTGGTCTGGTGATCAAATGATGAAGCGAGGCTCAGACCATCGGACCAAGGACCATCCGACCATCAGACCATACAGCGTTTCTCGCGAATGTGATACAGGTACTCATCGCGGAAGTGCCGTATGCTGGAAGTGACGGGGCCCAAGGCCGCGTCGCCCAGGGGGCAGAAGCTCTTGCCGCCGATGTTGTCGCAGATGTCCAGGAGGAGGTCAATGTCCTCTTCGCGGCCCTGGCCGTGCTCGATGCGGTGCAGGATCTTGTACAGCCAGTCAATGCCCTCGCGGCCCGGCAGACACTTGCCACAGTCCTCGTGGCGGAAGAAGGCGGCCAGCCGCTCCACTACCCTGACAATGCACGTCCCTTCGCCGATGACGATCACCGCCCCGGAACCCAGCATCGAGCCGGCGTCCATCAGCGATTCGAAGTCCAGATTCACCCGGTCTATCATGGCGGCGGGGAGCATGGGCGTGGAGGCTCCGCCAGGGATGACGGCCTTGATGGGCTTGCCGTCCAGCGGCCCGCCCGCGTAATCGTAGATCAGTGTCCGCAGGGGCGTGCCCAGGGGCAGTTCGTACACACCGGGCTTCTTGACGTGGCCGCTGATGGAGAACAGCTTCGGCCCAGGGCTCCTCTCCGTCCCGAAGCCCCGGTACCACTCGGCCCCGTGCTGGACGATGAAAGGCACGTTGAACAGGGTTTCCACGTTGTTGATGATGGTCGGCTTGCGGTAGACGCCCTCGCTGGCCGGGAAGGGCGGCTTGAGTTTGGGATGGCCTCGGTCGCCCTCCAGCGAGCTGAGCAGCGCGGTCTCCTCGCCGCAGATGTAGGCCCCGGCACCACGATGCACTAGCAATTCCAGGTTATAGCCGCTGCCCAGAATATCCCGGCCCAGGTAGCCCTGCTCGTAGGCCTGGTTTATGGCGCGTTCCAGCCGTTCGGCCCCGAAGGCGTACTCGCCACGGATGTAGATAAAGGCCAGTTCCGCCTGGCAGGCGTAGGAGGAGATGATGATGCCTTCGATGAGGCCGTGGGG
>JBHIEC010000326.1:0-1692 GCA_046760425.1 Anaerolineae bacterium
AGGTTCCGGCTCCTCGTGGGGCAGAAGCAGGCTGTGCAGCACGTAGCCGGGCAGGGTGAACATGGCCAGGAGAGGCAGAATCAGCCCGCCGTGGGAGGCCAGGCCGCGCCCCAGGTCGCGGGCCATGAGGCCCACATCGTAGTCGTAGTAGGTCTTGAAGTCCAGATCGCCTTCCTGGGCCCGCCCGTCCACGTACATGGCCCCCTGGCCGTAGGCGTTCAGGGTGTTGTACCACACCGTCACCTTGTTGCCCTCCGTCCCCTCCAGGAAAAAGTAGTAGGCCCGGCCCTCAGAGTCGGGCTGGGGGGCGAAGGTGAAGCGGTGGGGTGCGTTATGCTCCAGGCTGGTGGCGTCAACGGCCACAGTGGCCAGGTCCGTGGGGCTGCGGGGGTCGGAGCGCAGGTGGAAGGTCAGCCGGCGCGGCGCCCTGGCGTCCTGGCCCTCGTCAGGGTAGACGACCAGGAGCACCTCCACGGCGCTGAGGCGAGGGTAGTGGGAGACGAAGGTCTGGCCCACGGTGTGGGATCCCTGGATGAGGGGGGCAGCCCTGTCCAGGCGGCCCTGCTCATTGTCCACCTCAAGCATGGAAGGGGAGCAGCCACTAACCAGCACGGCCAGGAAGACGGCCACGGCTATCCAGTTCAGAGTCCTGATCCTGTCCTCACCCACCATTGGCTTTGCTGAAACCCTCCTACATTTTAGAACGTACGAGCATGCTCAGTTGTTTCTCTAGAGTACTGAAACGGCTACTTGACCACCTCAAAGACTCGAACCGCACCATTGACGTAGACCAGGCGGTAGTGGGGGCTGGACAGCAGGGCCTGGGGATTGATGCGCCCACCCCGTGTCCCCAGATAGACGTGGGTGATACCCTCTCCACGGAGGAGCCAGCGCACCTCCTGGCTGTCCAGGGAGGTTCCTGAAACAGCCAGCCTGGCCAGTTCGTTGACCCGCTGCACGTACTCCGGCGGCCCGAAGACGTACAAGGCCGGCGGCAGGGAGGTTCCTCGCTCTGCCAGCAGGGGGATCCAGTAGCCCCCGTCGCTGCCCACATAGATACCTCCCTGCCAGGGGCGAGCATTGATCAGGAACTTGGCCCCAGGTGAGGTGTGCTCCCGAATCCAGGCCATGGCTGCCACATCATCCCGCGTGGCCAGAATGGTGACAGGGTTCACGATGGACAACATGCTCCACGCCCCCCACAGGGCAACCAGAGCGATCAGGCCGCCCAGGGCATACCGGGCCCTGGAGCGCCCGCCGACGTCCAGCCTCGACTCCAGGACCTGATACAGGGAAGCCACCAGGTAGCCGCACAGGATGGCCAGGGGCAGGAACAAGGAGATGACCAGGGCGCTGTTGTTGACCAGTGGCGTGTGGGGCAGGCCCAGGAGCCCGGGGTTGGCCATCAGAAACAGGGACAGAACCCACAGCCCTATGATCACAACAGCCCGCTCCCTCCTGAGCAGCCCCCACAGCAGGCCCCAGGCGGCCACGATGGCCAGCTCGCGGTTGTGCGGGACGGCCAGGAGGTCGTGGGGCAGAGCGTAGTAGGCCGCTTCCAGGGGGAGGTAGGGCAGGAGGGTGCCCCGGGCCCGCAGGTTGGCCAGGAGCCGAAGGAGCCAGGGCAGGGTCAGCATGAGCCCGACCAGCCCAATGCCCGCACCCCCCAACCACAGCCCTGCCACCCCCCTC
>JBHIEC010000327.1:0-1684 GCA_046760425.1 Anaerolineae bacterium
GAGGCCCTGAAGGGCGTCAACCTGGACATCTACCCCGGCGAGATCTTCGGCCTGCTGGGGCCCAATGGGGCGGGCAAGACGACCCTCATCAAGTGCCTGACCACCCTGCTTCTGCCCACCAACGGCACGGCCTGGATTAACGGCTATCAGATAGGCCGCCACGAGGACCAGGTGCGGGCCTCGGTAGGCTGCATGCTCATGGGCGAGCGGGGCCTGTACTGGAAGCTGACCGGCCGCGAGAACCTGGACTTCTTCGGCTCCCTGTACCACATCCCGCCCGCCCTGCGACGTAAGCGAAGCCAGGAGGTCATTGATCTCATGGGCCTGGGGGAGATCATTGACCGCACGGTGGAGACCTACTCCTCGGGCCAGAAGATGAAGCTGGCCTTCGCCAAGGCCCTGATCAACAACGCCCCCATCCTGATCCTGGACGAGCCCACGGTCACCCTGGACGTGCCCTCGGCGCGGGAGCTGCGGGCCATCGTGCGCGACCTGAACCAGCAGGGCCACACCGTCCTGTACACCACCCACCAGATGGCCGAAGCCGAGGAGTTGTGCCATCGGGTGGCCATCATTGACCACGGGGAGATCATTGCCCTGGGCACGGTGGAGGAGCTCAAAGCCACGCTGGAGCAGGAGGGGGTGATCCGGGTGGAAGGGGTGATCCCCAACGTGGCGTACGAGGCCGTGCGGGCGCTCTCCGGCGTCAGGGAGACAGCGTTGACCTGCGAGGATGGGCTGGCCAAACTCATCGTGGTCAGCCCCCATCCCCGGCACCTGCTGCCGGAGCTGATCCGGGCCCTCTTCGACCATGGAGCCATCATTGAGGACATCGCCCCGGCTCAGGTGACGCTGGAAGACGTCTTCGTGGCCAGGACGGGTCGCACCTTGGCTGAGGATACAACGGTCAGATAGAGGAACTGGAAGTATGATTAACTCATTGACCCAATTTAGCTGGCAGACGCGCCTCCAGGTCATCCTGCAGGTGGCCCTGGCCCGCCTGCGCATGATGTCCCGCTACCGGGGCTGGTTTCTCCTGGACATCACCATCCCCACCTTCGTGGCCGCCATCCCCATTCTGCTGGGCCGCACCCTGGCCGGCCCCCGTGCTGCCGAGAACTTCCAACTGAACACGGGCACGGCCAACTACGTGGCCTACCTGCTCATTGGCTCTAATGTCTTCATGATCGTCAGCGGTGCCCTGTGGAACTTCGGCTTCTGGCTGCGACGGGAGCAGCAGACGGGGACCCTGGAGGCCCTCTACCTGGCGCCGGCCAGCCGTCTGCTCATCCTGGCCGGGGTGGCCCTCTACGGTGCCCTCCGTTCCCTGATCAACTTCGGGCTGGCCTTCAGCCTGGGCTGCCTGCTCTTCCGCGTCAACCCCCTCCAGGGCGATATCCTTCTGGCCCTGGGCTTCCTGCTCCTGGGGCTGATCCCCCTCTACGGGATCAGCCTGCTCTACGGGGCCCTCATCCTCAAGGTGAAGGAGGCCAATGTCCTCATCCGGCTGGCCCAGTGGGCCCTGTCCTTCCTGATGGGCATCTTCTTCCCCATCGCCGTCTTCCCACCGGTCCTGCGCGCGGTGGCCCTGCTCTTCCCGCCCACGTGGATGAACAACGGGGTGCGGGCCTCGCTGCTGGGGGTGGGTTGGTTCTTCCAGACCTGGTACCGCGACCTGGCGGTG
>JBHIEC010000328.1:0-1665 GCA_046760425.1 Anaerolineae bacterium
GCCAGTTGGGCGTCGTGGTCGGCCTTGAACTCCACGTAGGCGCTGTTGAAGCCTACCTGGATCTCCTCCACCTCGCGCCCCACCGCGTTGATCTTGCGCCTGTTGTCCAATAGGAAGTCGTTGAGTTGCTCCAAAGAGACAGTTCGGGGCATATAGAACCTCCTCGCGATGGTTTGAACAATCAGTACTTGGGATTCGGAGTGCAGACGCAAGTCTGCTCATGGGGCGGACTTGCGTCCGCACTCCAGCGAGTTCCCCCATCTACTGATACTACATCCCTACCCCTTTCACCTTTCCCAGGTAACGCCTTTTCAAGCTCCAGGTCAGTCGCTCCCAAACCGAGGTCTTGGTCATGTAGGGGGCGATCTCGGCAAAGGTGCCCTGCTCGTCCCAGTAGAGGGGGCAGGCTCCGCAGCAGATGTAGGCCAACTCGCACTCCTGACAGCCTGGTGGCAGGAACTCCTTGTCCCGCCAGTAGCGAGCCGTCCGCCGATTCCAGAGGGTGGCGAAGTCCTCGGTGAGCAGGTTGCCGATGCCCTCCTCGAAGCTGGAGCAGGGGAGCACTGCCCCATCGGGGGCGACGGACAGCAGGCCATCGGCCGCTGAGCAGGACTGGGAGCCCAGGCCGTGCTGGGCGGGGTTGAAGAGGCAGTAGGGCACGGGCGAGTACCAGACGAAGCGCATCCCCCGCTCCTCGGCCCTGGCCTTGAGGGAGAGCGCCAGGTCGCCGATGGCCTGATAATTGATGTCGGGCACGCCCACCGCCCCGCCGGTGCGAATGACCATGTTCATGGAGAGGTACTCCATGCCCATCTCGGCCAGGAAATCAATGAGAGCTGGCAGGGCCTGCCGGTTCTTTTGGTTGATGGTGGTGTTGGTGTGGGTGTGGATGCCAGCCGCCCGCAGGTTGCGCACTCCCTGCACTGTGCGCTCGAAGGCCCCTGGGTGGGCCACCACCGCATCGTGGACAGCAGCCTCTCCCGCCTCCAGGCTGATCTGAGCCGAATCCAGTCCCGCCTGGGCCAAGGTGGCCACATAACTGGCGTCGGCGCACCTGATCCCGTTGCTGATGAGGTTGACCCTCATTCCCAGCCCTTTGGCGTGGGCAATCAGCTCCGGCAGGTCGTCGCGAAGAGTGGGCTCGCCGCCTGTGAAGGAGACAGTGGGCACCCTGGCCTGGTTCACGATCTTGTCCAGCACCAGCTTGACCTCGTCGGTGGTCATCTCCGGCACCTGGCGGCCTCGGTCGGGGGAGCTGGCGTAGCAGAAGAAACAGCGATTCTGGCAGCGGTAAGTGACGGCGATCTCGGAGAGGACAGGGTATCTCCGCTCGTGGCTGCCGAAGGGGGTGGTCTTCACCGCCGGAGCGCAGCCGGCCTTATCCTGGAGCAGGAGCGAGAGGCTCTGGAGCAGCTTCTCCATGTCCTCCTCGATGCGCTCCGCAGGCACGCCGTAGCGCTCCGCCAGTTCTGCTACAATAGCCTGGACGTCCAGCGGTTGGCGCTCGTAGAGGGCTTTGAGCATCACTGTGGCGGTGGCGTTCAGGTGGTGCACGCGGTTGGGTCGCAGGATGAGCAAATTGTCCTCCGGCCGGACGAAGATGTAGTCGCGGGTGCTTTCTATGAAACTGCTGGCGAATTGTTGCAATCTATCGTTCATGATTCT
>JBHIEC010000329.1:0-1661 GCA_046760425.1 Anaerolineae bacterium
GGGGAGGTCATCCCCTACGTGGTGGGGCCCATCGTGGACCTCCGCACCGGCGATGAGAGGGTCTTCCACATGCCCGACCGCTGCCCCGCCTGCAGCGAGCCGGTGGTCAAGCCTGAGGGTGAGGTGGCTCATTACTGCGTCAACGCCGCCTGCCCCGCTCAGTTGGTGCGGCGGGTGGAGTATTTCGCCTCGCGGGGGGCCATGGACATCGAGGGCTTTGGCTCCCGCCTGGCCAAGCAGTTCGTGGAAGAGGGGCTGCTCAAGGATGTGGCTGACTTCTACTACCTTCGGCGGGAGGGCATCCTGCCCCTGGAGGGCTTCGCCGAGAAGAGCACTGACAACCTGCTGGCCGCCATCCAGGCCTCCAAAGATCGGCCCCTCTGGCGTCTAGTCACCGCCCTGGGCATCCGCTTCGTAGGCAGCACCGTGGCCCAGCTCTTGACCGAACACTACTCGTCCATTGATGAACTGATGGCCGCCACCCAGGAGGAGTTGGAGGCCATCAAGGGCCTGGGGCCTCACACGGCGCGTAGCATCGTGGAGTGGTTTGGGCGCGAGCGGCACCGAAAGCTCATCAAGAAGCTGCGGCGGGCTGGGGTCAGGATGGAGGAGAGGAGGGAGGTCGAGGAGGAGATCCCGCAGCCGCTGGCGGGTTTGACCTTCGTCATCACCGGCACCCTGCCCTCCATGAGCCGCGACGAGGCCAAGGCGCTGATCGAGCGGCACGGTGGCAGGGTTACGGGGTCAGTCTCCAGCAGGACTGACTATCTGCTGGTGGGAGAGGCCCCCGGCGCTACCAAATACAACAAAGCCCGTGAACTGGGCGTGCCCATGATCGGGGAGGCGGAGCTGTTGGGGATGATTGAAGCTCAAAATCCAAAGCTCAAATTTCAAACTTCCAACTTCCAAAGTCATGGCAAGAGTTCTGTTAAAACGAGGGCGGGAGAAGCCGGTGCTGAACCGACACCCCTGGATTTTCTCCGGAGCCATCAAGCGCGTCGAGGGTGAAGTCGCCGACGGCGAGGTGGTGGAGGTGGCCGACTACCGAGGGCGCTTCCTGGCGCGGGGCTACCTGAACCGCCGCTCTCAGATCGCGGTGCGTCTCCTCACCTGGGATGAGGGCGAGGTCATCGGGCGGGACTTCTGGAGGTGCCGGCTGGAGCGGGCCGTTGCCAGCCGGCAGGCCCTGGCCGATGACCCCTCCACTAATGCCTACCGCCTGGTCAACGCCGAATCCGACCTCCTGCCCGGCCTGGTTGTAGACCGCTATGACGACTGCCTGGTGGCCCAGTTTCTCACTCTGGGGGTCGAGCGGTGGAAGGCCGAATTGGTCGGCCTGATGGCTGGTTTGCTGCAGCCCAGGGGCATCTACGAGCGGAGCGACGTGGAGGTGCGGGCGAAGGAGGGATTGGCTGAGGTCAGCGGCCTTCTACATGGGGGGAAACCACCCGACCTGGTGGAGGTCACGGAGAACCGTCACCGCTTCCTGGTGGACGTCAAAAGGGGCCACAAAACCGGCTTCTATCTCGACCAGCGGGAGAACCGTCAACAGTTGACCAGGTATTGTCGGGGCAGGGAGGTGCTCAACTGCTTCGCCTACACGGGAGCTTTCGCCGTCTACGCCGCCGCGGCCGGGGCCGGGCGCATCACCAACGTCGAGT
>JBHIEC010000330.1:0-1654 GCA_046760425.1 Anaerolineae bacterium
TGGAACCTGGGGCCAACCTGGATTTGCTCACCCCGGATAATCTGAGGCAAGCCCTTGGCGAGTGACACCTCGCCCTGCCTCTGACAAACACGATCACGGAGAACAACGTGAAGGAACAACTCAGCTACAGAGCGCTAGCCTGGCTCCTCGTGTTGGCCCTGGTTTTGGCGGGATGTGCAGGGCACAGCCCACGAACCCGCCCACTGTCCACTGAACCGCCCCACGCGCAGGAGGCCATGCCCCTACCGTCAGGGGGAGAAATGGAGGTCAACGGCTCGCTCGAAGAGGTCAAAGGCACAAGAGTGCTGCGGCTGTGGGGGTCCCACCAGGAGATGGGGTATGCCTACGGCTACCTAATGGCCGACGAGCTGGTGGAGGTCATCGAGCAGGCCCTGTTCGAGGGCACGCTCAGCAAATTCCCCAGAACCTGGACCTACGAGAAGGTAGCCCGAATCGTGGACGAACGCATCCTCTGGCCGGAAGGGTACTACGAGGAGATGGAGGCCATGGTCGAGGGCATGGAGGCCGCGCTGGGCTCGCTGCCGGTGATCACCCACCAGCGCATCGAGCGGGGGAGCGTGGCCGTGGAGCCCATGATGCTGGCCATGCTCAACGCCTCCCGCGACCTGGTGGATCTGTCGCTGGACTGTTGCAGCTTTGCCGCCTGGGGAGAGGCTACCGGCGATGGACAGACCAGGGTCGGGGGGACGGAGCAGGGGGAGTGGGGGGTGATGAGCGAACACACCCTGGTGATGGTCCGCCAGCCGGACTACGGCCTTGGCTGGGCCTGCTCCAACATCGTGGGGTCCTTATCGTGCATGCGGGGGATGAACGAGACAGGGGTGGCCGTAGCGCCCCAGGGGGCTGAGACGCCGTGGCTGGAGGTCAAGGGCCCGTGCTACGCCGGCCTGCACGCTCGCCTGGTGCTGGAACAGGTGGCCGCCGGCCCCGACATGGTCTCGCACATCGTGGAGATGTTCGAACAGCACCCCCGCTGCGGCTCCTCGGTCTTCCTGTTTGCCCAGGGAGGCCCTACCTGGAGTGATCCCGACCCCGACCAGATGGCGGTGGCCATCGAGCACGATTTCACCGGCGTCACCGCCCGCCTGCCCTCGCACAACGCCCTGCACGGCAACCCGCTGACCGAGGCCGTCGTGGTCACGAACCATTTCTTCCAGAGAGAAATGCCGACTTCTCACCAGACTCTGAGGGAAAGCGACCGCCGTTACGATGCCATGGTCGCCGTGCTCCAGGAGCGGGTCATCGCCGATGTCGCCGACATGCAGCAGGTGCTCATCGCCTGCGACCCGGCCGGCCTGGGCAAGCAGTCGGTGTACATGGAGCCCGACTCCATGGTGATCCACGTCGCCTTCCGACCGAGTGCGGGCGCCCCGGCCTCGCCTCATCACACCCCGGTCTCGTTCACCTGGGAGGAGCTCTTTGGCTCGGTTGGAGACTGAATTCGAATGACTCGCAAAGCTTTGCTTGTCCTGACTCTCCTGTCGCTGGCCGTGGCCTGCAGCGCATCGGGAAGGGCGGCGTCATCGCCGTCATCCTCTGGTGAACAGCAGCCCTTCTACGTCACCCTGGCCTTCCACCTGGACGTCCCCTTCCCCTGGGAGGCAGGCCCCACGCCGGAGACGGCCACCATCGA
>JBHIEC010000331.1:0-1645 GCA_046760425.1 Anaerolineae bacterium
CCACCCGCACGGGGCGGGGACGCCCCTCTTGAGCGACTTTTCTCAGGTACTGATAGTCGCTCGCGGCGGATTGCCAAATCCGCCGCCAAACCGCTGGATCGCCAGATCCAGCGGGAGCAAATGGTGATGTATAATCAATACCCCGCTTCCTTGTCCACCAGGTTCAGCAATTCCTCGCCGGCGAGATAGCGGCGCAGATTCTCGGCGAAGAGATCGCTGGCCCGTTCATCGTAGTGGGGGGAGAAGCCGGCCACGTGGGGCGATAGGATCACGTTGTCCAGGTCGTACAGAGGGCTGTCGGGCGGCAGGGGCTCCTTCTGGAAGACATCCAGGCCGGCTCCAGCGATCCAGCCCTCTTGCAGGGCTTTGATCAGCGCTGGCTCGTCAATGATTCCCCCACGGGAGATGTTGACCAGATAGGCATTGGGCTTCATCGCCTGTAGCTCCTCCTCGCCGATGAGCCCTTTGGTCTCAGGCGTCAGAGGCAGCGAGATCACCACGAAATCGCACTCCGCGAGCATCTCTCCGAGCCGCTCAGGTGGGTAAACGCGATCCAGCACTTGACCCTCAGGATCGCCGGTCCCCGGAATCCTGTACCCCACATCTTTCACCTCACCCACCGATCTCTTACCAGCCACCACCTTCATGCCAAAGCACTTGCCGAGCCTCCCCACCTCCCGACCGATGCTGCCGTAGCCCACGATCCCCAGCGTCGCACCTCTGAGTTCCTGGCCGACGAAGGTGCCCCAGCGGTCCTTGGGCCACTCCCGCCGGCTCTGGTAGTAGAGCATCTTGGGCAGGCGGCAACTCCAGGCCAACATGGAGGCGAAGGCATACTCGGCGATGGGGGTGGCGTGGATGCCGCTGGCGGTGGTGATGAGGACGTCGCTTTTCATGATGGGATGATCCAGCAAGTGATTCACCCCAGCACTGTGCAATTGCAACCAGTGTAGTTTGGGCGCCTTGAACAAAAAATCGTCTGGCACGTGAAAGGCATACAGCACCTCCGTGTCCTTATCCAGGGCCTTCCCCACTTCCTCGGCGTCGTGGCAGGTCCTTTGCTCCACCACCAAGCGCGGTGACACCGCCCGTAGCTTGTCTAGCTGTTGTTCAGTGAATCCCAATGTACATAGGACTTTGATCATTTGTGATCCCTCCATAGGGGAAAGGTCAACGAGTTAACGAGGATCTCATTCCCTCGTTGCCTCATTGCCTCATCGCTCCGTTGCCTCCCCAAGTGCCTCATCGAGAATGTGAACCGCCTCATCCACGTCGGCCTTGGCGATGTTGAGCGGCGGAGCGATGCGGATGACGTTGCCGTACAGCCCCCCCTTTCCGATGAGCAGGCCCCGGCGTTTGGTGGCCTCGAACACCTGGAGGATCTCCTCGACAGCCGGTTCCTTCTCCTCGCGGACCAGCTCCACGCCCTGCATCAACCCCATCCCCCGCACATCGCCAATCAGCGGGTATTTCTCCTTTAGCTCCTCTAGCTTCCCTCGGAGGTAGCTGCCCACCACCTGGGCGTTGCTGGCCAGGTTCTCCTCTTCTATCACCTCTATCGTGGCCAGGGCGGCGGCACAGGAAACGGGATTCCCGCCGAAGGTGGAGATGGTCAGCCCCTGAAAGCTATCGGCGACCTCGGCCG
>JBHIEC010000332.1:0-1645 GCA_046760425.1 Anaerolineae bacterium
CCCGCCCGTAGAGGCGGGGATGGTCGCCCCCCACGCGGATGATCTTGATGTCGGAAAAGCAGAGGCCGCAGGCGTCGTGGCGCACCAGGAGCTCGTTGGGTCCGTACCGCGGCAGCGGCATCTCCACTGGCTGGCCGTTCCGGCCCAGGTTCTCGAACCCCGCCCCGTACAGCGGCCAGGTCAGCATCGTCTTGGGAAGAGGCCCTTCGCCCCCCTTGTAGCGTTGCAGAATATCTTTCGTCATTAATCCTCACTCCACCATGTTCACCTCAAAGCGCCTCCCAACCTCTGGCTCTTTCTAGCTGGACAGATTTGCATGTGTCATTGCGAGGAGCGGAGCGACGAAGCAATCTCCAGCCCACGACGGAGGGGATTGCTTCGGCGCAAACCATGCCCTGAGCACAGCGAAGGGGAGCGCGCCTGGCAATGACACTTGGCCTGGAATCTGACACTGTCCAGCTAGTCAGAGGTGATCACCACCTTGACGACCTCCTCTTCGGGATTGATGGCCATCTGGAAGGCTCTCTCCGCCTCGGCCAGGGGGAAGGTGTGAGTGAGCAAAGCCTGCGGATCCACCGCCCGCCTGGCGAGGAGGTCCAGCGCCAGGGGGAAATAGTGGTTAGGGATGGCGTGGGAGGCCCGCAGTTGCAGCTTTTTGAAGTGGAAGGCGTTGGCGTCGAAGGTGACCTTCCCCCCCTCGCCGAACTCGATACCGATGAAGCCGATGATGGCCCCGAAGCGGGCGACCTCGAACGCCTGCCGCAGCGTGCGCGGCGGCGCGGTCACCAACACCCGATCCACTCCCTGCGGCACGGCGGCCTTGATCTCGGCCACGACGTCGTCCTCAGCGTCGGCCAGCACGACGTCGGCCCCCATTTGCCGCCCCACCTCCAGGCGATGGCGGCCGCGCGGCGTGGAGCGGTTGGAGCCGGTGAGGAAGACCCGCCGCGCCCCCCGCAGCTTCGCCAATCGGGTTACCATCAGCCCGATGGGCCCAGGGCCGAAGACCGCCACCTCGTCGTTGAGGTCCGGATCGGCCCGCTGGAGGACATCCAAGGCCACCGTCAGCGGTTCAGCCAGCGCGGCCTGGCGCGGGGTCAGCGCCTCTGCGTCGTATGCCTGCACCATGTCCTCCCGCACCCGCAGGTAGTCAGCGAAGCCAGCACGGTCCTCCATGTAGGTGGTCAGGTTCTGGCAGTAGAGGGCGCGGCCGTTCTTGCACTGCTCGCAGACGCCGCAGGCGGTGTGGTTCTCCACGATAACTGCCTCGCCACCCCGCCAGCGCTTCACGTATGGCCCCACGGCGGCGATGGTGCCCGCCACCTCGTGGCCCAGCGGTGTCCAGCCCTCGTTGTGGCGCAGGAAGTGCAGGTCGGTGCCGCAGATGCCGCAGGCGGCGACCTTCACCACCACCTCGCCCGGCCCAGGCTCAGGCGTCGGCAATTCCCGCATCTGAAACTGAAAGGGCGCTTTGCCCCATAGTGATCTCATCTATCCCCCCATTTTCTAATGACTATCCGCTCGACTTCGATAAGATGTCGGCAGGCGACATTGACGAATCCAATTGTTTGAGCCGGGCTAAGTTCTCCTTCCCTGGCGGCACCTGGTATCCCACCCCGGTGTAGAAATCGTTGCGCTCACGACG
>JBHIEC010000333.1:0-1633 GCA_046760425.1 Anaerolineae bacterium
GCCAGGATCAGGTTGGCCTCGGCCCACGATACCAGCAGCGGCTGGTAGCCGCGAAAGCCCTCATACGTCGGCAACGCCGTCTCCTTGGCCGACTCCACCAGATGGGCGTCGACGTCCAGCGTCACCTCCGGGCCCGGCTCGACCACCGCCACATAGGCCTGCACGGCGCGGCGCGCCACTGCCTGTAACCCGGCCAACGGGTCGGTCTCCCGGGGAATGAAGCCGCCCTGCCGCGGTCGCTCCGCCACCACCTCGGGGTCGTGGAAGCGGTCCAGCCACTGGCGCGCAGTGGAGGCGGCGGGCAGGTGGTAGCCCAGGACCGCGGCCAGACCGTAGTCACGGCGCAACCCATCGAAGTCATCCAGGCAGTCGCCCCCGAGCGCGCTCAGCAGCACGAAGGACTCCACCCACTGCCCCTGGCCGAGCCCCTTCGATGACGTCCTCCTGGGTAGATGTCGCTCCGCGGCCGCCATCACTCCGCTGCGACGGCCCAACTCGATCAGCAGCGCCACCCCGGCGTGGGGCGTCACCTCTTCGGTCAATCCGCCCCGGAAATCGATGTCCAGCGCGTTCGGCAAGGGCTTACGCATCCTGCACCTCCTGGGTGCATGATACAGTTTCCAATCCACGGATTGGGGACGAGTACAAGGACTGTACTCGTCCAGTAACATCCCGTACACCATAATGGCACATGAGGCGGGGTAGATATGGAGTGCCCATGCAAGTGTACGGAGCTATCCTACCGGGGGCCGCGGCAGTGGCCAGGCTCCTCCCAGCGGCTGTGGCTCAGGCGCGGGTGGAGCCTCGTCTCTCCACCAAGGCCCGCCACCGACTGAAGATGATCCAGTGGTATGAAGATCACGGTCGCAACGCCAGACTCACCTGTCGCCACTTCGGCTACTGCCCAGACACCTTCTACCGCTGGCTCCGCCGCTACCAGCGGGAGGGGCCACGGGGTCTTGAGGACCGCAGCCGTCGGCCCCACCGGGTGCGCCAGCCCACCTGGAGCAAAGAGCTGGCCCAGGCGGTTCTCCGCCTGCGGGAGGATTTCCCGCGCTGCGGGAAGGACAAGCTGGTGGTATTCCTGCGCAGAGAGGGCCGGCAGGTGTCGACCTCCACGGTGGGCCGTATTATCGGATACCTGAAAGACCAGGAACTCCTCTGGGAACCGAACCTGCGCGACCCGTGGCAAATGAGACGACGTCACAAGCGTCTCTATGCCGAGAGGACGCCCCGAGATTACGTCCCTCGGGCCCCTGGCGACCTAGTCCAGGTGGACACGGCGGACATCCGCTTCCTTCCCGGCCAGGTCTACAAGCACTTCACCGGCCGAGATGTGTTCAGCCGCTGGGATGTTCTGGACGTGTACTATCGGGCCACGGCCCAGGCCGCCGTCCTGTTCCTAGACGCCCTCGTGGAACGGACGCCCTTCCCGGTCAGGGCCATTCAAGTGGACGGAGGCTCCGAGTTCAAGGCCCAGTTCGAGGCGGCCTGCCAGGAGCGGGGCATTCAACTCTTCGTCCTGCCGCCCCGCTCCCCCAAGCTGAACGGCCGTGTGGAGCGGGCCCAGCGTACCCACCAGGAGGAGTTCTACCGGATGCTGGACCCGCCCGACAGCCTCTCTCACCTCCGA
>JBHIEC010000334.1:0-1616 GCA_046760425.1 Anaerolineae bacterium
CAGGCACCAACCCCCCGCACAGCCCGCCGCCTGGAGCTCTCTCCACCTTCGGCTCCTCCCGCACCTCTGGCGTGGCCGTGGCCACAGGGGCTGCCACCTCCCGGGGCGGCAGGCCCAGGCTCTCCCGCCACCGGGCGTCCAGCTCGTCCTGGTCGAAGCCGTAGACCCTGGTCAGGGCATCGTCATAGGCGGTGCCCTCCTTGAAGACGGCCAGAAGCTCCGCCATCTTCTCCCTGCCGTAGGTCTGGAGCAGGAAATCCACGATACTGTACACCTCGCCGTACCACAGGTTGACTTCGTCGGGGTTGCCGGTGTGGGCGGTGAGGGAGCGGACGGAGTGGAGGCGATCCTCACGGATGGCTATCTGCAGGGCGCTGGCGTTGCCCCCGCGCAACTCCCCCTCGTTGTACATGGCCAGGCCCTCGTTAAGCCAGGCGGGGATATCGCCGTACGGGTTATCCGTGGCCAGGCCCACCACCACGTGGCTCAGCTCGTGGGCGATGGTCTGATCCACCCCGGCGTGGGTGCCGTGCAGCAGCATGATGTCCGGGGCCACCACGGTGCCCAGGGTGGTGATGCGGGCCTCAAAAATCTCGCCCCGGAAGGCCAGGGCTCCCTCCATGTCCTCCTTGCTCCGGTAGACGATGATCTTGATGGGTTCCTCCGGCGCCACGCCCACATTCTCCTGCAGGCGGGCCAGGGACTCCACGGCCTTATCCAGGAGCCGCTGGCCGAAGGCCTGGTCGGCGTCGTACCAGTAGAGGGTGATCTGGCCCTGAGACAGGCTCTGCCATTGGAAGCGGTCGTCCATGTAGGTGAAGGTGACCGTCTCGGTCTTGAGGCTGTGGCCGGCCGCGTCCTCGATGCGCCAGTAGTACTCGATCTCCGAGCCGGGCGGGATCTCCCCCCGCTGCAGCCGCTCCACGTGCTCGGCGGTTATCTCCTGGCCGGGGGTGAACTCCGGCAGGCGGCGGTTGGTGGCCCCTTTCAGGCCATACTTGTAGAACAGGGTGATCTCCTCGATCTCGCTTTCGCTGCGGGCCACGAGGCGGAAGACCAGGTTCTCCGAGAATTTGTACTCGTAAGTATTGGAGGTGACCGTGATCCCTTCCTGGGCCGACACAGGCAGGAGCCCACTGATCAGCCCCGCCAACAGGAGCAAAAAGAACAGGTATAGGCCTTTTCTCATCTACCAATCCCCTTTACTGCCGCTACTCGCTCTCGGGCGTGCCCAGCTCCTCCACAGGCACGCTCACGTACTTGTCTCCCTCCTCGATGAGCATGATGGGGATGTCGTCCTTGATGGGGTATTTGCGACCACATCCCTCGCTCTGGCAGACCAGCCAGGTATCCTTGACCAGCTCCAGGCGGCCTGGATCCGGCTCCTGCTTCCTTCGCTCCGGATCTGTGACACAGGCCGGGCAACGCAGAATCTCCAACAGGTCCTCACTAACCATGGTTCTACCTCCTCGTAATAGCCGTAAGAGTAGATGGGCAGCCAGCAAAGCCTTGCGTGGGAGATTATAGCACAACTAAGCTCCAACCTCAACTCCGGATGCGGCAACAGTCACCGGTTGGGGACAAGGCAAATACGGCCTCTCGCAAGCGCTCGCAGC
>JBHIEC010000335.1:0-1615 GCA_046760425.1 Anaerolineae bacterium
CCTCCTCACACGATTTTATCCTTCATCTCCTCGTGCAACTGCGAGATGATGACCTTGCGCACCAGAAGCCCCTCCTGCTGGGGGAACTTCACCCCTGCCTCCACCGCGGCCTCGACCTCGGAGACCTCCCCCTCGATCAGCACGAACGATTTCCCCCCCAGGCCGTTGGCCAGACGCAGCTCCAAAAGCGAGACGTCGGCGGCTTTGGCAGCGGCGTCGGCAGCGACGATGCAGGTGGCCACGGTGACGGTCTCGATGATGCCCAGGGCCTCGCCCTTGCCTGGCGGGGTGGCCGTGGCCAGGGCCGGAAAGATAGAGCGGTGTACGTTGGGCAGGAAAAGCTGATCCACAACGGTGTCGGCCCCGGTCTCGATACCTGCCTGCAGCGACTCGTGCACGGGATCGGTGAGACCGCCGATGAGGATGATGTACTTGCCAGGACACACCGGGCGAGCCTCCAGCAATTCCACAGGGGCTTTCTTCATCATTGCATCACCAGCCTCGATACCGGCGGCGATGCTGTTGGTTTCGACCAGACCGATTGCGGGTTCCATGGCCATAGTAAACCTCCATCTCCCAGTAAAGATCAAGCCACAATCAGTAGATGAGAAATCCCCGCCCCCCTCACGGGACGAGGACGCCCCTCTTGAGCGACTTTTCTCAGGTACTGACAATCACAATGTGTTCGCTGGTCACGGCCTCCACTCGTCCCGAAATCGAGGCATGAACGTTGGCCCCCAGCTTGCCTTCAGGGATCCAGGCGATGAGGTCGCCGCACTCCACCCTGTCGCCGATTTCGACCACCGGCTGAGACGGCACGCCGATGTGCTGCTTGAGCGGGATGGCAACACGCTTGGGCTGGTACTCCCGCTCGTCCAAAGGACAGGTACATTCCTCGTACTCAGTCAGCCCCAGGCGGGCGATGAGGCGCTCCACAGGAACGCGGCGGTACTCGCGCATGCGATGGGGCGTCAGATCGGAACGTTTGTGAACGACGTTTTTCCAACCTTGAGCCGCCAGTTGGCGCTTGATCTCCTGGTAGTAAGCCATAGGCGAAAGCCCCAACGGACAGGCGTAAGCTTCACACAGTCTACACTCACAGCACAGCACGGCTGCCGTGACGATGGCCGTGGGCTCGGTCAGGCCATAGTTGATGGAGCGCATCACTTTGTGCGGCTCCAGGTCGTGTCCCAGAAGATAGCGAGGGCAGAGGTCGGTACAATCACGGCACTGGTCGCAGGTGGAGCGCCCCCGCTTGACCCACGACCCCGCCGGCCGACCGAGAGAGCGAACCACAGGGTTGTTCCTGGGCAATACGATCAGGCCGCTGGTGGTCTTGATGATAGGCTCGGAGAGGTTCTCGGCCAGTCTGCCCATCATCGGCCCACCAACCACCACCGCGTAATCCTCCTCGGTCCTCGCCGACCAGTGGGGTATCTTGATCCCGCCAGCCCAGGCTATGGCGTCGCCGATGGGAGTGCCGATGGGCAAGTTTATGGTCTTGGGCTCGTTGACCGCGCCGGTGACAGTCAGCAGGCGGTGGGTTACAGGAATCCCCTTCTGAGCCAGGGCGATGTTGAACAGCGTGCCCACGTTCTGGACGATGCAGCCCACG
>JBHIEC010000336.1:0-1615 GCA_046760425.1 Anaerolineae bacterium
ACGTATCCCACGTGGACTGGCTGGAATTCGAGCCCGAGACCCTCGCCGAGGAGGAAAACTACCAGGGAAAGACCAAGACCTACCCCCTGGGCCCCCGCACCCTCTACTTCGACAACATCCGTCTGGTGCGGGTTACGGGTGGACCTTGACGAGATGTGAACATTTGTTGGCAGGCTCATCAACCACCCCCCACCGCCACCGCGAAAACGCGCAGGAAGGTCGGCGAACTCCGCTCGTCGGGGCCAAAGCGCTCCTTGAGGCGATAGTTGCGAGCCATCTTGCGCCCTCGACCTGCCATCCAGCGCTCCTCGTACAGTGCCAGAGCCTCAGCCGAGGTATCACCGGCTGCGATGGCCTGGGCCGCCACCTCAGCCGCCAAGCGGCCAGCCATCATGGCGTTGGGGATCCCACCGCCGGTCAAGGGATCCACCTGGCGAGCGGCATCGCCCACCAGCATCAGCCCATTGGTCACCAGCCGCGGGAGCGGCGGACCCACGGGCACGCCACCGACCACCAAGGTCACAGGGCTGCCCTGGGCCAGGTGGGGTTGGCTCTCGATGAACCGGGCGAGGTAGTTCAGGGCCGAGTCTGCTGCCAGATCAGCCTGGACGCCCAGGCCCACATTGGCCTTGCCCTCCCCCTTGGGGAAGACCCAGGCGTAGCCGCCGGGGGCCACCTCCTGGCCCACATAGTAATAGCAGCACGTGGGATCAATTTCGATGCCCGCCAACAGGTACTGGGCGCAAGCCATGGCATCCCTCAAGGATAAAGTCGTGTCCAGGCCAGCCCAGGAGCCCACCTGCGACTCCACGCCATCGGCACCGATGATCACCGCACATTCGATTTCCATGGCCCCGGCAGGCCCACGAGCGACCACTCCCCGCACAACGCCATCTTCCAGCAAGAGCCCTGTAGCCGCCGTCTTGACCATCACCTGGGCTTCGGCCTTGGCCGCCTCCTCGGCCAGGACGCGGTCGAAGATGCGCCGCTCAAGGATGTAGCCCTTGCCCCCCTCGGCACGCCTGGTCACCGTTGTCCCGCCCTCAACCGTGATCTGAGCTCTGCTCACCACTGCCGAGATCCAGTGGGGGTCTGGCTCGATGAAGGGCACCAACAGATCGTGCGCCACCCCCTCCGCGCAGCGCACCGGCGAGCCGATCTCCTGGCGCTTCTCCAGCAACAGAACCGAGAGGCCTTGCCTGGCGGCTTCCCGCGCCGCTACCGATCCGCCTGGCCCCGCCCCCACGACCACCACGTCGTAGCGCCGTCGGAGAGGAACACCCTCGGTCTCAGCGTAGTCTTCCGCCTGCAAAGCCCCCACCGGGCAGGCGGCCAGACACAAGCCGCAGTCAAAACAGGCCTCGCTGATGACCAGGTGCGTCTCCGCCAGTTCGATGGCCCCTACAGGACAGACGCCCACGCAAGCGCCGCAATAGCCGCAGCGATCAACTTTGACTTTTATCACCGCTCTCCTCCTACCAAGCCACATTAAGGCGCACTTCAAGAAGTAGGGGGCAAACAACTGTTTGCCCCCTACCTCAGCCAACTTTGGCTTGTAGCCTCAGTAGATGGAAATTTTGAAGCAGAGCGGGCTCCCATGCCCGCGAATCGGCGG
>JBHIEC010000337.1:0-1609 GCA_046760425.1 Anaerolineae bacterium
AGAATTCACTCCAGCCATTAATCTCTCTGCTAGAGGTGGCCCTGTCGGTGTTTCGGCTTCCATCGGCTCGACAGGCATAGCCGCCTTACGGCTCAGTATCTCATTGACCCGCGCAAGCCCCTTCATGGCCTCTAGGTTGGAGGGATCCAAGGCCAGCGCCTCCTCGAAGTGTTCACGGGCCTGGTCGTACCAGCCCTGTTCAAGCGCCATCTGGCCGAAGGCTATGAGTTTGTCTATGTCGGTACTTGTGCTGTTCTCCATTGCCAGAATCCCTCCTGACAGAAAAACCCGTCTGCCGATTTGACGACAGACGGGCTTCCGTGTATACTACCCTTGCCAGGCTGTCGCCGCAGCTTGGCCGCGCCCCTGGCTCCTCGAAAGCCGAGGGGCTTCTTCGCTCTGTCAAGACGCCTTTGCTTTGCTGGCCGCCCCCGTCTCCTCCAGCGGCACTATTCGCACCTCCACCTTCGCTCCCAGCGCTTCCGCCACGCGCCTCAAGAAGCCCAGCTTGGGCTCCTCCCGCCCGCTCTCCAGCCGCGCAATGCTGGGCTGGCGGGTGCCCACCTTTTCGGCCAATTGTTGCTGGGTTAGCCCGCGCAGGATGCGCAGCCTGGCTAACTGATAGGCCGGATCTGATGCCTCCCACGCCTCACGGAACTCCGGGTCTCCCAACGCCTCGGCCAGGTGCTCCCCAAAGGTCTCAAACGCTTCTGTGGCCATTGTCTCTCACGCCTCCCGTTCTAATACGTCCTGCATCCGTTGCGCCGCGGTCTCCAATTCGCGCCGCGGCGTCTTGCCGCTCTTTTTGACGAAGCCATGCAAGATGACGAAACGCCGCCCCGTGTGGGCAAAGTAGAACAGCCGAATCGCGCCTACCTGCGCCCGGACGCGCAGCTCCCACAATTTCCGATACCCGCTGACAGGCCGCACGTGGGGCCACTCTACCCCCAGGCCGAACTCCTCCAGAAGCGCAAAGCCGCGCAGCACGGCAGCCCGGTCGGACGCCCTCAAGCCGTCAAGGAATTTGCGCACGGGCCGCCGCCCCCGCTGATCATGGTAGTAGACGACCTGCCAGCGCTGAGAAGTCTCCGATGTCACGCTACCATTATACTCCCTGCGTTATAACCTGTCAAATGGGGATAGCCACTTTCCTTTTCGTCTCTATGTCTTGTTAATCCCTGGGCACCAGGCGGATCTCCACCCGCGTGTCCAGGGCAGCAGCCAGCTTCTTCAGCAGGGTCAGCGAGGGCACGGTCTCCGCCCGCTCCACGCGGGAGACGCTGGCCTGCTTCGTCCCCGCCCTCTCCGCCAACTCCGCCTGGGAAAGCCCCCGCTGCAGGCGCAGGTCCAGCACGGCCCGCGCCACCTGGTACTCCGGCTCCAGGGCCTCGTATTCCCTGACGAACTCAGGGTTCTGCCCCAACTGCGCTTTCAGATCGTCCAGTGTCCTCATGGTTCGTGCCTCCTCACAAAGTCGTCCATCCGTTTCTCAGCCATGGCGATCTCCCGCCTCGGGGTCTTCTTCGTCTTCTTGGCGAAGGCGTGGAGCATGACCATGCGCCGTCCGGTGAAGGCGAAGTACAGGATGCGGTAGGCTCCTCCGATGCCC
>JBHIEC010000338.1:0-1600 GCA_046760425.1 Anaerolineae bacterium
GCGCCTTTCGGGCTGGCGTCCACCCGCTCCCGTGGGCCTGTGTTGGAGTTCGCCATCAACAAGATCGGCACTGTCACCGCGGCGCTCCACGCCATGGAGGAGGGCGACATCGTGGGGGTGCGCGGCCCTCTGGGCAACTGGTTCCCCATGGACGAGTTCAAGGGCCAGAACATCATCGTCCTGGGCGGGGGCATCGGCGGCGCGCCCCTGCGGCCAGTCATCCACACCGTGCTTGACCACCGCGCCGACTACGGCAAGCTGACCATCCTGTGGGCCGCCCGCAACCCATCGCTGCTCATCTTCACCGACGAATACGACGCCTGGCGGGCGGCGCCGGACACCGAGCTGCACCTGACGGTGGATCAGGGCGATGAGGAGTGGACCGGCAAGGTGGGGTTGATCACCCAACTGCTGGAGGAGGTGGCCCCCTCGCCGGAGAACGCGGTGACCATCACCTGTGGCCCGCCTATAATGATCCACTTCGTGATGCTCACCCTGGGGAGGCTGGGCTTCGCGCGTCAGCAGATGATCGTCACCCTGGAGGCCAAGATGAAGTGTGGCATCGGCAAATGCGGGCGGTGCAACCTGGGGGAGAAGTTCGTCTGCGTGGACGGCCCGGTCTTCAGCTTCGATGAAGTGGCCGGATTCCTGGAGAGCTTTCTGTAAATTCGTAAATTCGGGATTCGGTTCTACGGTTTATGAATCTACCAATCTACCATTGAGGAGAGGGGCATGGTTTCCATCGAGTCGCTGCGGGGGTGTGAGCTCTTTTGGGAACTAGACGATGCAGGGCTAGCTGAGATCGCGGCCCTTTGCCGGGAGGAGAGCTATCCGGCTGGGGCAACCGTTTTCAGCGAGGCCGAAGCGGCAGAGGATCTTTACATCTTGCAGGAGGGCAGAGTGGCCTTGCAGATCCAACTGCGTTCCATGGCTCAGGTCAGTGGGGAGGTGACCATCGAGGAGGTGGAGCCAGGTCACGTCTTCGGCTGGTCGGCGCTGGTGAGACAGCGTCGCCTCACTGCGTCGGCGCGATGCCTGGAGGACGTGCGGGTCGTGGCTGTGAAGGGCCGGGCGCTGAACGAGCTCTTCGAGAGGAATGCCCACATCGGCTTCGTGGTCATGAAGCGGCTGGCCGATGTGATCTCCTCGCGGCTGCGCATCACCCGGGAGCGGTTGGCTGAGCGTAGCCAGACTCCGGGCGAACCTTCGGCAGCGCAAAGCTGAACTTGCTGCCTCTCCCCAACTCGGATTCCACCCAGACCTTTCCCCCATAGCTTTCCACGATTCGCTTTACGATAGAAAGCCCCACTCCGGTGCCTCGCAGCACCATGGCCCTGGCGTTGTCTGCCCGATAGAATTCCTCGAAAACCTTGGACAGATCCTCGGGGGCGATGCCAATCCCCGTGTCCCGCACCGTCCCCACGACATAGTCAGGATTCTCGCGCAGGGAAACGACGATGATGCCGCCCGGTTCCGTGTATTTGATGGCGTTGCTGATCAGGTTCGTCCACACCGCTTTCATCTGCTCGGCGTTGGCCATCACCGGGCACACATCCGGCGCAACGTCCACGCTGAGAAACAGGTCTTTGTGGTCTGCCTC
>JBHIEC010000339.1:0-1588 GCA_046760425.1 Anaerolineae bacterium
GCCTCCCACCCTGACCATCACGCTGGATCCACCCCAGGTGGAGCAGGGACACACCCTGCTCGTCCGCGTCCACAGCAGCGCGCCGGTGACCCTGACCGCCACCCTGGACGATCGGCCCCTGACCTTCGTGGCCGGCCAGGAGAGCTACTGGGCCCTGGTCGGGTTGCCCGCCTGGAGCCAGGTCGGCCCCCACCCCCTCCGCCTGATGGCCACTGACGCCCTGGGACGCCAGGTCCGCGAAGAGGCTACGGTCAAGGTGGTGGCCGTGGACTTCCCCGTGGAGGCGGTCACCCTGCCCCCTGATCGTGCGGCCTTGCTGACGCCCGAACTGGTGAAGGCGGAGCGGGAACGGCTGGCCCCCATCTTCCAGAGCTTCACGCCGCAGCGGCTGTGGAAAGGGACCTTCGATATGCCAGTGGCAGGTGAAGTCACCTCCCCCTTCGGCGTGCGACGATCCTACAATGGCGGGCCAGCGCGGGGCTACCACGAAGGGGTGGACTTCCGGGGGGAGGTGGGGACGACGGTGGTGGCGGCCAACGGCGGTCGGGTGGCCCTGGCCGAAACTCTGACGGTGCGGGGAAAAGCAGTGATCCTGGACCACGGCCTGGGGGTGCACAGCGGCTACTACCACCTGTCTGAACTTCTGGTGCAGGAGGGGCAGCGGGTGGCGAAGGGGGACCCCATCGGCCGGGTGGGGCAGACGGGGTTGGCCACCGGACCCCACCTGCACTGGGAGATACGGGTGGGGGGCGTCAACGTCAACCCCCTGGAGTGGACGGAGCGGCCGATACCGCGTTGAGCCACAGGCAAGGAGGAGGATGAGTGACATGATTCCTTCCCGAGAGACCATCGTTATCCTGGACTTCGGCTCCCAGTACAGCCAGCTCATCGCCCGCCGCGTGCGGGAGTGCCAGGTGTACTGCGAGCTGCTGCCTCACGACGCGCCCCGGGCCCAGGTGGAGGCCCTGTCGCCCAGAGGCTTCATCCTCTCCGGCGGCCCGGCCAGCGTCTACGAGCCGGGCGCCCCCCAGCTTCCTGACTACGTCCTGGAGAGCGGGAAACCCGTCCTGGGCATCTGCTATGGCATGCAGCTCCTGGCCCACGGCCTGGGCGGGCACGTGGCCTCGGCTCAGAAGCGGGAGTATGGCCTGGTCCGGCTCCAGGTCACCGATCCCTCAGTCTCCCTCTTTCAGGGCCTCCCGCCGTCGTTGCAGGTGTGGATGAGCCACGGCGACCGCATCGAGGCCATGCCCCCCGGCTTCGCCGTCCTGGCCCGCACCGATAACTCGCCCATCGCCGCCATGGGCGACTCAAGCCGCCGGCTGTACGGGCTGCAGTTCCACCCGGAGGTGGCCCACACGCCCCGGGGCAGGGACATCATCCACAACTTCCTGCGCCTCGACTGCGGCTGCCAGGGCACCTGGACGCCAGGGGCCTTCATCAAGGAGAGTGTGGCCGCCATCCAGGAGCAGGTGGGCTCGGGGCGGGTGATCTGTGCCCTCTCCGGCGGCGTGGACTCGGCCGTCACGGCCACCCTGGTGCATCGAGCGGTGGGCGACCAACTCACCTGCTTCTTCGTGGACCACGG
>JBHIEC010000340.1:0-1573 GCA_046760425.1 Anaerolineae bacterium
CCCCTCCCAACCCCTTCGGCTTTGCTCAGGACAGGCTCCCCCTGCGAGGGGGAGGGATTTCTACCCGTTTGACCGAAGGCGCGAACTGTGATAAACTGGGGGCATCCATGAACAGGAGCCCCCCATGCAGACCCGGCTGAGCCTCCTCTGCCAAGGTATGATCGAGGCCATCACCCTGACCGCCGTTATTTTGGTGCCTCTGTTTTTCAACGTCACTGCTTCTGAGGACTTCACACTGACCAAGGCCCTTCTGGTCCGTTCCCTGGCCTGGCTGGCCGCCCTGGCCTGGCTCGTCCAGCGCCTGGAGAGGCGCAGTTCGCCCTGGGCTCTGAGGTCTCTGACGGCCGGTGGGCTCAGAGACAGGTTCCCACCCCTTACTCTGCCCGCTGTGCTGGTCGTCCTGGCCGCCGCCCTGGCCAGCTTGGTCTCCGTTGCCCCTGGGGTCAGTTTTTGGGGCTCCCTCGAACGTGCCCAGGGTTTCTACACCATCCTGGCCTATGTCGTCCTCTTCCTGGCCGTCCGCCGGACCCTTCAAACCCGCGATCAGGTCGCCCGGCTGGTCACCGCTGTCGTGGCGACCAGCCTGCCTGTTACTCTGTATGCCCTCATCCAGGCACTCGATTTGGATCCTATCCACTGGCTGAAGGAGGCTGTGGGTCGCCCTGGTTCATCCATTGGTAACCCCATCTTCGTGGGTGAGTACATGGTGATGGTTCTGCCGCTGACTATAGCCGCGCTGGTGACCGCCTGGAGGGCGGCGCGGTGCCAGGCTAGCTTGTCCCGCTACCTGGCCGTCGGCACCCTCGTCGTGTTGGTGGGCCTTCAGTTGGCGGCCATCGTCGTGACGCAGAGCCGGGGGGCTTTCCTGGGGCTGCTGGCCGCGGTTTTCTACCTGGGACTGCTGCTGGCCGCCCGCGCGGGCGACAGGCGTCTCTTGGGCGGCCTGACCATCGCAGCCCTGGCCGTCGTTGGCCTGCTGCTCCTCATCAACCTGCCGGGAAGCTCCCTGGCGGTGGTGCGGGAGATTCCCTACCTGGGCCGGCTTACCCAGGCGCTGGATCCCGGGTCGGTCACGGGGCAGCAGCGCATCTTGCAGTGGGAAGCCGGGGTTGGTCTTGTGAGCTCCGACCCTGCCCGGCTGCTGGTCGGCTACGGCCTCGACACCACCCTCTACGCCGTGGGCCCCTTCATCCCGCCCGACCTCTACCCGATCCTGCGCGCCCGCACCGATCGGCTGCACAACGAATTGCTGGACATCCTCGCCGCCGGTGGGCTGGTCAGCCTGGCGGTCTATCTCTTCCTGTTCCTGAGTGCCATGCGGCTGGGCCTGACCGGGCTGGGCCTGCTGGGCCATCGACCTCGGGCAGCCTGGCTTCTGGCGATCTTCAGCCTGGGCGGAGGGCTTCTGGCCGGGGCAATGGCCTGGGCGCTGACAGGAACCCCAGCTTTCCTGGCGCCGGCCTTCGGATTAGGCTTAGTGATGGGGCTGTGCCTCTACCTTTTAGTCCGTCCTTTCCTGGCCCATATCACGGGGCCAGGGGCGACGCCAGGAATCAAGGGTGAGGACCGGCAG
>JBHIEC010000341.1:0-1560 GCA_046760425.1 Anaerolineae bacterium
GCTCGCGGGCGCGCTCGTCGCCCGTCACGCCCAGCAGCGAGACCACTTCGTCGGCGGCGATGTCGTCCAGCGTCGGATCGGCCAGGGCGTCGAGCAACTCAGAGGCGACCATCTCCCCCATCTGGCTCAACAGGTCGAAGGCCCGATCGTGCTCCTCCTGAGTGGGCCCGCCCAACTGGCGGATCAACTGAGGAACCTGATCCCGGTATTGGCGATAAAGGCGCTCCGCCGTCGGATGCATCTGTTGACGCATCTCGGCTGTAGCTTTCATGACTTTGAGGTTAGGCATTTGCATCTCCTTCGTTGACCTGGGCGGGGATTCAGCAATCCCCTTGGAGCAATATTGGAATCGTTGATCATCTTCTACAGTAATGGATGGCCTGGCCGAACGCCGCGGCCTTGGCCGCTTCCATGATGGCCTCGGGCAGGGTGGGGTGGGCATGGATGGTCTCGGCTATGTCCCTGGCGGTGGCGCCCATCTGGATGGCCAGGGTGCCTTCGGCGATGAGGTCGCTGGCCTGAGGCCCCATGATGTGCATACCCAAGACCTTGCCCGATTCCCTCTCGCAGATCAGCTTCACCAGACCAGCCGTCTCCCCGATGGTGAGGGCCCGACCGCTAGCGGAGAAAGGGAAACGAGCTACCTGGTAGTCCAGTCCTTCTTCTTTAACTTCCTCCTCGGTAGGCCCCACGCCAGCTATCTCCGGTAGAGTGAAGACGCAATTGGGCACGGCGCGGTAATCCATAGCTACAGGGCGGCCCATGATGTTTTCCGCCGCCACCTCCCCCTGGCGGCTGGCCAGGTGAGCCAGCATCACCCCCCCGGTCACATCGCCGATGGCGTAGACCCCCGGCACGCTGGTAGCCATGTGCTCGTCCACCACGATGGATCCTCGCTCCTGCTTCACTCCCAGCTCTTCCAGCTCCAATCCCTCGGTGTAGGGCACCCGCCCCGTGGCTACCAGCACCTTCTCGGCCTCGACCTCCTCGCCGGAGTCAGCAACCCTGATTGCCAGTCCAGCCCCGTGCGGCCGGATCTCCTCCACCCGCGCTCGCAGGTGGACCTCCACCCCTTCCCGCTGGAGATAGCTCTTGTAGCGGCGGGCTAGTTCGCCGTCCACAGTGGGCAGCAGGGTGGGAAGCATCTCCAGCACGGTAACCCTTGTCCCCAGGGCGTGGAAGATGCTGGCGAACTCCAGGCCGATCACCCCCCCGCCTATGACGGCCAGACTGTCCGGGACCTCCTCCAGCTCCAAGACATCGGCGCTGGTGAGGACGCCCGGCGCATCCAGGCCGGCGATGGGCGGGCGGGCAGGGACAGAGCCGGTAGCGATGATGATGTTTTTAGAGGTTAGATGTTGGAAGTTGGAAGTTGGAGACAGGTCGCCGCTGGTTGGCTTTACGAGAACCAAGCCGGGGTGGGAGATTGTTGCTGTCCCCGACACGACCTCCACCTGGTGAGCTTTCAGCAGCCCCTCCACCCCTCCCACCAGGCGGGTCACAACCTCGTCCTTGCGGGCCATGATGCGGGCGAAATCGAAGGCGGGTTCCTCGACGACC
>JBHIEC010000342.1:0-1543 GCA_046760425.1 Anaerolineae bacterium
CAAGCCAATCCACGTGGCCAGGCTGATGCCCAGTCCCACCTTCCACGAGAGGGGCTCGAAAACGAGGCGTACCTCGTGGTAGCCTGGCTCCAGGTAGACAGCACGGAAAGCGTAGTTGGCTCGCAGAACCGGCTCCGCGCGGCCGTCAACGTAAGCCCTCCAGCCTGGATAGTAGACCTCGCTGAGGACGAGATACGCCTCCGCCGACGTTCTGGCCGTGAGGTGGATGGCATTGGGGCGGTAAGCCATAATGTCCAAGATTTCGCCTCCCGCTCCCCTGCCCCCTGGCAATGACTTGCCTCTCTCTACAACCACGCTGCTGGCCGGGTCGAAGCCGGGCTCTTGAATCTGGACGAACGCGCTCTCCTGATCGGGCACCGCTATGGCCCGGTGGACGAGGATGGCCCGCGGCAGCGCCCTGGTGTTCAGGTAGATGTTGACCTGAGGGTCACGGTCGAAGACGGGCACGAACTTGTCCCAGTCCAGGGGCACGTCCTTGTGGCCGATGACGTACTTGGCGTTCACGAAGTCGTACAGGCGGGAGGAGCGAAGGCCCCGCAGGCCCACCGCATCCCAGTAGCGGTCGTAATCGGCCAACTGAAGTGGATTCCAGATGCCTGAAATGTCGAAGATGCCGTACAGCAGGCTGGCGTCGGGCTGCCAAACGTCCCAAACGCCCGTTCCCGTGTCTATGCGGTAGTAGCCGGGGTCCGACTTGAGGAACTCAATGGCCTCAGAGTGTTGGAAGCCCGCCGTGGGGTCGTTGTGCTCCAGGTCGGTATAGGCTCCCATACTGAACAGGTCAAGGGCGATCAAGCCCACCGCCAATAGGCCCATTACCTGCTGCCCCCAGCGGTAGCGGCGCAGGTAGAGAATAGCCAGGCTGGCAACCAGCATCAGAAGGAAAAAGACCAGGCCATTGACAGCATTCACGGTCCTTTTGTACACCGCCGCGTCTTCGCCCTGAGCGATCAAGATGGCGTGGTAGCCCAGAGATAGGCCGATGACCGCTATGCCCAGCAGGATCCAGGGCACCACCTTGAGCAGGCGGCGAAGCACAGCCCGCCTCTTATGACTCAAAGACCGCAGGAGGGCATCCAAACCAAGGGCAGCCAGAGCAGCCAGGGAGAAGTCGAAGAGATAGACGAAACGGGCCGGGGCGCGCACTTTGTCGAAGCCGGGCAACAGGTAAAGCCAGCCGTGGAGAATGGCATAGCCACCGAAGGCTAGAAGGAGCGAGATAACGGCCAGGCCTGCGAGAAAGCGGGTCAGCCTGTCCCGCCTGAGAAGCACGGCCAAGGCAGCCAGGATGAGGGGCAAAACGCCGATGTAGCCCACCTCCACCCGATCCCAGGGTCCCCAAAAGCCTGCCGGCCCGCGTCCGAAGAAGCCGGGGATGAGCAACCCCACCAGCCCCACTGGTGGCAGGGAATATCGGCTGGCCTCCTGGTAGCTCATCACGGCCCGCACGGTGTGGCCAGCCATCTCGTAGCTGGGGATGAGGGCCAGGGCAGCGAAGCAGAAGGCGATGAGGCAACAGGGC
>JBHIEC010000343.1:0-1528 GCA_046760425.1 Anaerolineae bacterium
GGGCGTCCGGTGCGGATCACCTTCACCCGCGAGGAGGAGTTCATCGCCTCGCCCACCCGCCAGCCGGTGATCTGCGACATCAAAAGTGGGGCCAAGAGGGACGGCACCCTGATGGCCCGGCAGGCCAGGATGATCCTCGACAACGGGGCCTACACCTCCTGGGGGGCCACCACCCCGCTGGTGATGATGATGACCGTCTCCTCTCTGTACCGGGTGCCCAACGTCAAATACGACGTGCTGGTGGTCTATACCAACAACCCCTACGCCGGCGCCATGCGGGGCTATGGCAACCCCCAGGCCACTTTCGTGGTGGAATCTCACATGGACATGCTGGCCCACGAACTGGGCATGGACCCCATGGAGTTTCGTTTGAAGAACGCCAACCAGCCGGGGGACATCACCGGCCAGGGGATCAGGATCACCACCTGTGGTCTGAGCGAGTGCATTGAGAAGGCAGCGCAGAGCATCGGCTGGCAGGAGAAGCGAGGCAGGGGAGCACGGGAGCAGGGGAGCACGGGAGCAGGGGAGATGGCACCTCTGCATCAGACTTCCGAAGTCTCTGAGACTTCGGAAGTCTGGAGGAACAGAAGGGGGGTGGGCATAGCCGGGCAGTTGCACGTGGGCGGCGGGGCCCGCATCTACCCTTCCGATGGCTGCGGCACCACCATCAAGGTGGACGATTACGGCAAGGTCACGGTGATCACCGGGTCCAGCGACATGGGGCAGGGTTCTGACACTATCATCGCCCAGATCGTGGCCGAGGAGATGGGGGTACCGGTGGACAACATCACGGTGGTCAACACCGATACCGCCATCACCCCCTGGGACGTGGGGGCCCACGCCAGCCGCACTACTTTCATTGCCGGCAACTCTGCCCGCCTGGCCGCCGCCGATGCCAAGCGGCAGATCCTGGAGGCGGCTGCCCAGGCGTACAAGCAGAAAGTTGAAAACCTAGAGATGCGCGAGGGACAGGTTTTTGTTAGGGGCGAGCCGGAGGAGGGCATTCCCTATGCCAAGGCCATCCGGGCCGGTCACTTCCGACCCGATGGGGACGTCATCCTGGCTCGGGGCTGGTATGAGCCTCCCACCGAGAAGCAGGACAAGGAATTCCGGGGCAACATCTCCGCTACCTATGGTTTCGCTGCCCAGGCGGCCGAGGTGGAGGTGGACACAGAGACCGGGGAGGTGAAAGTGTTGAAGATAGCGGCCGCTCACGATGTGGGACGGGCGATCAACCCCATGGCCGTGGAGGGTCAAATCGAGGGTGGGGTGTCCATGGGCCTGGGCTACGGCTTGAGCGAGGAATTGGTGCTGGAGGAGGGGAAGATGCTCAACCCCAATTTCGCCGACTATGCTCTGCCTACGGCGCTGGACATGCCGCCCATTGACCCTATCATCGTCGAGACCATTGACCCCGAGGGGCCCTTCGGGGCCAAGGGCATGGCCGAGCCGGCCAATAATCCCACCGCCCCAGCCATCGCCAACGCCGTCTACGACGCCGTGGGGGTCAGGATCAAGGACCTGCCCA
>JBHIEC010000344.1:0-1526 GCA_046760425.1 Anaerolineae bacterium
GCTAATCCGTGTTCTGGAGGCAACATGAACCCATTGAAAATCTGCGATCTCATGCTACGCGACGGCCACCAATCCCTGCTGGCCACCCGCATGCGAACCGACGATATGCTGCCCATCGCCGACAAGATTGACCAGGTGGGCTACTGGGCGGTGGAGATGTGGGGCGGCGCGACCTTCGACTCCGCCATGCGATTCCTGGACGAGAACCCCTGGGACCGCATCCGCCGTCTCAAAGAGCGCATGCCCCACACCCCCTTCCTAATGCTCCTGCGGGGTCAGAATATCGTCGGCTACCACCACTACCCCGACGACGTACTGGAGCGATTCGTCGTCCACGCTCACGCCAATGGCATAGACGTCTTCCGCATCTTCGACGCCCTCAACGACGTGCGCAACATGCGTTTTGCCATGGAGGTCGCCAAGCGAGAGGGAGCCCACGTCCAGGCGGCCATCTGCTACACCATTGGCCCGCCCTACAGCATTGACTACTTCGTGGACCTGGCCCGCCAACTGGCGGATATGGGGGCCGACACCATCTGCATCAAGGACATGGCCGGGCTGATCACCCCCTACGCGGCCTACGAACTGGTGGGCCGCCTGAAAGAGGAGCTCGATCTGCCCATTCACCTCCACTCCCACGCCACCAGCGGCATGGCCACCACCGCTCATCTCAAAGCAGTCGAGGCAGGAGTGGACATCGTGGACACGGCCATCTCCTCTCTCTCTCTCACCACCTCCCACCCGCCCACCGAGTCCATCGTTTCCATGCTGCAGGGGACAGAGCGAGATTCAGGGCTGAACCTGCGCCTGCTGGCCGAAATCGCCGCCTACTTCGCCAGGGTGCGCCGTAAGTACGCCCGCTTTGAGAGCGGCATGTTCGGGGTGGACGTGCGGGTGTTGCAGTATCAGATCCCTGGGGGTATGCTCTCCAACCTGGTCTCGCAGTTGCGGGGGCAGAACGCCGTGGACAAGTACGAGGCGGTACTGGCCGAAGTCCCGCGCGTGCGGGCCGAGCTGGGCTACCCGCCGCTGGTGACCCCCTCCAGCCAGATCGTCGGCACCCAGGCCACCCTCAATGTGGTGCTGGGCGAGCGGTATAAGATCATCCCCGAGGAAGTGCGGCAATACGTGCGGGGCTACTACGGCCGCCCACCGGCCCCCATTGACTCGCAGGTGAAGCGGCTAGCCATCGGCGACGAGGAGCCCATTGACTGCCGCCCCGCCGACCTGATCCCGCCGGGAATGGAGAAGGCGCGGGAAGAGATCGGCGAGCTGGCGCGGAGCGAGGAGGACGTGATCTCCTATGCCCTGTTCCCCCAGGTGGCGCGGCCCTTCCTGGAGCAGCGTGCCAGGGGTGGTGATGGGAGGGAGCCAGTAGTGGCTGCCATCGCTGGGCTGCTGCTCAAGCGGTTGGAGGAACAAGCCGCCGCTGTGGCCACGCCTGCCGGCCCAGCGGTCTCGCCGTGGAAGATAGCCTGGCGGCCGGGAGTCGGTCGCTGGATGGGGTTGATTGATGGCGCGGGAGG
>JBHIEC010000345.1:0-1522 GCA_046760425.1 Anaerolineae bacterium
TCCACATGGCCAGGGCGCGGACCTCGTCCAGGGTGACGTCGGGGTGGTAGCGGATACCGCCCTTGGTGGGGCCCAGGACGGTGGAGTGGTGGACGCGGTAGCCAGTGAAGATTCTGACTGAGCCGTCGTCCATCTTGACCGGGAAATTGACCGTCAGCTCCCGCTTTGGGTGGCGCAGCATGTCACGGATGCCCGCCTTAAGATCCAGGTATTGCACTGCTTTGTCGAACTGCCGCAGGGCGATCTGCCAGGGGTTCTCCCGCTCCAGCACCATCTCCTTCGCCATTGAGTCTCCCTCCTCTTTGAGTTTTGTCCCATCATTGGGCGTGGTTTCTTTGAAACGCGTCGGCTCTCAGGGCTTTTCGCGCCTCGTCCTCTAGCTTGCAGACAGCTTCTTGAGCTCCTGGCGCAGCAACTCATTGGCCAGGCCGGGGTTGGCCTGTCCCCGGGTAGCCTTCATCACCTGCCCCACCAGGAAGCGCAGGGCCGCCTCTTTGCCCCCCAGGTAGTCGGCCACCGCCTGGGGATTCTCCCCCAGCACTTCCCCCACGATAGAGCCCAGCCGCTGGGCATCGCTGATCTGGGTCAGCCCCTTCTCAGCCACAATCTCCTCGGCGCTACGCCCTGTGGCGAACATCTCCTCGAAGACGGTCTTGGCCGCGCTGCCGCTGATGGTGCCCTGGTCAACGATCTTCAGGAGCGCCACCAGATCCTGGGGCTTGATTTTCGTATCCTCGATCTCGGTGTCCGTGGCCTTCAGCAGGCGGAACAATTCCCCTGTGATCCAGTTGGCGGCTTTTTTGGCGTCGGGATATTGGCGGGCGCAGGCCTCGAAGTAGTCGGCAATGGCCTTCTCGGAGGTGAGCAGGTCGGCGTCGTAGCGGGACAACTTGTACTGGGCCATGAACCGTTCGCGGCGGGCGTCGGGGAGCTCGGGGAGCCTGGCTCTGAGCTCCTCAACCCACTCGCGGGTGATGTACAGGGGTGGCAGGTCGGGCTCGGGGAAGTAGCGATAATCGTGGGCGTACTCCTTACCCCGCTGGGGCACGGTCACGCCGTGGACCTCGTCCCAGCCCATGGTCTCCTGCCGGATAGTTCCTCCCGCCTCCAGGACCCTCCTCTGCCGTTCAGCCTCGTACTCCAGCGACCGCAGGAGGGCTCGGAAGCTGTTCAGGTTCTTGATCTCCACCCGCGTGCCGTACCCCTTCGCCCCCTTGGGGCGCAGGGAGATGTTGGCCTCGAAGCGCATAGCGCCCTTCTCCATGTCGCCGGAGTTCACCCCCAGGTAGCGCAGGATCTGGCGCAGCTTGAGGGAATAGAGGCGCGCCTCGTCCACGGAGCGCATATCGGGCTCGCTGACGATCTCCATGAGGGGCACGCCCGAGCGGTTGAAGTCCACCAGGCTGTGGCCGTCAACGTGGAAGAGCTTGGCCGTGTCCTCCTCCAGGTGCACGCGGGTGATGCCAATGCGCCGCCGCTGGCCATCCACCTCGATCTCCAGCCAGCCGTCGTGGGTCAGGGG
>JBHIEC010000346.1:0-1516 GCA_046760425.1 Anaerolineae bacterium
AGCCATACTCGTTGCCCGCGGGCGCGCCGTCGAAGCCGGAGATGCCGCTGGGCCGCGTCTCCGGCGGGCCGATGCCGTCGGTCCAGTGGTAGGTGCTGCCGACGCTGCCACCGGGGAAGCGGGTGACCGGGAAGCCGATCTGCAGGGAGCGGCTGATGACCTCAGGGTGCACCTGTTGTGCCTCGGCGTCCCAGACGCCGTAACCGCTGTGCAGGTAGCGGTGGTTCAGGCCGTACAGCAGCGGGCTGATGGGGTCCAGGGCCTGGTCGGCGTGGATGGTGATCTGCGGCATGGGCTCGCCAGCGGGTACGAAGAGGCGGATCAGTTGCACGGCCGGCGCGGCCATCGCTTCGCTGGTGGTGAAGGTATCGGAGCCAGCGGGCACGTCGGATGATTCCACCAGGGTCAGGTTGTGCGTTTCGTCCAGCAGGTAGCGCTCGTAGCGGTAGGGTTGCCCCGCGCCCCAGGGCAGGTTGGTGACGGTGAGGTCAAAGCTGGTGTATTCGGAGGCATAGTTGCTGATCAGGAGCTGTACTGTTCGTCCATCCTCGTCCCGGCCAGCGAGGAATGGTTTATACACGCCTGGGCCTTCAATCGCCAGGCGCTGCGGCGTCTCCAGCAATCGCCGAAAGGCCAGGAAGCTGTAGGCCGGCTTGGTGTAAAATCCTTCCCAAGTGAACATCCCCAACCCTCCGTCGCCGCGGTAGCGGTTGGCGATGGTCACCGTGGTGTCTTGCAGGTGGATCAGCGCCGAAACGGTCCAGGCAGCGCCGGTGGCATCTCGCAGGTGCTCGTAATCGCTTTGGACGGAGATGTTCCACTCGGTGAGCAGGTTCTCGGCCTCGCTGAACCCGTAAGTGTCCAGAGCCAGTTGTACCTGCTCAGCCCGCTGGGCCACAACGTAGGGAGCGTCACCGCCAGCGTACTTGTGCCAGGAGACGAAGTCCAGCGGCACATCATGGTCGCGGCAGTAGGCCAGGAAACCGTGCAGGAAGTCAGTGTTCCCGGCCAGCCCCGGCCCGCCCACCTTTAGGGTGGGATCGTAGGCTTTGAGGGCGCGGGCTACGGTCTCGTACAGTTGGAAGTACTCCTCCCGCGTGCCCGTCCAGAACTGGGTGATGTCTGGCTCGTTCCACACCTCCCAGTACTCGATGCCCCAGTGAAAGCCGTCGGCCCAGCCGTCGTTGTAGTGTTTGGCGACGTGTACGGCGGCCTGGGCCCAGGCGTCGTGATCCTGGGGAGCCACGTAGGTCACAGAGGATCCCCAACTCTCGCCCAGGCGAAAAAGCACTTCTGCGCCCACGCGGTGGATGGCTTCCAGCTCGCGGTCGGTGGAGGTGAAATCGTAGCTGCTTTCGTCGTTCGGGTCGGCCTGCAGGTCGGGGAAGAGGACGTGCATGTCGGCGGGGCCGTAGTAGTCGTGGGTGCGCACGTAGTCCACGCCGATGTCCTCGTACTGGCGGAAGAGGTGCGATTGCCGGTTCTTTCCGCGAGGGCCGGCGTTGATCCCCTGCAG
>JBHIEC010000347.1:0-1515 GCA_046760425.1 Anaerolineae bacterium
AGGGGCAGGTCTTGCGCCTGCCCAGCAGGGCGACCGCAAGGGTTCGCCCCTACTTATGGAGAAGATACCCCTGTCATCTTTCAAGCGGAGTGACGCTTTCCGACAGAAATGATGTCACCAGCCGGTTGAACTCATCGGGCTTCTCCAGTTGGGGCACGTGTCCACAGCCTTCCCATACCTCCAGCCGGGCGCCGGGGATGCGCTCCCAGCCGGCCATGGCATCCGCCAGGGGGAGCATGCGATCCTCCCGCCCCCACACGACCAGGGTTGGGGCGGTGACGTGCGCCAGGCTTTCGTCAGCTTCCCGCACCAGGTGAGGCCGGACGCCCCACAGGTTGACCCCATAGCGCAGGGTTGTGAACAAGGCGCGCCGGGCTTCCGGCGCCTGCAGCATCTCGACCCGCCGGGCCAGCCACTCGTCGGACAGGGTGTTCGGATCATGACACATGTAGCGTCTCACCAGGCGCATGCTGCGCACGTTAGGGCGGAAGCGCATGGCCAGCGCCCCGATCCCCGGCAACGACAAGGCCCGGAATCCCCAGTGAATGCGCCGGCCAAGCCCTGCGCTGTCCACCAGGACCAGCTTCTCGACCCGCTCGGGAAACCTACCGGCCGCCACCAGGGCGATGAGCCCACCCATGGAGTTGCCTACCAGGCTGGCACGCTCAACACCCTGGGCATCCAGGAAGCCGATCACGTGACGGACGGCCATCTCCAGTGAGGGCTCCAGGTTTGGCTTGTCCGTGCGGCCAAAGCCCACCAGGTCCAGGGCGTAGACCCGGAAGCGCTCGCCCAGGGCGGCCATGTTGCGCTCCCAGAACTCCACAGATGCCCCCAGGCCGTGGATCAAGACGACCGGGGGGCCGTCCCCACAGACCCAGTAGCGGGTCTTGATGCCATTGACAAAGCAGTACAGGTCACGCATGGTCAGATCGTCCTAAGTCCGAGGTCCAAAGTCTGTGCAGTGGGCCTGTCAGCCGGTCAATGAGTTTAGGGTCGCTTCAGCATGGGTCCGGGCCTGGGTGATCCGCGTCTCCAGGCTGTTCACGTGGCCCTGGAGATCGGCCAGTTGCGCCTGCAAGGTGTTGATCTGGGCCAGGGCTTGCTGGAGTTGGGCCTGGAGGTCATCGCCGGGCGCCTCTCTCAGCCCACGGGCGTTGAGGCGCATCAAGGGCCCGTTGGGGCCGTAGGCCCAGTCGGCCGGGCATTCTGTGTAGCCCGGCTGTAACAGGTCCCGGTGACCGACGACGACGGGACGCCATCCCAGCCACTGGTCGAGCACCAGGAACAGGCGCTCGAAGACTCCGGTCACTGCCTCGACCGTCTCGGCCTCGGGGGGCTGAGCGTCGTAGTCGCCGACCCAGACGCAGCCCACCACCGAGTCGTTCTTGCCCTTGACATTGGCGCCCCACTGCAGCACGCTGCGGGTGTAGCACACCTTCCACCAGAACCGGTCCGGGGCCGAGCGGTAGCAGTAGATGGTGAAGTGATAGCCGTAGCCGCCAAAGCGCTGCT
>JBHIEC010000348.1:0-1513 GCA_046760425.1 Anaerolineae bacterium
CTGGCGATGCTAGAATTTGGCCCATGGAGGTAGGTGATGGACTATGACGTCATCGTGATCGGGGCGGGGATCGGCGGCGCTGCGGCTGCCTACTACTTAGGGGAAGCAGGCTGCAAGGTGCTGGTACTGGAGAGAGAGCGGCTGCCCAGATACAAGCCCTGTGGCGGCGGCGTGCCCAGATCGGTCTTCCGCTATTTCCCCTTCCCCCTCGACCAGATGATTGAGACCAGGGTAGCCAGAATCCGCTACTCCTATCAAGGCCAGGAGGAGGTCACCATTCCCCTGCCCGGTGAGCCCGTGGCCATGGTCATGCGCGACAAGCTTGACGCCTTGGTGCTGAAGCAGGCCAGGTGCGCGGTGCGAGAAGCCACGCCAGTGACGGAGGTCGTGGAGGGCGAGGACGGCGTGGTCGTCTCCACCAGAGACGGCCAGGAGTTCAGGGGGCGCTACCTCATCGGCGCTGATGGCGCTAATTCGACTACCGCCAGGAAACTGGGCTTGCGGCGGGGCAAGTTAATGGGGGCAGCCCTCGAGGCCGAGGTTCCCCTCGCGCCGATAGCCCTGGCAGACTGGGCACAAACGGCTCTCTTCGAGTTCGGCGCTCTCAAAGGCGGCTACCTGTGGATCTTTCCCAAGAGAGAACACCTCTCCGTCGGCATCGGTGCTTTCAGGAAGAGCAAGGCCAAGCTGAAAAACATCCTGAGGCAGGAGATGGCCAAGTTCGGCCTCAGCCTGGACGGGGTCACCCTGCACGGTCACCCCCTGCCCATTTACATCCGCTCCGAGAGGCTGAACACCGCCCGCTCCCTGCTGATAGGCGACGCGGCGAGGCTCATGGATCCCCTGTCGGGCGAAGGCATCCGCTACGCCGTCAAGAGCGCGCGCCTGGCCGCGGAGGCCATTGTCCAGGGAGAGCTGGACAAGTACACGGCCTGGGTACAGAGGGAGATCGGCGCCAACCTGAGCCGCGCCCGCTGGGTGGCCGCTCTCTTCTATGGGTTGCCGCGTCTTTGTTTCCGCCTCGGCGTCCGCAACCCCAGGGTCACGCGATTACTGGCCGCCATGCTCAACGATCGGGCAACTTATTTTGACCTCAGCCGCCACATTCTGCCCTACTTGATCAAGTCGCTGGGACGGAGAACAGCGGATGGGCAGGATTAGCGGATCAAGTAGCTTGGGCGAAGAGTAAATCTGTCAATCTTGCATATGCGTGTTCTTCCCACCGCCCCCGTTCTTGCTAACTGCCCGATTTGAGTGTATACTTAATTTAAAGTGTCCAAAGGAGCACCCCATGAAAAAAGGAGCCTTCACTTTCGTATTGCACAGCCATCTACCCTATTGTCGCATGGCGGGGCGCTGGCCGCACGGCGAGGAGTGGCTGCACGAGGCCGCTTCGGAGACCTACCTGCCCCTCCTCAACGCCCTCTACGACCTGAAGGAAGGCAACTACCCCATCAAGCTGACCATCGGCCTGACCCCCGTCCTGGCCGAGCAGTTGGCCGATCCCCTGGTG
>JBHIEC010000349.1:0-1510 GCA_046760425.1 Anaerolineae bacterium
CTTTTTTGGGGCGCAAACAAAGTGCAAAGAATGGCACAGTTACTTTAGGACCCTCCTCTTGGAAGTAGACCGCTTTGTGCTTCTTCAAAGCCTTCCTCGCCTCAGGGCCTCGGTTTCCCTCGCCGATCATCCCCTCGATGTAGCCATCTCCTGAACGGAGCTTTCCCTCGACTCATCCCTTATTGCCTCACCCCACCCTGTACTCCGCCTTCCCCTCCTCGAAGGCGTCGCCACCGTAGACGTCGTTGACCACGATGACCGGGAAGTCCTCCACCTCCAGGCGGCGCACGGCCTCGGCCCCCAGATCCTCGTAGGCGATGACCTCGGCCTTCTTGATCCCCTGGGCGATGAGGGCCGCCGCACCCCCCACGGCCAGGAAGTAGACAGCCTTGTAGCGCTGCAGGGCCGCCTTGAGAGCCTCGGACCGCTCGCCCTTGCCGATCATGCCCTTGAGGCCAACCCGGAGCAGAGGCTCGGTGTAAGGGTCCATGCGGTAGCTGGTGGTGGGGCCCGCCGAGCCGATAGGTTTGCCGGGGGGCGCGGGTGAGGGGCCCATGTAGTAGACGATCTGTCCCTGAAGGTTGAATGGCAGGGGTTCGCCTCGCTCCAGGGCCTCCACCAGCCGCTTGTGGGCTGCGTCACGGGCTACGTAGAGGGTGCCGGTGATGGAGACCTTATCGCCAGCGTGAAGTTTTTCGATCACCTCATCGGTGAGAGGTGTCGTGATCTTCATCAGATCCTCCTACAAAACCGCTTCCTTGTGCCTCGCTGAGTGGCATTGGATGTTGACGGCCACGGGCAGGCTGGCGATGTGACAAGGGTGGGTCTCCACGTGGACGGCCAGGACGGTGGTGCGACCCCCCAGTCCCATGGGGCCTATGCCCAGCCGGTTAGCCCGTTCCAGGATCTCAGCCTCTAACTCAGCTACCTCGGGGTCAGGGTGGGGCTTCCCCACCGGCCGCAGGAGCGCCCGCTTGGCCAGGAAGAAGGCGTACTCGGCAGAGCCGCCGACGCCCACCCCCACGATGGTGGGGGGACAGGGCTTGCCCCCCGCTTCATCCACCGTCTTCACCACGAAGTCCACGACGCCCTGACGCCCCGCCGCCGGGGAGAGCATCTTCAGCGTGCTCATGTTCTCGGCGCCGCCGCCCTTGGGCATGACGGTGATCTTGAGGCGGTCGCCGGGGACCACCTCCGTGTGGATGACCGCGGGGGTGTTGTCCCGGGTGTTGATCCGCGCCGACAAGGGCTTGTCTACCACCGACTTGCGCAGGTAGCCTTCCTGGTAGCCCTTTCGCACCCCCTCGTTGATGGCCTGGGCGAGGTCACCCCCCACGATGTGCACGTCCTGCCCCAATTCCAGGAACACAACCGTGACCCCCGTATCCTGGCAGAGGGGCATCCTCTCGTCCCGGGCGATCTGGGCGTTCTCCAGCAACTGGCCCAGAACCTCCCGCCCCACCGGCGAGACCTCGTTCTCGTGGGCCCGTTGCAGGGCCTGGATCACGTC
>JBHIEC010000350.1:0-1502 GCA_046760425.1 Anaerolineae bacterium
GATGGCCTGCTGGAGGAGGGGACGCTTGGCCTGGGGTTCGGCTTCCAGCTCCGCCAGGTGGTAGCGGGCGACCCCCCGGTTGTAGAAGGCGAGGGCGAGCTGGGAGTCTAGTTCGATGGCCTGGTCGTAGTCCTGGATGGCCTGCTGGAGGAGGGGACGCTTGGCCTGGGGGTCCCTCTCCAGCTTCGCCAGGTCTGAGCGGGCGACCCCCCGGTTGTAGAAGGCGGGGGCGAACTGGGGGTCCAGTTCCAGCACCCGGTCGTAGACCCGGATGGCCAGGGCGTACCTCGCTAGTTCAGCCCCCAGGACGAAGCCAAAGTCGAACAGAGAGGGCAGCAGCTCCAGGCCACGAGCCCGGTCCCCGGCTGCCGTCAGCAACAGGTCTGTCACCAGGCCGGCGTGTTTCTTCAGTTCGGTCCGGCCCTGCAGGTAGTCCTCCCGACATTCCAGCAGGCCGTCCTTTTCCTTCACCCAGGCCCCCAGCCGGGTCAGGGCCGCTTCCACCTCTGGCTCCCGCCGCCAGGCCCACCGCTCCTCCCACAGCCGGGCCGCCAGCTTGATGGCCAGGTCCTTGTGCAAGGCCACCCGCCCCTGGTGGAGCAGGCTCAGGGCCATGAACAGGTAGCGGGAAGCCGGATGGGGCTGGATGTCCTTCCGCCACACGACCTCCCACTCGTTGGGATAGGTGCCGGTGAACTCCTCCCGAGCCTCGCCCAAGCTTACGGCCTCCTGTCGGTCCCGTCGCTTGAAGAAGGTGACGAAAGCCTTGGGCGTCCCGTCGCTCTTGGCAGCCATCTCTTCCACGGCTGCCTCCTCCACCTGCGTCCCCCGCCAGTGGGCGACGCTTTGAATCAGTTCACCGCGCCTTTTCTGTGCCCACGGGTCCAACTTGTAGATGGTGAAATCTTCCCAGAAGGGACGCCCGGGGTCTAGGCGCTGATAGAGCTCCAGGGGGTCGTCTCGCACCATGCCCACCACCCGAAAGTCACTACCGGAGAACTTGTGCTCCAGGAATTTCACCGTCTGGGGCAGCCATCCCCGGTAGTCATCCCGGGCGGCCATGACCATGGCTCGTTCGGCCCCGTTCCTGGGCTGGGGGTAGAAATGCTCGTGCAGATCGTCGGCCAGCAGGACGATGTTGCGAGAGGGCAGGTCCGGCGGCCAGTCGAAGGGTGGGTCGGCGAGGGGTGGACGGGGTAGGAGGACGGTCACTGGCTCCGCCCTGGCCGCTGCCAGCCGTCGCAGCACCTCCAGGGCCTCCCGGGTCTTGCCCAGGCCCCGCGGGCCTTTGATGAGCAGCCGCAAATCTCCATCCAACACCTGGCGCATCCGTCGCTGCTCCCGGGGTGGGAACCGCTCCAGAGGGGGGATACCTAACTCTTCCTCCTCGAAGTTGGCCAGCCGAGACGCCAGCTCCTTTATCCCCGCCTCCAGTTCGTCCCTCTTTAGCACCACCCACTGGAAGGGAAAGTTAAGCGCTTCCTGCAGACGGTCCCTTTCCT